>NZ_JAUBVK010000013.1:26255-205018 GCF_036705795.1 Microcoleus sp. ARI1-B5
GATGCTGGCTACTTCTTGGGGAGTTTTGGCGATTGCGGGTTGGCCGATCACTATGGTTAAGGCTGCGGTGGTTCCTGTTAGCAGTGCGGTTAAGGTGTCATAACGAGAAAAGTTTATATTCATGGCTGTTGGTAATTTGTAGATGCGTCGGGGGAGTTGGCTGCTGGCGGCGGTTTGGGCTTTTTTAGTTTTTAGTTTGATTAGTGTTTTGAGGCAAAGGCGATCGGCTTTGTTCTTTAGTGATAATTTTACTCGCTATTTTGTTCCGCGATTCCCCGCACCCGGCCTCGGACACGACATTGCATCAACGTAGGGTGTTTATGGGCGCACCTTCCTAATCTGAACGTATGTTGCCCAACTTACTTCTTAATAAAACTCAACAATACATGACTCAAACTCAGTGCTTAATTCTTCCTTAGTCATCGTTCCCCGTGCGACTTGCATGACTAAATCATATGCTCGATCGTCCGTCAAATTCAGCGTGCAACCATTCAAACGCAAAAAGGTATCTGCCACCGCAAAAGCCGTTCTTTTATTGCCATCTATAAATGGATGATTCATCGCTATGTGATAGAGATAGGCGGCAGCTTGTTCGCTAATTGTTGGATGCAAAAGTTGACCGCCAAAAGTTGCTTGAGGCTGAGCCAAAGCCGACTCTAACAAACCTTCATCTCTAACGCCGGAAGTACCGCCAAAGCTAGAAATTTGGTCTTCATGAAGTTCTAACACTTCATCTATGGAGATAAATCTAGGAGTTTGCAAGGCGACGGTAAACCTCCTCTCGTTCTTTTTTAGATGCTAGATAAGCGTTCCAAACATCACTTTTATCTGATTTTACAGGATGTTTTGCTTTGAGAGCTAGTACAAAGTCAAGCATTTCTTTCAACATCGGTTCTGGTAATTGGTCAATTTCTTGAAGAAGTTGGTCTTTTGCGGTCATGTTTACTCCTAGTTATTTTACAACCATTTTACAACCTAAAGATGAGATAATCAAGGGCTGCCCGTAAAATTCGGCGGTTGAAACCGCTGCTATAAAAACGAAGTCCCTCTCTAAGAGACCCAAGAGGGCGGTTGAAACCGCGTCTATACAAACGAAGTCTGCCTCCGCAGACACAAGAGTAGAGTAAACTTATAAAGTTTGATATTTTGTTGCCCATTGGACGATCGCCTCAGTCAATCCATCTAAGGTGTATT
This sequence comes from Microcoleus sp. ARI1-B5, assembly GCF_036705795.1. Classification (NCBI taxonomy): domain Bacteria; kingdom Bacillati; phylum Cyanobacteriota; class Cyanophyceae; order Oscillatoriales; family Microcoleaceae; genus Microcoleus; species Microcoleus sp. ARI1-B5. The sequence continues at coordinate 27,450 of NZ_JAUBVK010000013.1, forward strand.
CTGTGGCTTCTACGTCTAATTTACCCAATAAATTTTGGCAGCTTTTGGAAGTTTCCGGGCCGATGGATGCGATGCAAACACTTTCTAGCCACTCCTTAGACAAAGATAATTCGGGAGTTTTTTCTATAAGGTGGCAAAAGTTATGTACGGTTTTGGAACTGGCAAAGGTGATGATATCTATGGCTTGATTTTGGAGTGCGCGTCGGGCGATCGGATCGATTGTTTCGGGACAGCAAGATTGGTAAGCTGGTGCTTCGATTACTTGCGCTCCTTTGGCGGTGAATTCTTTGACTAAAACTTCTCTACCGCCGCTTTCTACTCTGGGAAATAGGATTTTGCAGTTTGGCAATTTGTCGGGGAAGTTTTCGACTAGGGAATCGGCGACAAAGTTGGGGGGAATAAAGTCGGGTTGTAGCGAGTGCGATCGCAAACTTTCTGCTGTCTTTTTCCCGACAACTGCTATTTTAATGCCAAACAAGCTCCGCGCGTCTTTGCCTTTTGCTTGCAATCGCTGAAAAAAGCAGTCTACAGCGTTGTGGGAAGTGAGAATTAACCAGTGAAAGCTTGACAATTGTGCGATCGCGCTATCTAACGGTTCCCAACTCGAAGGCGCACCAATTACCAAGGCTGGCATTTCGATCGCGCGGGCTCCTAGTTGCTGGAGCCGATCGCTAAATTGACCAGACTGAGAAGCTGCGCGGGTGACTAAAATGGTTTTTCCGGCTAGCGGCTGGCTGTTGTTAGCGGTGACAGGTGTATGGCTCATGTTTGTGCTTTCTGGCTGAATTAAATATTCGCGCAATCTGACTACTTCCCCAATGATTATCACGCAAGGCGACAGAGATTGACCTGCTGTTTGCTGTACAATATCGGAGAGCGTGCCGAGCCAAAGAAGCTGTTCGGGGCGGCCGCAATCTCTGATAATGGCGATCGGAGTTTCGGGCGATCGCCCGTGTTTTTGCAATTGCCAAATTATCTCATTTAAATTGCGCCCTCCCATCAATATTACCAAAGTTTCTATCCGCACTAAAGCTTCCCATTCCAGAGCATCCGGTTCGTGGGCGCTCATTACAGCAAAACAGCGGCTCATCACCGGATCGGTGAGGGGAATTCCTGCTAATAAAGGTGCGGCTAATGCTGATGAAATTCCGGGTATTACTTCAAACTCGCACCCGGCTGTTATCAATGCTTGAATTTCGGAACTGGAGCGACCAAAAATAAACGGATCGCCGCTTTTGAGCCGCACGACTTGTTTGCCTAGTTGGCAGTGTTCTACCAGCAAGCGGTTAATTTCTTGCTGCTGGGCGGAAGGTTTGCCGCCGCGTTTGCCGACTTCTATTTTCCGACAAGTTGCTGGGATTAATTCGAGTTGCGGGATGTCGATGAGGGCGTCGTAGATTAAGACTTCGGCTTGGGAGAGCAGTTTGTGCGATCGCACTGTCATCAAGTTACAATCTCCGGGCCCCGCACCGACTAGATAAACTTTTCCTTTTGGGTTTTTCACAATTCCTCCTCGATCGTTTCGATAGTATAGTTTAATTAATATTGCGGTGGGCATTGCGCGCCCTACCGTGTCCAGCAGTTTATTGTATAATAAAAGCTATTTATGCAGATTATCATCATCACGGCCGCCGATGCAAATTACTTTGAACTGGTGCGAGGCACTATTTTATCGGTGCGGGAAAAATCCGAGGGTGAAAATGTGGCGATCGGCTTTTTCGATCTCGGCTGCACTCCCGAACAGTTGCAGTGGCTGGAAACACAAGTTAATATCATTCAAAAGCCCGATTGGGACTTTGACTTTCCCGGTAAAAATGAAGCCCCTCACTATCTCAAAGGACTTTTAGCCCGTCCGTTTCTGCGCCGATACTTTCCCAATTTTGACATCTACCTGTGGATAGATGCCGATGCTTGGGTGCAAGATTGGCAAGCTGTGGAATTATTCGTAAAAGGCGCGGCAAAACGGGGTTTAGCAGTTGTTCCCGAATTAGATAGAGGCTATTATTTAGCTTATGGCAAATTGCCTTGGTACTGGGAATTTGTTTATCGCGATTATCAAGCAGCTTTTGGGGAAGAAGTAGCCGAACATTTGCACAGCTATCCCACCATCAATGCAGGTATTTTCGCACTGCACAAAGATGCGCCGCACTGGGAACTTTGGGCGGAATATCTGGAACAGGGATTGCAGCGGCACGTTTCTTTGATGACCGACCAAATAGCATTAAATCGGTTGGTTTACGGCACTGAAATGTTCGATCGCACAGAGATGCTGCCGGCTCGGTGCAACTGGAGCTGCAACTTTGGTTTGCCCGTCTGGGACAAGCAGCAAGCCTGTTTTGTGGAGCCGTATTTGCCGCACGGGGCGATCGGCATTCTGCACATCACCGGTCACAAGCACGACTTAGTAAAAATAGCAACAACCGACGGCAATCAAATAGAAATTAGTCTCCGCTACCAACCAATACAACAGCCAGTATCTCCACAGTTAAAATCAGAAAAACTGACAGTACAACCACAATCTGAAATCACAAACAATACTTTGTTACCCGCCGGAGATTACGTCTCGCCAGGATTAAAAATTATTCTCCCAGATGCGTACTTTCCCAACATGATTGTTGGCGATACTCAGACTTGTCCGTGGCCTTACCTGCGCCGGGAAATCAAGCACAATTGGTATGTCGATCGCCGTGTTAGTTCAGTCGGATTTCTCAGCCGCGACGAAGCGCACATTCTTTACAATACAGCCCTGCAATTCACAGGTAAAAAAGCATTAGAAATAGGCTGCTGGCTGGGATGGTCTGCGTGTCACTTAGCCCTCGCAGGAGTTGAGTTAGATGTCGTCGATCCGCTGTTAGAAAGAGAGGACATCAGACAAAGCGTCATCGATTCAATTCAAGGCGCTCTCAATGCGTCTGGCGTTCAAACTTCCGTCGAGCTAATACCTGGGTATAGCCCCCAAAGAGTAGAAGAATTTGCCTCTCAATTCAACCGCAAATGGTCGTTAATTTTTATTGATGGAGAACACGAAGGCGATGGCCCGTTAAATGATGCGATTGCCTGCGAAAAATTGGCTGAAGAAGATGCCATAATTTTATTTCATGATTTAGCTTCTCCCGCTGTGGCTAAGGGTTTGGATTACTTGAAACAAAAGGGATGGCAAACGGTAATATATCAAACAATGCAAATTATGGGGGCTGCTTGGCGGGGGAATGTCGAGCCTGTAAAACATCAACCAGATCCCAATATTTCTTGGCAGTTACCAGCACATTTACAGGGCTATTCAGTCAGCGGTATTTCAGTTATGCCAAAACAGAACTTGCCAACCCTACAGCAGCCAAATTTGGGGAAAATTATTGACAGCAGCAAATCGTCAGTGCAAACTTTTCCTGCAAACTTTAAAAATATCTTGTCAATTGTGCGCCCCTACACGCTGCTTAGCGAATCGAGACTGTTTTCTCTGTATTGTTTGACCAAGCAAATATGTGTGGAAGATTTGCCGGGAAATTTTGTAGAATGCGGAACTTGCAAAGGCGGTTCAGCGGCGTTAATGGCATTTGTAATTAAACATTACAGCCGCCGTCCGAGAGTGCTGTATGCTTTTGATACGTTTGAAGGAATGCCGGCACCTACTGAGATTGATAAACATCAGGGAATACCTGCAAATCTCACCGGTTTTGGCGAAGGAACTCTCAAAGCTGCAATTAGTGAAAATTTGGATAAAATCTGTGAATTACTGCAAGTTAAAGATATTGTTGTACCGGTTAAGGGATTATTCGCCGAGACTTTACCCAAATACAAGCCAGCAATAGGAAGTATTGCGTTTCTGCACGCTGATGGAGATTGGTATGAGTCAACAATGGATATATTTAATACGCTTTATGACAGCGTTATTTCTAACGGTTTGATTCAAGTTGATGATTACGGACACTGGGAGGGCTGCAAGCAAGCAGTACACGATTTTGAGAAGATGAAAGATGAGTCATTTTCTCTGCATACCATTGATGAAACAGGTGTCTGGTTTCAAAAGTTCAAATAGTATTAAGTCTGACCGTGTTTGTAGTGAGGACTTTAGTCCTCTCTCTGGGAGGAAGAAGGACTAAAGTCCGATGCTACGAACCAGGTTTGTAGTGAGGACTTTAGTCCTTCTTCATCCTATTATCTAAAGCTCCTTAATAACATCTAGAAAGCGCTTAACTTGTTTTTCCCAACTCCAATCGAGCATAAAATTCGCCGCTGCTAAACCGCGATTTTTGGCGGCTTCGCGCTTAGTATAAACTTGTTCCAAAGCCTCAACAACTTCTTCAACGTCAGACTCTCCCCAACCTTCTACACCGGGAAAATGAGCAGTCGGTTTAACTCGTCCCTGATGCGATAAAGGATAGCAAATGTTGCTGTAAATCAAGTCTAAATGCCCGGTATTTGCTGATAAAATAGTCGGAATTCCGCAGGCCATACTTTCCATCGCGACTAAATTAGTGCCGCCTTCGCAGCGGTTGGTGAAAACAGCGCAGTCGGCTTCTCGCAATATTTGTCCGGCGAGGTGATTGGGAATTAAGCCGATGTCGATAAAAGAGTCAACCGGTAAACCGTTAGCCGCCAACCATTGGGAAATTCCTAAACTGCCGTCGCGGTTGATATTCGGAAGTCCGGTAACGTTTCCGGTTTGTTCGATTCCCAGCATATACTGGGGCCAGAAGTTGTGCCATGTTGTTAGTAACAAAGCTTCTGGATGTTTGGCGCGAAATCGTTTGAAAGCGGCAATTACAATATCTTGACCTTTGCGATATTCGAGTTTGCCGCCGGAGAAAATCACGAAGCGATCGCCAAATAGATTAGATTTAGGTGCAGGATGGAAAATTGCCGGGTCAATTCCTTGATTTACCATCGCCACATTAGTCAAGCCGCAGCTTCTCAAAACATCGGCATTCCAGTGGGAACCGGCGACAATCGCGCTATATTTCTTGGCTTTTTCTAGTGCTTCTGCGGTGATTCGCGTGTCTTCAAAAAAGATGACTCCTACTTGACAAGCGCTGATAATTTGATTGTCAACTCCAGAGGGTGCTAAATTGTTGCCGAGAGCGTAAAGTACAGGAAAATTACAACTAATCTGTTTGTCGTAATTGGCTGTTACTAATTCCTGAAATTGTTTCTGCTTTTCTACTACGGGTAATAACAGCGATTTGTGCAGCGGATTGATGGATTCTGAGGTGATGGATGGCGGTACTAAAAGTGCAACTTCCCAGGCGGGATTTCGCAGCAGTTGCAGTGTTAAATTCATGCCGTAAATTCCCCAGCCGCTGGTGATGCTGACTGGCCAACTGATGCCGATTCCTGTTATTTGTGGCGGGGTTTCTGGGAGGGGATTTTGAGGCGGAGCCTCTGGATATGCGTTCCCAGACAGAGCCTGGGAACGAGCCTGGGAACTGGTAATTAGCTGTTCTAGGGCGGTTTTTATACGATCGCACGCGCCATCCCAATCACCCGCCTTTGACTGCCTAAACAGACGCACAGTGGGATACCAAGGGCTGTCTTCGCGCTCCAACAGCCACCGCCAATCCGGCATAAAAGACAGCAAAATCCACACCGGTTTACCCAAAGCACCGGCTAAGTGCGCCACAGCAGTATCAACACAGATTACTAAATCCAGTTGCGAAATAATCGCTGCGGTGTCGGCAAAATCGCCTAAATGTTCGCTTAAATCATGAATTTGCTGTTGATTTAATAAAGTGCGATCGCCCGCTAACACATCTTTCTGAAGGCTGTAAAAACTCGCTCCCGCAACATCTAAAAAATTCACGAAATCGCTCAATTTACACGATCGCTCGTGATTCTTGCGGTGCAGCGGGCCGCCCGCCCACACAATACCTACTTTTAGTCGATCGTTCGGTTCTAGAGAAAATTTACCATCCTGTGGCGGAGCTAAATAAGGAATATTTGCAGGTAAATTTTGCAAAGTAGTTCCCAGAATTCGCGGCAAACTTAGCAGCGGCGCTTGCACTTGAAATTCTAGCAAATCCTTCGGGTTTGTTACTACATTATCTACCCCTGCAACTCCTTCAAACAAGCGCTTCAGCGATGGATGACAAGCAACAATAACTTTGCCACCTTTTTGCTTAACCAAAGGTGCGTAGCGGATAAAATGAATCGCATCGCCAAAACCTTGTTCTGGGTGCAATAAAATTGTTTTCGAGGGCAAATCGGAACCGTCCCAAAGCGGTCGATCGAAATAGCGCTGCTCCAGTTCTTGAGTTTGCCAGCGCGATTCGTACTCCGCAAAACCACGCTGCAAATTGCCATTTAAAAGCAAAGCAAACGCTAGTCTCAAACGCAAATTGGGCGATTCGGGAGATAGTTGAATTGCTTTAGTATAGCAGTCGATCGCCTCGATAACTTTTCCTTGTTCTTCCAGGGCGCAACCTAAATATAAGTGGGTTTCGCCCTGGTTTGGATTGGTTTCTAGCGCTTGCTTGTAGTGACAAATTGCCTCGGCTATTTGTCCTTTTTCCTGTTTGAGATAACCTAAATAAGTGTGGGCTTCGGCGTGGCTGGACGAGGCGGCAATTACTTGTTCGTAGCGCGCGGCGGCGGCTGCTTTGTTACCTTGTTTTTGTAAGGCTTTTGCTATGTGAAACTGCACGTCAATTTCTGTCAGGGCGTTGGGAGCGATCGCGCTTGGCGATTGCGGTGTCTCACTCGCGATCGCAAATGAGGTTGTTAACTCTTGCAAGGCGGTTTTTATGCGATCGCAAACTCCATCCCAATCGCCCGCTTTTGACTGCCGAAACAACCGCGCAGTGGGATACCAAGGACTGTCTTCGCTCTCCAACATCCACCGCCAATCCGGCATAAAAGACAGCAAAATCCATACAGGTTTGCCCAAAGCACCGGCTAAGTGCGCGACAGCAGTATCCACGCAGATTACTAAATCTAGTTGCGATATCACCGCCGCAGTATCGGCAAAATCGTTCAAATTGTCGCTCAAATCTGTTACTGGAATTTGATTTAACAAAATACGATCGCCCGCCGACACTTCTTTCTGAAGGCTGTAAAAACTTACACCGGGAATATCTAACAATTTCAGGAAATAGCTTAAATCGCTCGATCGCTGAAAATCCTTCAAATGTTCCGAACTTCCCGCCCACACAATCCCTACTTTGAAATTGCCATCGGAATTTAGCGAAAATTGCCAATTCGGCGGCGCCGCTAAATAAGGAACACTTGCGGGTATATTTTCTAAATTTGTTCCCAGAATGTGCGGCAAACTCATCAGCGGTGCTTGTACTTGGAAATCCGGCAATTCCTCCCTCCGCACCGCAACTTGTTCGATGCCAGGAATCTGCTTAAATAAACGCTTCAGTTCTTGATAGCAAGAGATGATGACTTTGCCGCCTTTTTGCTGCACAATGGCGGCGTAGCGCACAAATTGAATGGCATCGCCCAAACCTTGTTCGCAGCGCAGCAAAATAGTTTGCCCGTTCAAATCTGAACCGTCCCAAACGGGCTTGTCAAAATTCAACCGCTGCAATTTTTTCGCCTGTTCAGTTTGCCAGCGCCACTCGTATTCTGCTAAACCGCGCGGCAAGTCCCCAGTCAACAGCAAGACTAAGCCTAAATTGAAGTGAGCTTTAACACAATTTGCATCGATTGCGAGAGCTTGATTGTAGCAGGAAATTGCGCGATTTGCGTCTCCCAATTGTTGTACAGCACTGCCTAAATTAGTGATTGCTTCTACATAATTTGGATCTAATGATATTGCTCGTTCCAAGCTAGAAATTGCCTGTTCTATTTTGCCCGCAGCCAAGCATAACGTTCCCAGGTGGTAGTGTCCTTTAGGATTGTTCGGTTCTGCTTCAATTGCACGCTGGTAAAGGCGTTCTGCCTCAGCTAGCTGACATTTTGCTTGCATCGCCGCGCCCAAATTTACCAGCGCGGGCACGTAATTCGCATTGACGGAAAGTGCTTGGTGAAAACAGGCGATCGCACTTTGCAACTCGCCCTGCTGCTGGAATGTCGCGCCGAGATTGTTGAGAGCTTTGACATAAACTGGATTTAGGGCTATCGCCTTTTGAAAACAAGTTACAGCATCGGCTGTATTCCCCCGATCTTGCAGCAAAATGCCCAAGTTATTTTGCGATTGAGCGCAGTTCGGGTCAATTTCGATCGCGCGCTGATAATAGGTGGCAGCTTCGGCTAAATCGCCTGTTTGGTGCAGCGTCACTGCCAAATTAGTAGCGGCTGCGATCGAATTCGGCTGCAAAACCAAAGCATTCTTAAAATAGGCGATCGCCTCCGCAAACCTGCCTTGGGATTTCAGCAGATTTCCACGATCGAACTGTTTCTTAGCCAACTCAATATTTGGCTGACTTTCTCCTAGGGGTAGAGCTTCCTGATGCTGGCAAATTCTTTCTTTCAGCGCCAAAATAGCCCGTTCTAAAACGCCTTCCCAATCCCCCGCTGTGGACTGGCGAAACAGCCGCGCCGTCGGATACCAAGGACTATCTTCGCTCTCCAACATCCACCGCCAATCCGGCACAAAACACAGCAAAATCCACACCGGTTTGCCCAAAGCACCGGCCAAGTGCGCCACAGAAGTATCTACAGAAATCACTAAATCCAGAGCCGATATTACAGCCGCAGTATCGGCCACGTCGTGCAAATGAGAGCTTAAATCTGTTACGGGCATTTGCTCTAACCAAGCGCGAGCTTCTGCTGTCATTTCCTTTTGCAAACTGTAAAAATCTGCTCCGGGAATCTCTAACAGCTTGGTTAACAAATCTAGCGGGAACGATCGCACTTTATTTTGTGAATGTTTAGGATTTCCCGACCAAACAATCCCTACTTTCAAATTAGGAGTGTTCGGAATAGAACATTCCCAGCCCGGGGGCGGAGCTAAATAAGGAACTTTTGCCGGTATAGTTTCTAAAGTTGTTCCCAGGAGGTGCGGCAAACTCATTAGCTGCGCGCGTACTTGAAAATCCGGTGCATCTTCTGGATTAACTATTAACTCGTCGATTCCCGAAACTTGTGCAAACAAGCGCTGCAAGTGCGGCAAACACCAAACAATTACCCGTCCGCCTTTTTGCTTAACTAAATCTGCGTAGCGGATAAACTGAATTGCATCGCCTAAACCCTGTTCCGGGCAAAGCAAAATAGTTTTTCCCTCCAAATCTTTCCCATCCCAAATCGGCTGCTGAAAGTTGTAAGTTGGGAACTGTTTTTCTTTAACCAGGAGCCGCCATTCGTATTCGGAAAAACCGCGCTCAAATTCTCCCGACAGCAGCAAAGCTAAACCTAAGTTTAGGTGAGATTCCGGGTTAGCGGCATTGAATGTTACTGCTTGGCTGTAGCAGGTGACAGCACCTGCAAATTGACCGCTCGAGTGCAAAGCCTTTCCCAAACCGTTGAGGGGATTGATATAACCGGGTTTGAGTTCGATCGCCCGATCGTAACATTCGATCGCCTCTGCCATTTTTCCCGCTTCCTCAAAAGCTTTACCCAGATTGTTCCAAGCTTCGGGAAAGTCAGGTTTCAGGCTCAAAGCTTGCTGGTAACAGGCGATCGCACCTGCAATTTTGCCTTGTTTGTGCAGGACAATTCCCAGATTGCAGCGAGCGCCAGCACTTGATGGCAACTCCTGAACCGCTTGCTGGCAAACAGCTAGAGCCTCATCTAAGTTATCTGGGTTTGGCAGCGAACTCCCCAAAGCGAGATCAGTTTCTGCTAAATCCGGTTGCAGCGCCAGAGCTCGATCGTAATACGCGATCGCATCGGCAACTCGGCCCTGTCGGATCGAGGCGTATGCTAAGTTGTGCAAGGCATTTAAGTAATTTGGATCGAGATCGATCGCCCGTTTGTAATTCGCGATCGCCCGTTCGTAATTCGCCCCCGCTTCCTCCCCTTGTTCCTCCAGCACAATTCCCAAATTCAAATAAGCCGCCGCGCAATTAGGATTAACTTGAATCGCTTGCTCGTAGCAGCTTACAGCCTCCGGCACATTCCCTTGCTCTTCCCGCAGCACGCCCAAATTAACCAGCGCTTCCGCGCAATTCGGGTTCAAAGACAGCGCCCGCTCGTATTCTGCGATCGCCCCTTCATTCTCCCCTGCTTCCGCCAGCGCGCTGCCCAAATTGCTCGCAGTTTCCGCCAAATTCCGGTCGATTTCTAGCGCTTTTCGGTAATGCGCGATCGCCTCTGTTAAGCGCCCGCTTTGCTGTTTGACAACGCCCAAATTGCTGTGGGCGGCGGCATAATTCGGATCGATCGCGATCGCCCGCTCGTAACATTCGATCGCACCGCCAAAGTTGCCCTGCTGCTGCAAATCTCGGCCCGAGCGAAACTCTGCATCCGCCGCATCCGACGGCACAAATGCAGCAGAAACAGCGCCTAGAGCTTGCGCCACCCGCTCGAAAACAGGTTTCCAGTCGCCCCGCTGATGCTGGCGGAACAGCCGCGCCGTCGGATACCAAGGACTGTCTTCGCGCTCCAACAGCCACCGCCAATCCGGGGAAAACGCCAGCAAAATCCAGACCGGTTTGCCCAAAGCGCCCGCCAAATGAGCGACAGCGGTATCGACGCTAATGACTAAATCCAGTTTGGCGATCGCAGCAGCAGTATCGGCCAAGTCGCCAAAATGCGGGCTCAAATCGACGATCGGCGTTTGATTCAACAGCGCGCGATCGGCCTCTAAAACCTCCTTTTGCAAGCTGTAAAAAGTTACCCCCGAAACGTCCAAAAGCGGCAGAAACTGACTTAAACCGCAAGAACGCTGGGTGTTTTTGCGGTGTTTGGGATTTCCCGCCCAGACAATCCCAACTTTCAAATTGCGATCGGGCAAAAGCGCAAATTCAGCATCCGCAGGCCCAGATAAATAAGCAGCATTTGCCGGAATTGTTGAGAGCTTTGTACCGAGAACATAGGGCAAACTCAGCATCGGCACTTGCACGTCAAATTCCGGCAGCGGCTCACCTCTAACTATCAGCAAATCAATACCATCAAGCATTGCAAACAAACGGCGCAATTGCGGGTAACAGTCAACAATTACCCTACCGCCTCGATTTTTGACGATCGCCACGTAGCGAATAAACTGAAGCGAATCGCCTAAACCTTGTTCGGCGTGCAGCAAAACAGTCTTTCCCTGCAAATCGGAACCATCCCACAGCGGCCGGTATTCTCTCGCCGAAACTGTATTTCCCGGCGCCGTCAAAAAACAGGAATGGCCAGTTTTAAATTCTTTGATTTGCCAGCGCCACTCGTATTCGGCGAGACCATTTTCAAAATCTCCCGCCAACAGCAAAGCCAAGGACAAATTCAGGTGAGCGCTAGCATGATTTGGATTCAAATGAATCGCGCGTCTGTAACAGGCGATCGCATCTTCAACCGCGCCTTTTTCCAGAAAAGTCCTGCCTAAATTATTGATAGCTTCCACAAAATCCGGCAGCAATTCCAGAGCTTTGTGATAATACTCCAGCGCCTCTTCTAAATTGCCCTGTTCTTGCAGCACTGTTGCCAGATTGTTGTAAGCTTCCCAGCTATGGGGTTGAATTTCCAGCGCTCGCCGGTACAGATCGAGCGCTCTTAAAAGTTCGCCCTTTTCTTGCAGCGCCACCGCTAAATTAATCAGTGCGGGCACGAAATCCGGTTCAGCGGCAAGAGCTTGTTCGTAATGTGCGATCGCCTCTTCGACTTGACCTTGTTCCTCAAAAATCTTTGCCAAGTTGTAAGCTGTTTGAGGAATATTTGGAGCGAGGGCTAAAGCTTCTCGGTAATGCGGAATAGCTGCATCTAACTCGCCCTTTTCTTGCTTGAGGAAACCAAAATTAATCCGTGCTTGGACGCAATTTGGTTCGATAGAGATTATTTGTTCGTAAAGGGCGATCGCCTCTTCCTTATCGCCTGTTTCCATTAAATGTTCTGCTTGCCGCAATAAATCCTCTAAAACAACCGAATTTGCGATCGCCACAGATGTCTCAATCCCCTGCAATTGCTTGACTGCGGAGCCTGGGGCTAAGGCTGGATTCGCGATCGCAAATACTTGTTGACTCCGATCTACCAGACTTGAATTTGTCATTTCCAGCACTTCCGAATCGAGGGAAGCCGTCCGATCGACAGTCATTGTGAGCGGATATTTCCCAGAATCCTCGGAAGAAGTAGCAGAATGTGCGATCGCAAATAAACTCAAAGCCGCCTGCACTTCATCAAACAATTCTTGCCAACTTTCCGGCTGACTTTGGCGAAAAAGCCTTGCAGTTGGATACCAAGGATTGTCTTCGCGCTCCAGCAGCCAGCGCCAGTCAGGAGCAAAAGAAAGCAGCACCCAAACCGGTTTACCCAAAGCACCGGCTAAATGTGCAACAGAGGTATCGACACTAATCACTAAATCCAGTTGGGATATCGCCGAAGCCGTATCAGCAAAGTCGCTCAGATGCGGACTCAAATCCGGTATTAAGTGCTGGTTGAGCAAAGTGCGATCGCACTCCGACAAGTTTTTTTGTAAACTATAAAAAGCAATTCCCGGCACATCCAAAAATTGAATAAAATCGCTCAAACTGCAAGAGCGCTGATTATCTTTCCGGCGCTGCGGGCTCCCCGCCCACACAATCCCCACCTTCAAATTTGCCTCAGAAGCCAGCGCAAAATTGCACTCAGCAGGCGGAGCTAAATAAGGAACATTGGCCGGGATTGTTTCCAGAGTTGTCCCCACAATTCTCGGCAAACTCATCAGGGGTGCGTGAACGTCAAATGCTGGCAAATTCTCAAAACAGACTGATAAATATTCAATACCGGCAACTGTCGCAAACAACCGCATCAATTCTGGATAGCAAGCCACCATAACTTTAGCGCCTCGGCTGCGCAGAATCGGCGCGTAGCGAATAAACTGAATCGAATCGCCGAAGCCTTGCTCGACATGGAGTAAAATAGTTTTCCCCTGCAAATCCGCACCATCCCAAAGCGGCTGTAGAAATTGTCTCGGTTCTACTTGCGAAGTACGCCACCGCCACTCGTATTCAGCAAAACCGCGCTGAAAATCTCCAAACAATAGCAAACTTAAGGCTAATTCCAGGTGTGCGGTGGCATTGTCTGGCTGCAATTCCAAGGCTCGAAGGTGACAAGCAAAAGCCTCTTGAAATTCTCCTAAATCGACCAAAGCGTGGGCGAGGTTGTTAATAGCATCTACGAAGTCGGGCTTAAATTTTAATGCTTGTCGGTAGTGGGATATTGCTGCTTTTGCATTTCCTTGTTCGTGGTAAAATGCTCCCACATTGTTCTGAGCTTCGGGATTGTTTGGCTCTATTTCTATAGCTTTCTGGTAGCATTTAAAAGCTTCTGCTAATTCACCTTGCTCCTGCAAAATTCTTCCCAACCCGATGATAGAATATGTCAAATTTGGATTAATTTTTAAAGCGTGCAAGTAACAGGCAACTGCCTCGTTTAAGTGATTTTTTTCCTTGAATAAACCTGCTAAATTGTGCGCTGTTTCGACGCGACTTGGTTCGAGATGCAGCGCTGTTTGGTAATATAAAATTGCCGAGTCTATTTCGCCTAATTGCTGTTTTAGCCAGCCCAAATTATTGTATGCGAGTGCGGAATTTGGCTGGATTTTGATGACTTGTTCGTAACTGGCGATCGCCCTTTGACTTTCCCCTCGATCCATCAAAACATGAGCTTTGTTTAAATGTGCTTCTACAAAATCGGGGTTTTGGGCGATCGCGCGATCGTAAAAGTCGATCGCCTCAGCAACTTTTCCCTGCTGTCTAACCGCTATTCCCAACAAACACAACACATTTGCTGACTCCGGCTGCACTTCTACGATTTGCCGGTACAAATTCTCAGCTTCTAACAAACGCCCCGCTTGGTGATATTCCCAAGCTATGTTCAAAGAATCTTCTGCACCCAGTTTGACGGCAGATTTTTGCGATTTTTTCTTAGAAGCCATAGTTGTCTTTGTTGTTTGGGAGTTCGCCAACTTGTAATTGCCAACTTATTCTAATCTGTTAACTCTTCCTTCCTTCTTCCCTCAACATCCATGCGTTAAATCCGTTACATCCGCTACATCCGTTACAAAATCCGCTGCCGAACTTCTACCCTAACAAACAAGCTGCGGGAAAAATTAGATATTCTAAGAAAAACAACTTCCAGATAAACTGATAAAAATCAGCAATTTCTTTTTGCTCGTCCAAATCAACTTTCGCGCTCCAAAACCACATCAAACCCAAAGCCACGAAATGAGAAACCGCCAGAAACACTAAATTAACATTAGACAATGCGACTGCTCCCGCCAAAGTCGCCCCCAAATAGCAAACCGTCAACACCCAGCGAGACAAATTAAAGACAGCAGGCTTGCCCAGCTCGATCGTAAACGTAGTAATATTGTATTGCTTGTCGCCCTCCATGTCGGGAATATCTTTAAAAATCGCGATCGCAAAAGTAAACACAATCACAAAAACCGTCAGCACCCAAACTTCCCCAGGAATCCCCAAAGACGCGCTATCCCAACTCCAGCCCGAGAAAATGCTTTTCGCCCTAGACAAACCCAACACCCAATTAAAGTGCAGAAACAGCCCTAAATTGACGATCGCGCCCCGCACCGTAAAAATGCACAGCGCCGCCCAAAAAGGAAACCGCTTCAGCCGAATTGGCGGCAGAGAATAAACAGTCCCGATCGCCAAACTCACACCAACTGTAGCCAGCAAAAACGGGCCTTGCAAAACAGCCGTCAAAACAGCGATAATTCCCGCGACAATTACAATTAATTCCCCTGTCTTGCGAGAAAACGCTCCCGAGGCAATCGGCAAATAAGGCTTATTTATCTTATCAATTTCAACATCTTCTAACTGGTTCAATCCCACAATATAAATATTGCCGCAAATGCAAGCCAACCAAGCAAAAGCTAGGGGCAAAAATATAGGATTCGCAAATAATCTGGTGCTTTGGGCTATCGCATACAAAGCCAGTACGCTCAACGTAGTCCCGATTATCGTGTGCGGTCGAGAAAACTCCCAAAAAGCGCTCGCCCAGCTTTGCGGAGCCGAGCCATTGTTATCTTTATCAATCCAAGACTTGCCGATCGAATCGTTGCTCATAAATCCTACAAACGCACCAAAAATACTATTCTGTAGGGTGTTCTTCCGAGCCATTGGTATCAACAATCGCCTAAAACCCTTGAGTTCTATCGTTTATAACCGAGTCTAGATCCCCCTCGCATCCCCCTTCTTAAGGGGGACGAAAGAGAGAGTTTTCGGCTTTCCCCGACTATCCGGGTAGCACGACAATTCTCGCTTGTAGCCAAGTCTCGATCCCCCTCGCATCCCCCTTCTTAAGGGGGACGAAAGAGAAAGTTTTCGGTTCCCCCCCTTAAGAAGGAGAACTTCGATCGCTCCAGTCCCCCCCTTCTTAAGGGGGGCTAGGGGGGATCGGCCCTAATCATCAAACAGTAGACTCATACTACCTTTAATCTCAAGTTGACACCAATACTCCGAAGAACACCTTACCCCTCAACTCAAAACTCAAAAAATCTCTGCTCTATCCCCATTATTTTACAGCACAAATCAGCCCGAAACGAATCAATCCGCTCTCATATCCCCGGCTCATCAATCCGAGAGCAAGAGCAGCTTGAACAGTCGTCCAACCGCTCGTCAGCAAACCCCAAATCGCGCTCGGAGTCAAAGCAGAATCGATCACCACATCCCAAAACGGAGCAACAGCCTTCGACCAATCAGCCGTGCGAATACTTGTCAGAGGCAAACTGCGGACAATTTCCTCATATTCCGGCAAAGAAATCACGTAAGGTAAAGCATAAACCCGGTAAATTTCTGCCAATTCCTTTCTCTCTTCATCTGTCAATTCTCCCGCCGTTTCTCCCAGCGGGCGGTGACACCAAGTCGCCAAAATCAAAGTTCCTCCCGGCTTGAGCACCCGGCAACATTCCTGCAAAAACTTAATTTTGTCCGGCATATGTTCGCCGCTTTCGAGCGACCAAACCAAGTCGAACGACTCGTCAGGAAAAGGCATATTTAAAGCATCTGCAACCAAAAAATTGACATTGTTTTCTAGCCCAGCAATTTTAGCGCGTTCCGTTGCTCTGTTTGCCTGTACCGGACTCAGGGTAATGCCGGTCGCTGTAACGCGATCGCCCGTTTTATTTGGTTGGGCCGATCGGCTAAAATGATGATCGACCCCGCCATCCAACTTTAAATTATTTTTAGCGATCGAACCAAACTTTTGAGTCAAATACAGCGTGCTGCCGCCGATGCCACAACCGACATCCAGAATGCGGTAAGGTTGACAGAGTGCCTTCTCTGTCGGCACTCGGGCCCAGCCCAGCAGTTCTTCGATCAAATCAATCTGAGCCTGTCGGCGCTCTTTCTTTAAGTTTCCATCCGGGCCGTAGTAACCGTGGTGCATATGTTCGCCCCACACCTGCTCCCACAAACCGCTAGAAGCGTCGTAAAGTTGCTGAATTTGCTGGTAAAGTGTTGATGTCATCGCACGATCGCAAGTTGTTAAAGGAATTCTACCGTTATTTTCCCGATGTTGTCATGGAATTTTGCGATGCCAGTGCGATCGACCGCAGGCACTCGCACTCGCAGAGATGTCCTGATTTCGGGCCGGGCGATCGATTTGTGGGTTCCCCCTAAAATCTAAAATCTAAAATCTAAAATCAATTTGTGGGTTCCCTCTCAAATCTCAAATCCCAAATCCCAAATCCCAAATCCCAAATCCCAAAATCCCAAATCCCAAATCCCAAATCCCAAATCCCAAATCCCAAATCCCAAATCCCAAATCCCAAAATCCCAAATCTAAAATCTAAAATCTAAAATCTAAAATCGAATGACTGTCTCGCGAACCATTGCTTTGGGCTTTCTCGCCGTCATTACCGCAGGTGCTCTATTGTTGATGATGCCATTTTCCACAATTGATGGAACTTGGAGCGATCCAATAACAGCACTCTTTACCTCTACTTCCGCTGTCTGCGTCACAGGCTTGTCGGTTGTGGATGTCGGAAAATATTACTCTTTTTGGGGGCAACTGTGCCTTGTTTTACTGGTGCAAATAGGAGGCTTGGGCTACATGACAGCCACAACTTTCTTGCTGCTGTTATTGGGGCGCCGCTTTGGCTTAAAAGACAAAATGGCCCTGCAACAATCTCTTGACAAACCTGGACTAGCCGGCGTAGTGCAACTCGTGCAGTCAATTCTAGCAACAACCCTGTTGTTTGAATTAACTGGAGTGTTTTTGCTGATGTCGGTTTTCGTCCCAAAATACGGATTTAACGAAGGTGTGTGGTCTGCTATATTTCACAGCGTTAATTCCTTTAACAACGCCGGGTTTAGCATCTATTCAGATAATTTAATCGGCTACGTAAATTCGCCTGTGATTAACTTCACAGTCAGCGGTTTGATCGTATTTGGGGGAATCGGCTATCAAGTAATTATGGAAATGTACCTGTGGCTGCGCGATCGCTTCTACAAAAGCCCGATGTGCACAGTTTTTTCCCTGAACTTCAAAGTTGTTACCAGTACAACTGCTGTCCTTTTAATTTTAGGAACGGTAGCATTTTTGCTGCTGGAATACAACAACCCAGCAACTTTCGGCCCTCTCAATTTTCCGCAAAAGGTGATGGCAGCTTGGTTTCAATCTGTTACTCCCCGCACGGCAGGATTCAATACAATTGACATCGGCCAAATGAGCGAAGCCTCGCTATTTCTGACGATCGCGCTCATGTTTATCGGCGCCAGTCCCGGCAGCACCGGCGGCGGCATCAAAACCACAACTTTTAGGATATTGTTTAGCTGTACCGCAGCAGTTCTCGAAGGCCAGGAAGAGGTGGAGTGCTATCAGCGTCAAATCCCGCCAGCAATGATTCTGAAAACCATTAGCGTAGTCTTCGGTTCCCTGTTGGTCGCGTTCACATCTGCAATTTTAATTGAGGTGACCAATCCCCAAGTAGAATTTATCCAAGCGCTGTTTGAAGCAGTTTCAGCTTTTGCCACAGTCGGTCTTTCCACAGGGATTACAGCCAAGATTTCAGCGGTCGGCAAATTAATTTTAATTGCTACAATGTACATAGGTCGGGTTGGCGTGCTGCTGCTGATGAGTGCTGCATTCGGCGACCCCAAACCCAGAACTTTTAAGTATGCTGAGGAAAGTTTGTTAGTAGGATAGAAAAATCCGGCCTCGTTGCTGATAATCTAAACAGTGGGTGACAACCCAAATCAACTTTTACTACTTACCCAAAAATCAAAAGGAGGCGGCGCTGTCTCTGCTAAAATTTAAACAGCAAGACGCTCAGCGCTGGATATTCAGTGAACCTGTCATCTTTAAATTTTTTTCGCAGTTTGCGCGCCGAAAACAAGCAGTTTGCAGTTATTGGTTTGGGACGTTTCGGCAGGGCTGTGTGTTCGACTCTGCACGGCTTGGGCTACGAAGTCCTGGGAGTTGACTCCGACGAAAAAAAAGTAACTCAAGCTTTGAGCGATCGCATTTCTGCTCACGTTGTGCAGTTAGATTCTACCGAGCCTAGCGCTCTGCACGAAGCGGGTATATTTGAATTTGAAACAGTGATTGTGGCGATCGGCAATTACCTAGCAGAAAGCATTACCACCACCCTAAACCTTAAGGAAGGCGGTGTAACTCACGTAATCGCCAAAGCTTCCTCGGAAACTCACTTAAAACTGTTGAAAAAAGTCGGCGCCGATCATGTAGTTTTTCCAGAACGAGAAATGGGCTGCTCTTTAGCCCGCATTCTTACAAAACCCAGCATTTTAGAACGCTTTGACCTCGACCCAGATCACAGCATCGTGGAATTGCTCGTTCCTGAAAAGTTTGACGGCAAAACCATTGCCGATTTGGATCTGAGGCGCCGGTACGGTTTGACCTTGCTCGCAGTCGGTCGCGCCGACAAGTTCGAGATCAATCCCCAGCCAAACGAACGCTTGAAAAACGGCGAGGTGATGGTAGTAATTGGTTCTAATAAAGATATCAATCGCTTGCCAATTTAACAGCTCGACATTTGACTTACTTTATCTGTAGTAGGGTGCGCTCGGGCCGCGCACCTTACAGCATTTTTCAGGTAAGTAGGTCGGTGCAGAGATAGAGGACACGGCGCCGTGCCTTGTCCCGCTCGGCGATCGTTCTTCAGGTGTACTTCCTAAACGTGGAATCTGCTGTACGTGCGATCGAACGACCACCTCGATCTTTTAAATTTTAACCGAAATATCTAAATTGAATTTCACCAATGCTGGGTTTGCTTTTGCCGTTGTGGCTTCCTCACAGAACACAACCGAAACAATAGCCAAAAGGGAAAATTCTTCAAGAAAGTAGAAGCACCCGAGGACGATCGCCCTCCCGCAAATATAGGAGCCCTAGCCCTGAAAACTCAGCCGACTTTCAAGATATCTTGCAGGTAAGCTTTGCCCAACACCAGCACCGCCAAGACTAGAGCGAGTTCAACAGGCCAAGGACACACCGCCACAAACCAAATTAACGAACACACTCCAATAATTGCAGCTATGGGAGCCGGAATCCCGTCTAGCGTTCTGTTGTCAGTCCCAGCAGTCACCCACCCAGCAATCAAGCAGAGCGTAAACGGAATCAAGCAACTTGCGATCATGGTTTTTACCCCATTAAATTTTTTTTACATTACATATGGCATCTCAGCATATTGTTACAATACATCAAAAATTAGGAAATGTACCATTAATTTTGATAAAATTTAAGGTTAGGGAATTAATACGCTGGGGCAAGACTTGTTGAATTTTTAGCTTCGGCTCTCTCAAACGGCAGAAGTAGGTCGGCACAGGCAGAGTTGGGGGATATTTCTTTATACATAAGTGATGAAAGCCGAATACCTTGAGATCAATTGCGATGCGCCCTTCTGTGTAAGTTATACTGAGGATTGCAGTCATTTACTGTAGAGCTTGAATCAATGCAGGGCAAATTTTTTCGCAAGCCAGAATCAGAAAACAGCGATCGAGTTCCTCCTGGTCAATACCTCGCCAACGGCTTTCCCGTCCTGACCTACGGCGATACACCCTCGGTCAGCATCGAGAGTTGGGAATTTAAAGTCTGGGGATTGGCAAAACCAAAAACCTTCACTTGGTCGGACTTCCAGGCCATGCCCCAGAGTAACTTTACTGCCGATTTTCACTGCGTCACCCGCTGGTCAAAACTCGACGTGCAGTGGACGGGAGTCAAA
Source organism: Microcoleus sp. ARI1-B5 (assembly GCF_036705795.1). Taxonomy (NCBI): domain Bacteria; kingdom Bacillati; phylum Cyanobacteriota; class Cyanophyceae; order Oscillatoriales; family Microcoleaceae; genus Microcoleus; species Microcoleus sp. ARI1-B5. The sequence goes on from NZ_JAUBVK010000013.1 coordinate 47,644, forward strand.
GTCACAGATTTTATGAACCACGTAGAAGTCGATCGCTCGGCTCTGCACGTCCTGGAGCACTGCTACGGCGGCTACACTACTAATATTGCGATCGACGACTTCCTGCGCTCGGAAAACTTTTTCGCCCACACCGTCTTCGGCGAACCCCTCTCCCCAGACCACGGCGGCCCGATGCGGCTGGTAGTTCCGCACTTGTACGCTTGGAAAAGCGCTAAATGGATTAACGGGCTGGAGTTTACAGAAACCGAACAACTCGGTTTTTGGGAACGCAACGGCTACCACCGCAGGGGCGAACCTTGGGCCGAGGAACGCTACAGCGGTCTTTTTTGATGCGGTCGATCGCGATTACGGCTTGCCAATAGCTTCTATAGATGGTATTTGTTGAGGGGCAATCTGCTGTTTGAGAATTTTGAAAGCAGAAAGCCGATCTCGATCGAATCTTTGGGTTCTGTCACGGGGCGGGCTCTCCGTATTTCCACCAAAAGACCTAAACCGGACGCTCGCAGTTTGTAGGTAATTTACCCGAGCGATCGACTACTTTAACTCCCATACGCAAGTCCTAAAAAACAAATATTCCCAGTTTCTGGTTAATAGAAAACTTTGATAACGGTCAGATTTCGCGGAAGTGACGGTGTTTATACGTAAGTGTTTGCTGTTAAGGATTTAGACTCGGAATAAAATCAAAAATTAGGATAAACCAGACCCAAATCAGTTTGGCCGGTTCGCGCTCGCATGACCGCGACTGCAAGGTTTACAGCCACAATTTTTATAATTATTTTGTGTGTATTTTTAGGGAGCGATCGCCCGGTAGCCGATTCGCTCGACAGCATTTATAAAGGATTTGTAAATGCTTGATAAAGAGTCTGTCAAAATTCACATCAAGTGAAAAAAACACACACAAAGTATCACATAATGAAATTATTAATATGGTCACACAAAAGGAATCAGGTTATGAATATCAAACTCTTATGGGCCCTAACAGCTACCGCAGCCGCCACCGCTTTATTAGGGGCAGGAGCTCCAGCCCAAGCCTTCTCCTTTGGTACCAACGGCATCACATTCAGCCAAAATACAGATGTCATGTTTAGCTTCAAAGAGTCTCACGGTGCGTACACTTCCTCTTTGGGAATTTACACCGTGAATAACTCGGTGACATCTCTAGTTCACACCCTGTTGTGGGAAACTAAATCCTCAGACAATGTCGACCAGAACGAATGGAAAGGATCTCTGGGCAATACAGTCTTGGATTCGGGCTCGGGAGTATTCACATTCCTGGCAAATCAAGTTTACACTTTGGGACTCAACAGCGGCGGCGACGGCACTGTCTACTCGACATCAGCCTTGAATGCCGGTTCCGGTGGTAGTCAGCAAGCCGTGTTTGGCGGGGCGTCGCTGTGGAACGCACTCGGCAAAGAAACAACGAACACCTTCCAAGCTGCCGGACAATTCACAGATGGAACAGCTTCTCTGTCTAACGGAGGCACGCTAATCTCCTTCGACGATCGCGGCGGCGGCAACGACGCAGACTTCCAAGACTTCACCGTCAGCGCCGAAGCAGTTCCCGAACCGATGACGATGACTGGTTTGGCTCTCGGTTTGGGCGGCTTGGTTGCAGCGCGCCGCCGCCGCGCTAGCAAGACGGCTGGATAATTTTTTGAACCAGAACGATATGCTTAATTAGGTTTGACAAAAAAAGCATAAAATTTGCAGGCGCGCTGATGGGAAATCGGCTCGCCTTTTGCTTGATTTAATAAGGAAGAAGTCATCGGTCATTAGTCCTGCCGTCATTAGTCATTAGTCATCAGTCATGGGTCATTAGTCCTGCCGTCATCAGTCATCAGGAAGAAGGAAGAGGGAAGAAGGAAGAAGGAAGAGGTTCGAGGGAAGAAGGAAGAGGTTCGAGGGAAGTCGGAATATTTTTCTGAGCTCCCCCTCGAACACTCTTCCCCTCGAACACTCTCCCCCTCTCGCAGCAGCTTAATTATGCGTCGCTAGCTGAATTTGACGCAGAGTTGTTCGACGAGTGCAAGTCGAACAAATTCACCGGTAGGGGTTGAGGAATTTTAATATCGGCTCGATCGCGCGCGGCTAGAATCGCCACCACAGCCCTAGTTTTTGTCCGCCGCACCTGTGTTTGTTCCGGCAGCGTCCAATAGCGGACAATCAGATGCAAATAACCATCGGTAAGCCCTGAAATATCTACTTCTGGGGTTGGTTGCGAAAAAACGCCTTCGACTTCGGAAATAGCTTTTACCAAGGTTTCAATTGCTAAGGAAGGTTCGGTATCGCAGTCTAAAATTAAAGGCAGGTCGGTTCGCCTGTGCGGCATGGCTGTGAGTACCCGCACTGAATTGGTAAAGACGATCGCATTCGGCACAATCACTCGCTCTCCCTGATAAGTCCGAATTATAGTTGAACGCATCGAAATCTCTTCAACAGTACCTTCAAAGCCTTCTACAACTATCTGGTCGCCCAATTGAAACGGTTCGTGCAGCAGCATCAAGATGCCCGCTAAAAAGTTTTTGAAGATGTCTTGGAAGGCGAAACTAACAGCTACTGAACCCAATCCTAACAAACCGATGATGTCTCCCGGACGCAAAGCCGGGAACGGGCGATCGCGCCGGCGATCGAACTGCCTGCCGCCCAAGTGAGGGCATAGGCTATCTGCACGAACAGCGATCGCAAAGACAAACTTTTGACAGTAAGTTCAGAAGCTGCCGAACTCATTCGTCGCACAAACCTAGCTGCGGTGCGCGTCAGGAAAATAACTGCCAGGGCCGCTGCTATTGACGGCATTGCCTCGATCGCTTGACCCAGCAGATTTAACAAGCTAGTTTGGATTTGTTGAATTACGGCGCCCATTGTTAAATTTTAACTAAAACTTTTTAGGGAAATAATCGAGCGCTGGGTAATTTCTGATTTGGCCAGACCCTCGTTTATGCTATATTCAACAGACAATGATATCATAGATGTCATTTATCTACTGCTTAGCCCATTCCTCGGAAAAACAGAAAGATGAATTTTGATTTGCAGCAACTGATTAAAACCTTCGGCTATTTGGGAATTTGGGCTATTGTGTTCGCGGAATCCGGATTGCTGTTCGGTTTTTTTATGCCGGGAGACAGCTTGCTGTTTGCTGCGGGAATTGTGGCGTCGGGGCCCGACTCTCTGAATATTTGGACGCTAATTTTTGGGTGTTTTGTCTGCGCGGTGGCTGGCGATAATGTTGGCTATGCAACCGGACACCGTTGGGGCCGTCGCTTATTTAACAAGGAAGATTCGTGGCTGTTTAAGAAAGAATATTTAGAAAAAACCGAAAACTTCTACGAAAAACACGGCCAAAAAGCAGTGGTACTGGCGAGATTTATGCCAATTGTCCGCACTTTTGCGCCGATAGTGGCGGGAGTGGCGGCAATGAAATACAAAACTTTTATGTTTTACAACCTGATCGGCGGGTTTGTGTGGACGGTGGGGCTAACGCTGCTGGGTTATTATTTAGGAAAGATGATTCCTCCGGAGAAAGTTGATGAATATTTACTGCCGATTGTTGGGGCAATAATTGTACTTTCTTTTGTGCCTTCGATTATTCATATAGTTCAAGAACGCCGCGCTCACAAAAAAGATTGAGTCCGCCGGAGCTCGCCCGACAAGAATTTTTGACCCCGCCTAAAAACGGATACTTGCTCACTCCTGGCGTCGCGAGCAGCCTAAAATTTTCTACCCTAGTTTCTCCTCCGAGATTCACCGCGCTGCAAGTAAATCTCAAATCGAAAATGGAAAATCTAAAATCGACTGACTCTAGCGGTGCGGGTGACTCCATCGACTCGATCGCAAATCGATCGCAATCAAAAATTAAGATCGGCACCGCCCACCCTCAGAAAGTAAAATCGCAACACTTGCCCGCAGATAGGTAAATCTGCTAAAACTAACAAAGTTTGATGATTTCTGGGAAATAACATACATGGTAGCTACATCCGTCAAGATTAAACACGAAGTCAAAGACTTGTCCCTCGCCCCGTTGGGCAAGCAACGCATCGAGTGGGCCGGCCGGGAAATGCCCGTTTTGCGCCAAATTCAAGAACGCTTTGCTAAAGAAAAGCCTTTCGCTGGGATTCGCTTGGCTGCTTGCTGCCACGTAACCACAGAAACCGCTCATTTGGCGATCGCCATCAAACTCGGCGGTGGCGACGCCGTACTGATCGCCAGCAACCCCTTGAGCACTCAAGATGACGTAGCGGCTTGCTTAGTTGAAGACTACGGCATTTCCGTCTACGCCCTCAAAGGAGAAGACGCAGCTACCTACGAACGCCACGTCTACACAGCCCTAGACCACCGTCCCAATATTATCATCGACGACGGCAGCGACGTAGTAGCAGCCCTGATCCAGCACCGCCCGAACCAAATTGCCGACTTGATCGGAACCACCGAAGAAACCACCACCGGCATCGTGCGCCTGCGAGCAATGTTGAAAGACGGCGTGCTGACTTTCCCCGCAATGAACGTCAACGACGCCGACACCAAGCACTTCTTCGACAACCGCTACGGCACCGGTCAATCTACTCTAGACGGGATTATCCGCGCTACCAACATCCTGTTAGCTGGTAAAAATATTGTGGTTGCAGGCTACGGCTGGTGCGGCAAAGGCACGGCACTGCGCGCCCGCGGCATGGGCGCTAACGTAATTGTTACTGAAATCGATCCGATTCGGGCGATCGAAGCAGTGATGGACGGTTTCCGCGTCATGCCGATGGACGAAGCAGCAACAGTCGGCGATATCTTTATCACCGTTACCGGCAACAAACACGTCATTCGTGCCGAACATTTCGACACCATGAAAGACGGCGCAATTGTTTGCAATTCCGGTCACTTCGACATTGAAATTGACCTCAAATCCCTCGGCGCCAAGAGCACCGATGTGAAAACAGTCCGCTCTTTCACCCAAGAATACCACCTCAATAATGGCAAGTCGATTATTGTCTTGGGCGAAGGCCGTTTGATCAACTTGGCAGCAGCCGAAGGACACCCCAGCGCCGTGATGGATATGAGCTTCGCTAACCAAGCTTTGGCCTGCGAACATCTCGTCACGAACAAAGGCAAACTAGAGCCGGGTATTCATTCAATTCCTGTGGAAGTTGACAAGGAAATTGCGCGTCTAAAATTGCAAGCAATGGGAATTAACATTGATACCTTGACAGCCGAGCAAATTGAGTACACCAACTCTTGGACTTCGGGCACTTAATCATTGTCTTTTCATTCCCAGGCAGAGTCCAAGGCGTGACAACTTAACCTTCTAGTCTGCAAGTCCACAAGTCCGCCAGGGGTTGAAACCCCTGGCTAATAGCTAAAGTCCTCTAAAGAGGACTAATAAGTTCTTTAGTCCTCTTTAGAGGACTTTAGCTTTGAGGCAGGGAATTCATTCCCTGCCGGAATGTCAGTTTATTCTCGTTCCCAGGCTCTTCCTGGGAATGAATGGACGGAGGCTCTGCCTCCCTGGTTCGCAGTCGAGGCAGAGCCTCTATATATGCGTTCCAAGGCAGAGCCTTGGAACGAGCAATTCCGACTTCCATCGGACTTCTTCCGACTTCCATCCGACTTCTTCCTTCTTCTTGATGACTAATGACTAATGACCGATGACTTCTTCCTGATGACTAATGACTAATGACCGATGACTTCTTCCTTCTGCTGTACCTATTACCAATTATTAAATCACAATGGTTGAATGGATAACTAACACAATGCAGTCGATGGGTTATCTGGGAATAGGCCTGTTGATGTTCTTAGAAAACCTGTTCCCCCCCATACCCTCAGAATTGATTATGCCGCTGGCAGGATTCACGGTATCCAAGGGCGATATGCAGTTTTCACCGGCGATCGCAGCAGGAGTAATAGGGACAGTTTTAGGAGCACTTCCCTGGTACTATGCTGGTAAATTATTGAGCGAAGAACGCTTGAGGGATTTAGCCGACAAATACGGCAAATGGATTACAGTATCAGGCGCCGATATTGACAAAGCAAATAGATGGTTTAACAGACACGGCAACAAAGCCGTATTTTTGTGTCGCCTCGTACCGGGAGTCCGCACCCTGATTTCCCTGCCTGCAGGCATTAACAATATGCCTTTAATCCCGTTTTTACTCTACTCAACAGGCGGCACAATTTTGTGGGTGAGTTTCCTCACTTTTGCCGGATATAAACTCGGCGAAAATTATGCACTTGTCGATGATTATCTGGCTCCCGTTTCTAAAATAGTAGCCGTGACTATTGTCATTGGATTTATTTTGTGGGTGGTCAAAAAGAATATGCAGAAGGAAAAATATCGCAAGTAAATGCAGAACGAAGGAAGGAAGTTCGGCAACGGATTATGTAACGGATGTAACGGATGTAACGGATGTAACGGAAGGAAGGAAGGAAGGAAGGAAGGAAGAAAGGAGGAAGGAGGAAAGAAGAAACAATAAAATCTTATGTTTCAGACATTTAAGAACTTCCTAATTGTCTTGGCGGTTGCCATATCCTCAAAAATATCTGCGTTTATCGGCGTTTATTTGCGGTTCAAAAGCGATCGCCATTTTGACTCGCTTTAACGATGTCTCGAACAGTAGCGCTGAAAGATAGATGGGCATATCTGAGACAAACTTCTGCTATTTTTACTACTTTTTTGAATTTAGTTTTTTGGCGATCGCCAGATTAGCACAGTGACAAATAGCCGATCGCCCAAACATCAAACTTAAATTTAGACAAAAATTTAGGATTTATTGAGGTTTAGACAGACAATCGTGGCAAAATAGGGAGAATTGCTATCCGCACTGTTAAGATATGTACGAAAAGATTGTAGCCCCGACAACTGGTTCTAAAATTACTTTCCAAGACGGTTCGCCGATCGTCCCCAACGACCCAATTATCCCCTTCATACGCGGCGACGGTACGGGCGTAGACTTGTGGCCAGCATCCCAGAAAGTCATGGATGCTGCGGTAGAGAAAGCTTACGGCGGCCAGCGGAAAATTAACTGGTTCAAGATTTACGTAGGCGACGAAGCCTGCGATGTCTACGGTACTTACCAATATTTGCCCCAAGATTCCCTAGACGCCATCAAAGAATACGGCGTCGCCATCAAAGGGCCGCTGACAACCCCAATCGGCGGCGGAATTCGATCGCTCAACGTAGCCTTGCGCCAAATATTTGACCTTTACGCCTGCGTGCGGCCCTGCAAATATTATGCTGGAACCCCATCGCTGCACAAAACTCCCGAACTGCTAGACGTAATTATTTACCGGGAAAATACAGAAGATATTTACCTGGGAATTGAATGGAAACAAGGCAGCGAAATCGGCAACAAACTAATTGAATACCTCAACAATGAGTTAATTCCCGCAACACCCGAACACGGCAAAAAACAAATTCGCCTCGATTCAGGAATCGGAATTAAACCGATTAGCAAAAGCGGTTCTCAGCGCTTAGTGCGGCGCGCCATCGCCCACGCTTTGCGGTTGCCAAAAGACAAGCAACAAGTAACATTGGTGCACAAAGGCAACATCATGAAATACACCGAAGGAGCCTTCCGAGATTGGGGTTACGAGTTGGCAACCACCGAATATCGCGCTCAGTGCGTGACAGAAAGAGAATCTTGGATTCTGGGCAACAAAGAACACAATCCCGACATTAGCTTACAAGACAACGCCCGCCAAATAGAGCCGGGATACGACGCTTTGACTCCCGAAAAACAAGCCAAAATTTGTCAAGAAGTCGCCGATGTTCTGTTCGCAATTTGGGAAAGTCACGGTAGCGGCCAGTGGAAAGAAAAAATCATGGTCAATGACCGAATTGCTGACAGCATTTTCCAACAAATTCAAACTCGCCCCGCCGAATATTCGATTTTGGCGACGATGAATTTGAACGGGGATTATTTGTCCGATGCGGCGGCTGCAATTGTCGGCGGATTGGGCATGGGCCCCGGCGCGAATATTGGTGATGAATGTGCTGTTTTTGAGGCGACTCACGGTACTGCACCGAAACACGCCGGTCTCGATCGAGTTAATCCGGGTTCCCTGATTTTGTCGGGGGTGATGATGTTAGAATACATGGGATGGCAGGAAGCCGCAGATTTGATTAAGAAGGGTTTGGGCGCGGCAATTTCTAACGGTGAAGTTACCTACGATTTGGCGAGGTTGATGGAGCCGCCGGTGCCGGAGTTGAAGTGTTCGGAGTTTGCTGAGGCGATTATTAAGCACTTTGCTGATTAGGTTTTCAATAATTTTTAACCGCCGATGAACGCTGATAAACGCTGATAATATTGGTGAGATATTTGCTGATCTGCGGTTAAAAAAATTCAGTCCTGGACGCAACTCTCACATTAAAGAAAGGTACGTTGTTGCGCTGTCTTCGCTCTTATCTATATAAGAGCGCTTTCATCCCAACAACGTACCTAAAAATTAACCCCATATTATGCCAGTTGTGTCCTGGACAGAAATTGTTATTTTTGTATAGATGGAACAGCCATACCCCGCTCAACGGCGGGACGCTTCTGCAAGGTTTCTACCCAACGTTTGAGGTGGGGGTGGTTGTCGAGGGTTAATCCTTGAAATTCGTAAATCGCAACCCAGGGATAAGTCGCCATATCGGCGATCGAATATTCGCCGCAAATGTATTCGTATTTTGCTAGTTGATTGTCTAATACTCCGTAAAGCCGCAGAGTTTCTTTTTCGTAGCGTTGAATTGCATAGGGAATTTGTTCGGGTGCAAAGCGTCTGAAGTGGTTGAGTTGACCGAACATGGGCCCGACGCTGGCCATTTGAAACATCAGCCACTCCATGACTTGAAAGTATTTGTGTTTGTCTGTGGGCAGAAATTGACCACTTTTTTCGGCAAGATAGATCAGGATGGCGCCTGACTCGAAGACTGTGATGCCGTTATCGCGATCGACTATCGCGGGTATTTTGCTGTTGGGGTTGATGGCGATGAACTCTGGGCTAAATTGGTCGTTTTTGCTGATGTCTATGACGTGCACGCTGTAGGGTAAACCTATTTCTTCGAGCGCGATCGAGACTTTGCGGCCGTTCGGTGTGGTAAAAGTGTAGAGGTCGATCATAGTTGACAGTTGACAGTTGATAGTTGACAGTTGACCTGTGACAGTTGACAGTTGACCTGTGACAGTTGACAGTTGACCTGTGACAGTTGAGGACAAGGTTTTTAAGACGGGAATTTATACCCTGTTCTAAAAACTTGGGGAATGCTGGGAGGCCGGATGGGAAACCCTATTTTTTGGTATGATTATATTATAGTAATTTAAGGCCTATGATTAATAATAATGAATATTCTGGAAATTCTCAAAGACGATTATCAAAGATTCCCCGAAAATCAGACTTACAGCATTTACGCAAAAGATGTTTATTTTGAAGACCCAGTGAATCGATTTACTGGAGTCGATCGCTACCGAAAAATGATCGGGTTTATGGGGACTTTTTTTCAACAGATTAAACTCGACTTGCACGATATTTCTCAGTCTGGAGATACTATACAAACTCGCTGGACTCTGAGTTGGATCGCGCCGCTACCTTGGAAACCGAAAATGGCGATCGCCGGTAGGAGCGAACTGAAGGTTAACAGCGAGGGTTTAATCGTTTCCCACATCGATTACTGGAACTGTTCGCGGCTAGACGTGCTCAAACAACTCGTATTTGCGATCGAAACATAACCGCCTTTAAGTAGTTTGTAGGGTGTGCGGGGCGCGCCGGTTGAGCTTGTAGGGTGCGCCGCGCCAGCACCTTACCGATTACGGCTGAGATTTGAGGACACAAGTCCGAACGATCGAACTTTCCGACTCTCAGCAACCGGGATTTTTAACCGAGATTAAAGGTTTGAACTAAGTTTTTTGGTTAAAAACCCCGTTTCTGGCGATCGGACTGTTGACGTTAGCTGATAATTATGCTACATTCATACTACAGAAGCTAATCCAGCCAAATAAATTTAAACAAAAATGCCCTACGAAAAATTAGAAATATCCACCCCAAAACCAGTATTATCTTGGGCAAATCACGCCCTGGGCGACAAAGAAACCAAGATGGCCGCCAATGTAGCATCTTTGCCATTTGTATTCAAACACGTCGCCCTAATGCCCGACGTACATTTAGGAAAAGGAGCTTTAGTCGGTTCAGTAATTGCCACAAAAGAAGCAATTATTCCGGCTGCTGTGGGGGTGGATATTGGTTGCTTTACTTACGATACACAAATTTCTCTAGTTGATGGTAAATCTTATTCTATCGGGGAATTAGCCGCAAGTCAAAAAGAATTTATTATCTACTCCTGTACGGAAACAGGCAAAATTGTGGCGGCTAAGGCTACAGCAAAATTAACCAGAGAAAATGCCAAACTGGTTAAAGTATTGCTCGATAATGGAGAAGAAATCAGATGCACTACCGATCATCAATTCATGTTGCGGAATGGTGAATACCGAGAAGCACGGGATTTAGCAACTGGAACATCTTTGATGCCTTTTTATACCAAAACAAATCGAGATGGGTATACATTAGTACAGCAAAATTATTCAGGTAGATGGCAAAAAGCTCATTGGATAATTGCTCGTTCTGGTCTGTTAGGAACCATACCACATTTTGATAACCAGAGAACAGTGATTCATCACAAAAACTTTGAGCAAGCAGATAATAGACCTGAAAATTTAGAATTCATGGGCAGCAAAGACCACTCTGCCTATCACAGATCCTTAGTTGACAGGAATGTTCACTGGCAATCGAGTGAATTTGAACAAAAAAGAAAGCAAGCTATAGCTGATAAATCTAAGACCCCTGATGGGCACAGGTACTACTCTGAACGGGGAACGAAAAATATCCTGAAGTATATGTCAGAAAATCCCGAACGCTTCAGGGAGTCAGTTGCAGAGAATGGCGAACGAGGAAAGCAGTATCTAATCAACTACAACAAAAGTGAAAAGGGTAAAGCAAAGAGCAGAGAAATTGCTAATCGGCTATATACTTGCGATACTTGTGGAGATCAAATAAAAACTCCGATCGGACTTCACAACCATATAAAAAATCAGCATGGCTACAACCACAAGGTACTGGATGTTATTCCTTTGCCTGAAAAGCAAGATGTCTATTGTCTAACAGTTCCAGAATACGGCAATTTTGCCTTAACTGCGGGAGTATTCGTCCACAATTGCGGGATGATGGCTGTGAAAATGCCATTCAACGCCAACAAATTAGAAGGCAAACTCAAACAAATTCGCCTCGATATCGAAGCGGCAATTCCCGTCGGATTTGCTGAAAACAAAGAAGTCGAAAAAACAGTCACCAACTGGCAAGGATGGCGCGATTTCAAGGAACTGCATCAAGGAGTGCAGCGCCAAGACAACAAAGCTTTAAAACAGTTGGGTTCCCTCGGCGGCGGCAATCATTTTATTGAGGTTTGCGTTGACACGGAAAACTTTGTTTGGCTGATGCTGCACTCGGGTTCGCGCGGCATTGGCAATCTGTTGGCCCAACACCACATCGAGACTGCTAGAGATTTAGCTAAACTCGCAGAAATTAGTTTGGCTGACAAAGATTTAGCTTATTTTGTGGCGGGTACGCCGGAGTTTGCGGCTTATTGGCACGATTTGCAGTGGGCGCAGGATTATGCGAGTTTTAATCGCGATATTATGATGAATCGGTTTAAGAAAATTGTGGAAAAGCATCTGGCGGGCGGCAAAGTTACCAAGCCGCTGTTACAGGTGAATTGCCACCACAATTATGCGGAAAAAGAGGTGCATTTTGGTGAGGATGTGTATGTTACTCGCAAGGGTGCTGTGCGCGCGCAAGTTGAGGATTTGGGGATTATTCCGGGTTCGATGGGGGCGAAATCTTTTATTGTTAAAGGTAAGGGAAATGTTGAAAGTTATTGTAGTTGCAGTCACGGTGCGGGGCGCTTGATGTCTCGCAATCAAGCGAAGAATGTTTTCACTCTGGATGATTTGGTGCGCCAGACTGAGGGGGTGGAGTGTCGCAAGGATGAGAGTATATTGGATGAAATTCCGGGGGCTTATAAGTCGATTGATGAGGTGATGCAGCAGCAGTCGGATTTGGTGGAGGTTGTGGCGACTCTGAAGCAGGTGGTTTGCGTTAAGGGATGATGGGGAGAGTTTGGTGCGATCGCCCGTAAGCGTTGCCCTCGCAGAGGATTTAATTTCTGATGATACACTTAGAAGCAGGAGTCGATATAAATTCAGGCTTGAGGAAAACTGTCATGCTAAATATTGAATATCTTACCAACCAAGACGGCGAGGCGATCGGAGTAGTGATTCCGATTGATTTATGGCGACAACTGTTACCTAATGGAGAAGCTTCAGAGGAGAATCTGGCGGAAGCAGTAGAAGATTATTGCCTGAACAAAGCGATGAATGAAGCTGTGAATACAACCTTGCTAGGTAGAGCCGAAGCATTAGCTTATCTTGAGGAGTAATTATCTTGGAAGTTCAATACCGTGAGGCTTTTCTAAAAGACCTGAAGCAATTGAAGAGTTCGACATCATACCAACGCATCTACGAACTTGCCTTTACAACTCTAGAAGCCATGAACAATTTGGAGGAGATTCCTAATATTAAAGCCATGCGAGGTTACAATGGTCGCTATCGCATCCGCATCGGCGATTACCGTATGGGAATAGAGGTCAATGGAGATGTTATAGAAGTGATGCGCGTTATACATCGCCGGGAATTTTATCGTTATTTTCCGTAAATATTTGCAATTCAACATTCATTCTTTTCGTCCTAGAATATTGAAAATTGCTGGTGGAGGTTGTGGCGACTCTGAAGCAGGTGGTTTGCGTTAAGGGGTGATGGTGAGAGTTTGGTGCGATCGCCCGTAAGCGTTGCCCTCGCAGAGGATTTAATTTCTGATGATACACTCAGAGGCAGGAGTCGATATAAATTCAGGCTTGAGGAAAACTGTTTAGATTCGGCGGCGGAATCTACGAGAAAGAGCACGACGAGATTCGATCGTTGTAAAAGCACCCAAAAGTGAAACAGGTAAACGATTGGCTAGCAGTTCAAGAATCTTGGCATTGACTGCGCCCGCAGGTGTATCGTCGGGAAGATTTATAAAAATAACACCAGCCGTAAAGGCTTCTGGTCAACTTTTGGGATCGGCAAGTTCTCTGTCGCGGGTGATAATGATGGCATCTGCAGAAATAGCCGCCTCCATGACTTCAGTATCGGGATGTCCGCGTAAACCTATGTCGCGTACATCTTGCACAGAAAATCCCAATGCAGCAATTTGGGATGCAAGAGAGCGGGGCATATTTTCATCAACGAGGAAGTTCAAGGCTTAAGCTCCTAGGGGGATGACTTCAGTTTGCTTGACAAGTTCGGTGGCGTAAGCGAGGGCCGCTTCGACTTGAGTTTTGGTAAGTTCGTATTCTTGCATCACATCTTCCTTTCCCATGCCTCCTGCAAGCGATCCTATCACTATAGATACAGGCACGCGAGTTCCAGTGATGACAGGTACACCATGATGGATCTTAGGATCTACGCTAATGTGTGGTGCGATTTCCATATTTGCCTCTGATAGTAGTTGATTCTTCTTTATCGTACCAGGGGCGATCGGCTTCGCGAGCTCCCCGTTCACTCCCAATATGTCTCCCAATCATCTTTAAACGCTTGTTGCAGTTTTTTCATGTAAGCCACTGTTTTAATTTTGACCATCCATATGCTGTTAGCCTTATCCTTTCCTTTACACACAACTCCTTCCGCTACACCGTATTTTCCTTGACGCACTTCATCAATAAATTTGCCTGTCAACTTTCCGCGATACACAACTCTGGCAATGTTTACTAAACTGAAATCTTGCACGAATTGCTCCGGATCGACAATACCTCGATCGCCCTGCACGTCTAACAGCACCAAATGTTTGGGTTCATCCTGTTTGTGCATTCCTGCAAATGAGCTAGCACCAAAAAACTCTGTAAATACCGCGATTTCTGGGCAGTGATATTCTGGGTTCGCCTCAAATACAACTTCCAGAGATTTCGCGAAGTCTCTCGCAAAAATCTGCGGTGCTTCTTCCAAACCCGGATGTGCAGCGTTAAATTCTGCAATTCCCCGATCGTCTAAATCAAATCTGTCGCGACGTGTTCCAAACGCATACCAGCCAAGTTGCTTTTCCCAAACCCAATGCAGATTAGTGCCATCGTACTTTTCAAAGGCTATGCACTTATCTAAGGGAGCGTTTTTGCTGTCGGGAATTTTGGGATAGGCAAGTTGGATTCTTGTCACTGTCTTGACTTCCTTTTGATGCTGAATTAAAGATGGCAGCTTATATTGTCTTCGGTTCATTAACTGCGATCGAGGTGCTGTAGTGAGGAATGCGAGTCAAGCGTCATGGATGCGGACTGAAGTCCGAACGATCGACACCAATTTTTTGGTTGATTGACTGGAGATAATATTACATAAATTTACAAATAATTTTAACAAGATATGGGAAGAGGGGGAAATCGAGCTTAACTCAACTTCCCCCTCTTGACAAACGTGGTGTTTTCTGAACCTTTTTCCTAACAAGCCATTTGCTGCCACTCTCTTTCTAGCAAGCGCAGCAGTGTTTCATCACCTTTGGCTGCGGCTACTTGTTTCCTGCGATCGAGAATACTGCAAATATGCGCCCGGTGAACTTGCGCCACATCCGCAGCAGTTGGGGAAGATTCAACCGCCGAGTAAGGTGCGCTAGCTGCTGCGACATCCTGCTGGGCTTGAAAATCTCGCTTTGTGGTAGAGTTTACGCCCCCATATTTTTTGGGGACGGGAACGTGTCTGGGATACCGATAGTTCCAGTTTTGACCCCGATATTTGCCCGCGACTTCGCCTTCGATCATCTCGACTGTGGGAATGTCGTACTCGTAGTTTGCGCCGCGATAAGTCAGTTGCATATTTTTCAATCCTTATACAGATATAAAAATGGAAATCTGGTCTGATGTACTTTTGTTCGCTAAAACTTTTTTAGTTTCTGTATTCAATTATACTGTTTCTCAAATAAATGCGCTACTTTTTACAAAAATTAATATTTTGAGGGGGAGAGGGCAGGAAAAAACCCGCCGCAGCGGGTTTAATCGAGCTTTGACTAATTCGATCGCACTCCGATCGAAAATGCTGCGGTTCCGAAGAACTACCCGACTGTCACTTCATCGGTTTGCACGCCTGTGGCGCCCTCTTCAGCAGAGGCGATCGCCACCAACTTGTCAAGAATTTCCTGACTGGGAACTTGACCTTTGAGAACAACCGTGCCGCTGAGCTGAGCCACCCAAACAGTCTCGATATCAGCAACTTCTGAATCGCCGTCAAAAGCCAAAGCCACCCGCTTCGCCAGGCCGCTTTCGTCAAAATTTCCGTCTGGGCCGACTTTAGCAGGAGCGATGGATTGCGCTTCGGCTGCTTGCTGTACTACTTGTGCCATCGGTTGAGCCTGCTCTTCAGGCTTTTCGAGTCCAAACAGTCTTTTAAACCAACCCATAGAAGTTGAGTCTCCAGAAAATACACTTTTTCCAAGATAGCTCTAGAATTCCAAAAGACTCGTAATTGTTGCAAAACTAAGCGAAATTTCTCAAAATGTTTTCCTGACAGACTTGCAAAATCTAAAATCTCCAATGGTATCCCTATGTTGATGTTACTTTTTTATGTCGGGGACGATCGCTACGCCTTGGATACCAGGCGCGTAGTCGAAGTAGTTCCCACTGTCACCTTGAAAAAACTTCACAGCGCGCCGGAATACATTTCCGGTTTGTTTAACTACCGGGGACATCTCGTCCCGGTCATCGATTTGTGCCAAATGCTACAGGGGACGGCCGCCCGCGCTTACTTGAGCACGCGCATTGTGTTAGTCAATTGCCAGTTTCCCGATACTTCGGAGGGGAACGGCGGCAGTTTGCGCGGCCCGGTAATTTTAGGACTGATGGCGGAACGGGTGACAGAAACTCTCGACAAACCGGAAACCGAATTCGTTACTCCCGGGATTAAGATTGACAGCACTCCCTATTTAGGAGAAATGATTGCAGACGATCGCGGTATGATTCAATTTGTCAGGGTTGAACATCTGCTGCCTGAATCCCAAAAAACTTATTTGCTTCCCCAGCAGGAAGACTGAGATATAGCAATTGTCAGAGTCAGTGGGGTACGGATTGCCAATTGGTCATGGGTAATTGGTCATGGGTAATTGGTAATGGGTAATTGGTAATTGGTAATTGGTAATTGGTAATGGCGAGTACGTCCGAAAGTTGAGAGCCGCTATATAAAGGCATTCAGCACTTATTTATAAAGTAGAAAGCCTTTGGAAAGACTACTGGCCTTGCTGACTTGCGAGTATTTCTGCTTATGGTAGATTGCTTTGCCGACAATTACGAAAAAAGTTTATATTTGCGCAAATCTACGAGCTAAAATCAATGACACAAGCAGCAATTGAAGCTCTACTCAGACAAAAAATTGGTTTGGATGCCCTGACAGTTGGTTCTAATACAATTACTAGAGCAGTGAACCGTCGGATGGCAGATTGCGGTTTAACGGATATAAATGTTTACTTGACAAAATTGCAAACATCGCCTCCTGAATTGGAAGAATTAATAGAAACTGTCGTGATACCGGAAACTTGGTTTTTTCGCGATCGAGAACCTTTTGTTTTTTTGAGCCGCTACGCGGTTTCGGAATGGTTGCCGCAAAATTCCGGCAAAACCCTGCGCGTGTTGAGCCTTCCTTGTTCGACGGGGGAGGAACCTTACTCGATCGCGATCGCCCTGCTGGAAGCTGGTTTAAATCCGAGAAACTTCAGCATCGATGCGGCAGACATCAGCAAAGTTGCTCTCAAAAAAGCCGATCGCGCAGTTTACGGCAAAAACTCTTTCCGCGATAAAAACTTAGACTTTCGCGATCGCTATTTTACTGGGCTGGCGGGAGACCTCTATCAGTTGAACGACTTGGTGAGAAGGAAAGTTAATTTTATTCATGGGAACATTCTAGACAGCTATTTTTTAGTTGACCAACTTCCTTACGATGCAATTTTTTGTCGCAATGTGTTAATTTACTTCGATCGAGCAGGCAGAAATCAGACAGTTCAACTTTTAAACCGCTTGTTAAAAAAAACAGGCATATTGTTTTTAGGTCACTCGGAAAGCGGGCTGAAATTGCCTCCTCAATTTGTCTCGGTGCGTCATTCCCTAGCATTTGCTTACCGCAAAACAGATATTTCGGACAGCCCGCAAGTGCCGGTAAAAAAAGAGCAGATTAATATCAATTATTCGCGGATGGTTGGGGAGTTTAAACGCGCGGAAAATAGGGAAAATATCCGCAGTGACAAGTTGCCGAGTGTTAACAGTAAATCCTCTACTTCCCATCAAAAATATCCGAGGGAGGGCGAGAATTCGCAGGTTTTGCCAATTCGGGCGATCGCCCCGCCACCAGATCCTGCTAAATCTGCCAGTGCCGATTTAGACGCAGCGCGCCGTTTGGCCGATCGCGGACAATTGCAGGAAGCGGCCAAACTGTGCGAAACTTACCTCAGTCAAAATCGCACGAATGCTGACGCTTACGTTTTATTGGGCCAAGTTTACCAAGCAACGGGCGATCGCCAACAAGCCGAGCAATCTTTCCAAAAAGCAACTTACCTCAAGCCGGATCACTATGAAGGACTAATTCACTTAGCTTTGCTCAAAGAAGAGCGAGGAGATATTGTCGGTGCTGCGATCGTCCGCCAGCGCATTCAGCGAATGGAAAAATAGCCTGATAATTCAGTTGACAGTTGACAGTTGACAGTTGACAGTTGACACGAAGGAAGAAGGAAGAAGGAAGAAGGAAGAAGGAAGAGTTGACAGTTGACCCAGGGACAGTTGACAATCAAAAATCTTCAATTCCCAATCCCCAATCCAAAATCCAAAATTCAAAATCTAAAATCGTTTGACAGTTGACAGCTTGAGAGCGACCTCTACCTAGAAGGAAGAGGATTAGAGTAATTAATAGTCTGAGTTTAATTTCTCCCTCACTCGTGAGAGGCTTTCAACCAATTCTTTCTGGTAATAACTGAGAACGGAATTATGGACAATATTTTTAAGCATATGACTTTGCAAAGACGCATGATCGCTGCGTTTGTGTTCATGGGTGCGATCGTGCTTGTTGTGGCTTTAGTCGGTGCGAGCGGCAATTTTCGGCTGTCCGGGCACCTGGAGTCCCTCGCCAACAATGCTTATCCGAGCACCGTGGCTTTGTGGAAAATCAACGAAGGACAAACACAGGTGCAGTCTTCCGATCGAATGCTGCTCAACGAAGCAATCACTGCTGACCAAAGAGGCCGAGAAATCGCGAGAATAAATAATGCTTGGACTCAAATAAATCAAGGTTTTAAAGAATACGAAAAAATTCCGCGCGACGACAGCGAAGACAAACTTTATCAACAATTTAAACCGCTGTGGCAAAGGTGGGCTGATGCTCACGAACAATTCCAACAACTAAATACAGAATATGAAAAGTTGGGCATTTTCAACCCAAGACAAATCCAAATTAATTTGTTAGAACAGGGTAAAACTAAATCGCCTCAACTAGCAACTGCTAGAGCAGCAGTTGAGGTGCTTAACAGAATGAACGAACAAGCTTTGAATGTGAAAGTAACTACATTTCAAGCTGCGACTGAGGGAATGCAGGAACTCCTCAACTACAATCGCCAATTAGCAGCAGATTCGGCCTCATCTGCCGCCGAAGATATCAGTCAAACTCGGTTCTGGGTGCTTTTAGGCACGCTGCTGGGCCCTTTGACCGCTGTACTGTTTGGACTGTACTTTAGCAATACGATCGCTAAACCGTTAGGGGCTAAAATTGCGGGAGTTGTGGATGTAGCACAGAAAATGTCGATCGGCGATTTGACTTCAGAAGTTCATGTCAGCGACACCAAAGACGAAATCAGCAAATTGCAGAACTCCTTCCGCAGCATGAATCTGGGTTTGGCGGCATTAATCAAGCAAGTGCAAAAATCGGGAATTCAAATCACTTCATCAGCCACCCAAATAGCCGCTTCTGGGAAACAATTAGAAGCCACAGTCAACCAACAAGCAGCCTCCACAAACGAAGTTGTAGCTACAGCCAAAGAAATCGCCGCCACCAGCGGTAAACTCGTAAAAACGATGGATGAAGTTTCCCATATGGCAGAATCAACAGCCCGGGAAGCTGGCACCGGTCAAAAAGAGCTAGGTCGCATGGAAAATACCATGAAACTGTTGGGAAATTCTACCATTTCTATCTCGAACAAACTCGGAATAATTAGCGAAAAAGCTAACAATATCAACAGCATTGTGACGACGATTACTAAAGTAGCCGACCAAACTAATTTACTTTCCTTAAATGCGGCGATAGAAGCCGAAAAAGCCGGAGAATACGGCATGGGTTTTGCCGTCGTCGCCCGAGAAATTCGCCGCCTCGCCGACCAAACAGCCGTTGCAACTTTAGATATTGAAAACATGGTTAAAGAGATGCAGTCAGCCGTTTCTACTGGGGTGATGGAAATGGATAAATTCTCCCATGAAGTCAGCAGGGGGATGGAAGATATTCGCAACATCGGCGTGCAATTAGCCCAGATTATTGAGCAAGTACAATCTCTCACTCCCCGCTTCGATTCGGTAAATCGAGGTATGGAAGCTCAATCGGAAGGCGCTCAGCAAATTAGCGAAACGATGTCGCAGTTGGCGGAAACTTCTCTGCAAACGGCTGATGCTTTGCGCGAAATTAATAGTTCAATAGCCCAGTTGAACGAAGCCGCCCAGGGAATGCGGCACGAAATTTCGCGATTCAAAGTCAGTTGAGAGTTACTCGTACCCCTGCGTGACAAAGAATGCAACTGTCAACAATTTCTCAACCCCGATAATCGTCTGTATAGAACAATCTAAAATCTCAAATCTCAAATCTAAAATTGTATCAGTTATTGCTAGGGCGCCAAGGAGATGTAAATTAAGTGCAGAAAAAATCAACTATTAAACAAATTTTGTGGAGAGGATTGGGAACAATTTTTATGTTAATAATTATAGCGAATATTGTAGCAGAAAAAACTAAAAATACTTTAGTTAAGTCTTTAGATAACGTTACTTTGAGCTATAAACTGTTGCAAGAATTGGCACAGTTGGATAAGCTGTTGGTGGAAGCTGAAACCGGCCAGCGCGGTTATCTGTACACGGGAAAAGAGAATTTTTTAGACCCCTACAATGAAGCAAATGCCAGCATTAACCTGCAAATAGCAGAGTTGAGAGAGAAGATGAGAAACCCAAAACAGCAAGAAAAACTCGGCGAACTGCAAACGCTGATTGGAGAAAGAATAGATTATTTAGAAACAACTATTCAAATGCGAAAATCAGGTCGAGAACAGGAGGTAAAAAATCTAGTAAGTGCTGGAACGGGACTGGAAATGATGGCAAAGCTGAGGGGAAAAATTACAGAAATTAAGGAAACCGAAAATCAATTCTTGGATGACCGGAAAAAATTAGCCCGGGAAGCTGAGATTTTTTCAACTTACTTTGCTCTTTCCAGCACTTTGATGATTGTGGGAGTTGGCGGGTTAATTTCTTGGGTAATTATCCGGAACATCGCCGACTCTTTGGGAATAGCTGTAAAAGTAGCAGAAGAGGTATCGGCGGGCAATTTAACTGCCAATATTTCAGCAACTTATCCGGGGGAAGTCGGCCAACTGCTCGCCGGATTCCAAAGCATGACTCACAGCCTAAATTCCTTAATCGGGCAAGTGCAAAATTCCGGCATTCAAGTGACTGCTTCCTCTAATGAAATTGCCGCCTCTGGTAAGGAATTAGAAGCGACTGTTACCGAACAAGCAGCTTCGATTAGAGATGTGGAAGCTACTACAAAAGAGATTGCTGCTACTTCTCGGGAACTGAAGCAAACAATGGAGGAAATAACTTCTACATTCCAAACTACAACAATAGCGGCAGAGGGCGGGCGGCGGAATTTAAGCCAGATGGAAAACACCATGCGGGATTTAGCAACTGCCACGAGTTCTATTTCTAGCCAACTTACCAACATCAGCGAAAAAGCTAACAATATTAGCCGAATTATTATTACGATAACTAAAGTTGCTGACCAAACTAATTTACTTTCTTTGAATGCTGCGATCGAAGCGGAAAAAGCGGGAAAATATGGTAGCGGTTTTGCTGTTGTTGCCCGAGAAATTCGGCGCCTCGCCGATCAAACTGCTGTCGCTACTTTGGATATTGAAAAAATGGTCAAAGAAATGCAGGCAGCAGTTTCTACTGGGGTGACGGAAATGAACAAGTTTACTGAAGAAGTAAATGATAGCGTTGAGGATGTGGAAAGTGTGAGCTGGCAACTGACTGAAATTATCGAGCAGGTGCAAGCTATCACTCCGCGTTTTGAAGTGGTAAATCAGGGTATGGAGGCTCAATCGGAAGGCGCTCAGCAAATTAGTGAAGTGATGGTGTATCTGAGTGAATCATCGTCGCAAACGGCGGGGGCCTTGCGCGAAATTAACGGTGCTATCTCTCAATTAAATGAGGCATCTCAAGGTTTGCGTCAAGAAATTTCTCAGTTTAAAGTAAGCAGTAAGGATGCAGAAAATGTTTAAAAATATCAGTTTCAAAAAGCGGCTGAATGCAGCATTTATCTTTCTAGCGGTGATTATTTTAGCTGTGGCTTCTATCGGTTGGAGCGGCAATTCCCGGCTCGCCGGACATATTGATACGCTAGCTAATAATTCCCTGCCGAGCATTAGTGGATTGTGGAAAATTAATGAAGGACAAACACAAATTGAGTCGTCGGAACGGGCCTTACTGGATCTGGAACTCAGCCCAGAGGAAAGGAGAACTGAAGTGACGAGAATCCAGAAAGCTTGGGAGCAGATTGATGACGGTTTCAAAGAGTATGAAACCACATCCAGAACGGCGGATGAAGATAAGGTATACAAAGAATTGCAGGCTAAATGGGATATCTGGAAGAAAAATCACGAAGCTTTTTTAGATTTAAATAAAAGATTTGAGAGTTTGGGAATTCTCAACCCATTTAAAAGGCAGATCGAACTGATAAGCCAAGGGAATACCAAGTCGCCCGATATCGAGGCTGCTAGAAGAGCTGGGGCGTTTTACAATCAATTGAGCGATCGGGCAAAAGCGAACCGCCCCTCGTTTCAAGCAGCTACTAACTTAATCTTGGAAGATCTAAAAATCAATGAAACTACGGGACAACTAGCTAAACAGCAGTCTAAAAACGATATTACTCAAACCACCTTCTGGGTAATTTTTGGCATGATCCTCGGGCCGCTAACGGCGGGACTGTTTGGGCTGTTTCTCGCGAGCGCGGTTTCCCAAACTCTGGAAAATCAAATAGATATGTCCGGCATCAGAATTAGCGGTTCTACTAACCAAATTGCTGCTTCTGGTAAGGAATTGGAAGCGACGATGAACGAACAAGTCGCCTCGACTAATGAAGTGGTAGCTACGGCTAGAGAAATTGCTGCTACTGCTATGCAACTGGCGAGGACAATGGATGAAGTTTCCCAGATGTCGCACCAAGCTGCTCAATCGGCTGGCGGGGGGAAACAAGAAATTGGTCGCATGGAATCCACGATGAATAAATTAGCAGATTCTACCAGTGCTATCTCTGGTAAATTGGGAGTTATTAGCGAAAAGGCTAATAATATTAACAGTATTATTACGACGATTACGAAGGTGGCAGATCAAACTAATTTGCTTTCGCTCAACGCGGCTATTGAAGCGGAAAAAGCGGGAGAGTACGGGTTGGGTTTTGCGGTGGTTGCTAGGGAAATTCGCCGGCTGGCCGATCAAACAGCGGTGGCTACTTTGGATATTGAAAATATGGTTAAAGAAATGCAGTCTGCGGTGGGAGTTGGTGTGATGGAAATGGATAAGTTTACTAATGAGGTGCGCCGGGGGGTGGAAGATGTGCAAACTATTAGTTTGCAGTTGGAGTCGATTATTCAGCGGGTGGAAGCTTTAACTCCGCGTTTTGAAGAGGTGAATGAGGGGATGGATGCGCAGTCTCAGGGTGCTCAGCAAATTAGCGAGGCTATGGTGCAGTTGAGTGAGGCTTCTTCGCAAACTGCGTCGGCGCTGCGGGATATCAATGGGGCGATCGGGCAAGTTAATGATGCTACACTCGGTTTGCGTCACGAAATGCTAGCGTTTTTAAAGTAAATAGGGCTGACGCTCATTAACTTGGTTTCTTAGAAGAATAACAGGTGTGCCGAGAATAAATCTAAAATCGAATTTTTTTGTAAAATAGGAGCGGATATGAAGACAATCTAAAATCTAGCATCTAAAATCTAAAATCTAAAATCTAAAATCGAATGACTGATGATTGTTGGAATCGGATCGGAGTTGGGGGCGATCGCACTTGTCCCCAATTAAAGACATTTATTCACTGCCGCAACTGTCCTGTCTATTCCGACGCGGGCCGCAGTTTGCTGGAACAGGAATTGCCGGCAGGGTATCTGGAAGAGTGGACTAATTTATTGCGATCGAGTCAAGGAGTAACTAACGCTGTCACGGCTGCGGGTACTTTATCTGTAGGTATTTTTAGGCTCAGCGGCGAATGGTTGGCTTTACCGGCGGCACTGTTTAAGGAAGTGACGCAGATATCTGTTACTCACACTTTGCCGCACCGCAGCAATAATATACTTATCGGTTTGGTGAATATTCGCGGCGAAATCCAGTTGTGCATTTCGCTAAAAGCTCTTTTGGGATTGGAAGCGGCAGATGCTAGCCGACAAAATATTAGTCCTGTTGTTTACGAGAGGATGGTAGTTGTTGAAAGAGAAGGCAGCCGCTGGGTGTTTGGGGTGGATGAAATTTACGGCATTCACCGCATTCTCCCGGAGCAAATCAGAAATGTCCCGGCTACTGTTTCTAAAGTGCCAGAAACTTATACTAAAGGGATTATAAGTTGGCAGGGGCAAAGTGTTTGTTATCTGGATGATGATTTGCTGTTTTATACGTTGAATAAGAAGATTATCTAATAAATTGGGCATAGGGCATAGGGCATAGGGCATAGGGCATAGGGAATTATTCATCTCTCTCTTATCTTCCTTTGCGTCAGACGCGCCTTCGCGGTTTAATCATTCCGATGCGACCGGAATTAATCTCATTTACACAATCTGTTGCCCAAATTATCTTTTATTTAGGACTAATAAAAAATGAACCACGAAGATATGAGCAATTTCTCCATGATGGATTTATTTCGCATGGAGGCGGACACTCAAGTAGCAATATTAAATGAGAACATTTTGGTATTGGAAAATAACCCGAATTCTCCTGCTGAACTGGAATCTTTGATGCGGGCGGCTCACTCGCTCAAGGGCGCTGCGCGGATTGTGGGATTGGATGCTGCTGTGCGAATCGCTCACGTGATGGAGGATTGCTTTGTGGCGGCTCAGTCTGGGTCGATCGCCCTAGACTCACCAGATAAGATTGATGTGATGCTGCGGGCGATCGACCTTTTGGCCAGAATCAGCCAAATTCCCGAAACCGAGATCGAAAATTGGCTCCCGGTTAATCGATCGCAAATTGAAAGCTTAGAAACTGCCATCTTAGCAATTATCAACAACGAACAATTAGATTTGGGCAGCCCGTATGAAGCAGAACCCATAGAACCAGAGGCGATTTTTGAACTCCAAACTCCGCTGGAACCAGCAGCGCAAGTTCATCTTGATTTTACCGCAGAAACAACAGAATATGCACAATTAAATTATGATATTCCTCCACAAATATTGCCCGACTTGCCGCAGATTGAAACTCCAGAAACTCGGCTGGTAAAAACCGATTTATCGATGTTAGCTTTATTTTCAAAAGAAGTAGAAGCCCAATCAATACTGTTCAACCAAAGTTTACTATCGCTCAAAAATAACCCCAATGAATACTTAGACTTGGACTCCCTCGTCAAATCCGCTCATTTAATTAAAGGTGCTGGCAGAATAGTTCAGTTCAATGAAGTTGTCAAACTTGCCAAGGCGATAGAAGATACATTTGTGGCACTTCAGAAGCACAAAGCTAGCTTAAATGCCAGTCAAATTGACACTATGCTTGCCGGAGTCAATGTCCTGGTAAATATGCAGGACATTCCTGTTAGCGAAATCGAGAATTGGCTGGCGGAACAAGAGGGTGAAATAGATAATATTGTCGCAGCTATAAGTCGGATTTCTGAAGCAGCAAAAAGTCAGCAAGCCGCAATTGCAGCGGGAGTCGCCTCACAAAAATCTGAGAAAGAAACGAATGCCAAAACAACGCCGACACCGCAATCACCACCTAAAAATAAGGCTGCCGAACCCACAAAAAATAGCGGTCAAATTTCCCCCGCTGCCAATTCTACAGCAGTAGCTGTAGAGCAACGGCAGACTCAACTTGCTCCCGGACGACCTGCAAGTTCCAATCTCAGGGAAAACGCTCAAAAGCCGAAAGTGGCTGACCGCGTAGTGCGAGTAAATGCGGAAAACTTAAACCGGATTATGGGTTTGGCGGGCGAATCTTTAGTAGAAGCAAAATGGCTGCAACCGTTTGCTGATTCATTATTAAAACTGAGAACAAACCAAGGACAATTGTATAACTTGTTGGAAAAATTGCAGGAATCTTTAAGCGATTCTGTTCTGGATCAGCGTTCGGAAGATTATCTCAGCAGTGCTCGCAAAAAAGCTAATGATTGCCGCCACATTTTGTCCGATCGCCTAAACGAACTCGAACTGTTTGCTCGCCGTTCTGCCAACTTGTCCGATCGCTTGTACCGAGAAGTTATTGCGAGCAATATGCGACCGTTTGCTGACGGCGTTTCAGCTTTTCCGCGAATGCTGAGAGATTTGGCCAGACAGTTGGGGAAGCAAGTAAATTTTGAAGTTGTTGGCAAATCTACTCAGGTCGATCGAGATATTTTAGAAAAATTAGAAGCACCGCTAACGCACATTTTGCGCAACGCTCTCGACCACGGTATCGAGGCTCCCGAAGCGCGTTTGGCTGCGGGAAAACCGGCCGAAGGTACGATCCGGCTGGAAGCTGCACACCGGGGCGGGATGCTGTCAATTACTGTCTCGGATGACGGTTCGGGAATAGAACCGGAAAAACTGCGCCAAAAAATTGTGACTAAAGGTATGGTAACTGCGGAAATGGCGGCGAAATTGACTGAACCGGAACTGATGGATTTTCTGTTTTTGCCGGGTTTTTCTACTGCTAGTCAAGTGACGGAAATTTCGGGCCGCGGCGTCGGTTTGGATATTGTGCAGAGTATGGTGCAGGAGGTTGGCGGCATTCTGCGGGCGGCTTCTGTCCCGGGAAAAGGTATGAGTTTTCATTTGCAGTTGCCGCTAACTCTGTCGGTAATTCGGACGCTGTTGGTGGAAATTTCGGGGGAACCTTATGCTTTTCCGCTGACTCGGATCGATCGCATTGTGATGGTTGACTCTGCTGAGATTGCGATCGCCGAAAACCGACAGTATTTTAGTCTGGACAACCAAAACATTGGTTTGGTGACAGCTTCTCAAGTGTTGGAGTTACCTGCGCCACCTGAGAAGTTGGATTTGCTGCCGGTGATCATTGTCAGCGATCGATCTAGCAGTTACGGTTTAGCTGTAGACAAGTTTCTGGGCGAACGCGATTTAGTTGTCAGGCCTTTAGATCCGCGTTTGGGTAAGGTAGCGGATATCAGCGCTGCTGCTTTTATGGAAGACGGTGCGCCGGTGCTGATTATCGATGTTGAAGATTTGGTGCGATCGACTGATAAACTGTTGACTGAATCTCGGTTGCAGAAAGTCAGTCAAACTGCACAAACTGCTGAATCAACAACTCGCAAGCGCGTTTTGGTAGTGGATGATTCGATTACTGTCCGAGAAGTAGAGCGAAAACTGTTAGAAAATCAAGGATATGAAGTAGAAATAGCTGTGAATGGGATGGACGGTTGGAATGCTCTGCGCACTGGGCATTTTGATTTGGTAATCAGCGATGTTGATATGCCGCGCATGACGGGAATTGAGCTGGTCAGTCAAATTAAAAATCATTCGGGTTTAAAGTCGATTCCGGTAATTATTGTTTCTTACAAAGACCGCGAGGAAGATAGAATTAGAGGCTTGGAGGTGGGAGCGGATTATTATTTAACTAAAAGCAGTTTTCACGACGATACGCTGTTAAATGCGGTTGTTGATTTAATCGGCGAGGCTTGAAAAAAATCTCGGGTTAAGTATTTTGAATGAAAAAATAAAAATCTGACCAGAATGTAGTAGAAAATAGTAGTAGGGTGCGCGATAGTTCGTAATTCAATCGGTAATTCAATACGCTTGGGTTAGGCCCGGAGATCCCCCCTAACCCCCCTCCCGGGGGGAGTAGGGGGCAACCGGAAGCACTCAAAGTGGGTCTTCTTAAGGGGGATGCGAGGGGGATATCCGGGCAATAAACAGTGTTAACCCAACGGTATTTATCGATAATTGAGAAGCGGTTTGCTGATGCACCATACAAGTTTTGTTTTAAAGAAAATGCCGGAGCATAAAAAACTGTATCAGCAGGCTCTGGCAACTACCCGCAACCGAAAATTAATAAACTATGACCAATTTCAAGATGAAAATAGCGATCGTCAATGACACGCTGATTGCTGCTGAAGCTTTGCGCCGAGTTTTGGTGACAGTACCGGAGTATGAAATTGCTTGGATAGCTGGCGACGGGGCCGAGGCTGTGTCCAAGTGCGCCCGCAATACCCCGGATTTGATTTTGATGGATTTGATCATGCCGGTGATGGATGGCGTTGAGGCGACGCGCCTGATTATGAAGCAATCTCCCTGCGCGATTCTGTTGGTGACATCTTCGGTAACAGGTAATGCCAGCAGGGTTTTTGAAGCTATGGGATATGGAGCTTTGGATGCTATTAATACGCCGATTTTGGGGTTGATGGGCAATTCCCAAAGCGGCGGGTTGGAATTGTTAAAAACTATTTCTAAAGTCGCTAGATTGATTGGTAAAAGTAACTCGACTTCTATATTTCAGAGCGCAACTCCTAAATGCCTGACTCCGCCGCTGTTGGCTATCGGCTCTTCGACTGGCGGGCCGCAAGCTTTGGCAACTCTGCTGTCGGCTTTACCTGCCAATTTATCGGCGGCTGTGGCGATCGTCCAACACGTAGATGCTGAGTTTGCTCCGGGTTTGGCAGAATGGCTGAGTCAGAAAACTAAGTTGCCGGTGAGTGTGGCAGTTGCCGATCGACCTTTGGAAGTCGGTAAGGTGGTCATTGCGGCTACTAACGACCACTTAGTATTACAGTCGAACTTAACACTTAAGTACACGAAGCAACCTTTAGACTATCCTTACCGCCCTTCTGTAGACACTTTTTTTCACAGCGTGGCCCAATACTGGCCGGGCAAAGGGGTGGCAGTGCTGTTAACCGGCATGGGCAAAGACGGCGCCAAAGGACTCAAAGTTTTGCGATCGGCCGGCTGGCACACGATCGCCCAAGACCGCGCCAGTTCAGTAGTTTACGGGATGCCGAAAGCGGCGGCCCAGTTGAATGCGGCGGTGCAGGTTTTGCCGGTGGAGGCGATCGCCCCAGCCTGCCTCAAATATTTAGTGTAGAAATTATTAGAGATGTTTGGGCCATATAGCTTAAGCTCTTGAGCACAATGGCCGATGACGGGTGAGACCATCGTTGACGATCATCTATCTATGGGGGGATGTTTTGGGAGTTTGTCATCGTGCTTGTATCTTGCAGGAGTCCGTAGTTTCGCGGACTTCTGCGCTGCGGGGACTCGGTAAGTACACGCAGCGCGCAAGCCCGCTGACCCAAAAATTAGCTCGCAGCGCTGGCAATCAATGTCAAGCGTGCTAGGCTGTGTAAAGATTTTACAAAAATCAGCCGATAAGATTTTACCGACCTGGTATTATCACTTGGTAAAGGTACTTAAATAACACCTGTTTCCCAAAAGAATGCAACTTTAGGGAAAATCCAAACCCTTATGCAGTCAGTCATTCCTCATCCCCAATCGAAAATCGAAAATCGAAAATCGTATAACACCGGGTCGCTATTGACAATTAGAAAATATTCAAGTAAAAGTTTTGATCCTCTCCAGACAATGGCCGTTGCCAGATCCAGTTATGAACTTAGCTCACTCTCAGGCTATTGAATTCGATCGCAGTTGTGCAGTAAATCAACGAGAAAGCCAAAAATTCAACGGCAACGTGGTAACGTTGAAGTTTGAGGATAGGGGAAACAATGCAAAAAACCCAGTTACAGCCAAAGATAGCGCCATTGTCAGCAACGTCAACTTGGAGAGAGGCAGCCACTCTATTGACTTAAAATTACCCTTAAATTCAGAAATCGAAAAATCATCCAGCTTGACCGAATACACTGTGAGAGTTTTACTCGTTGACGATCAGGAAATGATCGGCGAAGCGGTGCGCCGAATGCTCGCTAGTGAAAAAGATATTAAATTTTATTACTGTAACGATCCAGCTCGAGCAATTCATAAAGCATTAGAGGTGAAGCCAACAGTAATCCTCCAAGATTTAGTAATGCCAGAAATAGATGGATTGCAGTTGTTGCGCTTTTTTCGAGCGAATTCGCTGACGCGAGACATTCCGATGATCGTGCTCTCCAGTAAAGAAGAAGCGGAACTCAAAGCGCAAGCATTTTCCTTGGGTGCTAACGACTATTTGGTGAAATTGCCCAATCCCGTCGAACTCATAGCTAGAATCCGCTATCACTCCAAAGCTTATATGCACCTGCTGGAAAGGAATCTCGCCTATCAAACCATGCAGGATTATTTAGAAAAATTAGAGATAGAACAAAAAAAATCCCAGGAGTTGCTGCTAAATATATTGCCAGAGGCGATCGCCGAAAGATTAAAAAAAGAACAAGGCGTAATCGCCGACGAATTTGCAGCAGTTAGTGTCATGTTTGCCGACATTGTTGGCTTCACCCAGTTGTCAGCATCAATATCGCCCAAAGACTTAGTACATTTGCTCAACGATATATTTTCCAAGTTCGACGAACTTGCCGAAAAGCACGGTTTAGAAAAAATTAAGACAATTGGGGACTCTTATATGGTAGTAGCCGGACTGCCAAATCCGAGAGAAGATCACGGAGATGCGATCGCGGAAATGGCCCTAGATATGCAAGAAGCCATCACCACATACAGAGAAAAGCTCGGCATCAGTCTCAGCATCCGCATCGGCATTCATTCCGGGCCAGTCGTAGCTGGAATCATCGGCACTAAAAAGTTTATTTACGATTTGTGGGGAGATACGGTAAATACCGCTTCCCGCATGGAATCTCACGGTATCCCGGACGGAATTCAGATTACGGAAGCAACTTATTTGCTCATAGAAGACAAGTATGAGTTTGAAAAACGCGGTTTAATTAGTGTTAAAGGTAAGGGACAAATGGCAGCTTATTTATTGAAAGGAAGATTGGAAATTGATTTTTAATGGGGAATGGGTAATGGGTAATGGGGAATGGGTAATTGGTAATTGGTAATTGGTAATTGGTAATGGGGAATGGGTAATTGGTAATTGGTAATTATTGATTAAGGGGTGTGAGATATGAGTAGACCAGATTTTGAAAATTTGGATGTTTACAAGTTGGCTGAAAAATTGGCAAATGAGGTTTGGTTTATCGTCAAAGAATGGGACTTTTTTACAAAAGATACTATGGGGAAGCAACTTGTACGCGCCGCCGATAGCGTTTGTGCTAATATTGCAGAAGGACGTGGTAGATATAATTATCAAGACAATCGGCGTTTTGTCAAGATTGCCAGAGGTTCTTTGTATGAAACAATCAGCTTTTTGAGACTAGCATATGCCAGAAAATTAGTGGGAAGTGAACAGGTAAAAAGATTCCCACCAATAATTGATGAATTGTCGCCCAAGCTGAATGCTTATCTACAGTCTATAGGTAACAATCAAGAAAAATAACTGATTAATAATCAGAGTATATATAGCAATTATCAAGTGAGTGAGGTACAGTATTGGTAATTGGTAATTGGTAATGGCTAATTGGCAATAAAAATGGCGACTACATCACGAAAGTTTAGAACCGCTATAGAACACAAAAAAACACAAATTCCCAATTACCCATTACCCAATACCTCTCGGTAAAGCACAATTTGGCAGGATTTAATCTCTTGAAAGATGTGTAAAATCCTTAGCAATTGTTAAGCAAACTTCCTTAACCGAGAAGTATTGACCCATTACCGATTACCAATTACGGATTACCAATTACCAATTACCAATTACCCATTACCCATTATTAAATCTAACTCTTATCTTTCGAGATAATATTGTTCTGCTTCCGACCAATTCAGTTTAAGCAACCAATCATCTCCAACTAGAAACTTGACACTCGGCTTAATTGCTTTCACGCCTAAAGCGCAAATAATCTGGGCTGCTACAGCTTTCGCCAATAGCGGCGGTACAGAATTTCCGACTTGGCGGAAACCGTGCCATTTTGTGACGTGAAATCTAAACCAGTCAGGATAGGAATGCAGCCGCGCAGCTTCTCTGACTGTAATGCACCGAGGCGCGATCGGGTGAATCGGTCTCGGCGAAGTATAAGCGCCCCTCGCCCTGTCGGTTCCAGCCCTGAGAGTGTTGCAAACTCCGTCGGGGTGCAGCTTGTAAAAACGGCTGATCGGCTCTTTTTGACCGTAGGCGGCGGCTGCAAACCTTTCCATACATTCGGGAGAATGTTTTGTGCGCAGGCTAGAAGAGAGGATTTGTCGATCGTACTGGCGATCGTAAGAATAATCATCATCCAAATTATCGATGCCGCGCATTATACTCGCGTAATCATTGCTGCAATCTCCGTACTCCGCCATTACCCAATCTCGGTGCAGCAACTCGCTGTACTTTTCCACTTCCGGCAAATCTCCAATCGCATCCCAAACTGTCGGGACAGCAGGTAAATTAACTTTTTTATAGCGTTTAGGAAGTTTCTTTTTCGGCAGGAAAGTAGTTGGCTGAGGGTATTTTGGCAGCTCGTACTCTTTTTTGCACCCAATCAGAAACAACCGTTTGCGAGCTTGCGGCACTCCGTAATGAGCGGCGTTGAGAACTTGATAGTTTTCTTCTACTTGATAGCCTGCTTCCAGAAAAGAGTTAATTAAAATATTCAGGAGTTCTTTGTGTGGGCCAGCCACAATTCCCGGCACATTTTCCATGACAAAAAACTTGGGTTTTAACTCTAAAACCAAGCGCTGAAAGTGAAAAATTAAAGAATTTCGCGGGTCGTCCACATCGCGCTTTCCCATCAGCGAAAATCCTTGACAGGGCGAGCCGCTGATTACTACGTCTATCTCGCGCCGCCCGATCGCAGATTTTTTCCTAATTTCCGATCCCGTCAGCTCTGCGACATCTTGGCACAAAACAGAACAGTGCGGGAAATTAAACTGGTGTGTGGCGCAGTGAATTGGGTCAATTTCAACTGAGGCAAGTACATCAAAACCTGCTTGTTCAAAGCCCAGCGTCATGCCGCCCGCGCCTGCAAATAAATCAACAGCGATCGGTCGCTTTTTCCGATAGCTTAGCATAACATTTCAATACTAAAATTGGTTTAATTTGCTGTATTTAATTTAACATTTTTCATTATTTCGGCAGCCGCCCGATCGCACACACCGACATCTCCGAGACTTTCGCGCATTTCCCGATAGCCCGTCAAAGTTTGCTGGCGCCGATCGGCATTTTGCAGCAATTCCAGGGCGTGGAAAACTATATTTTCCGCAGTAGCCTCGTCTTGCAGCAACTCCGGGACGATCGGCTTCATTTCCACCAAATTAGGCGGAGAGATAAAAGGAATCGACAATTTCAGCAGGTGGCGAGCAATCATCGCCGTAATGCGACTGACGCGGTAGGCGACAACTTGCGGAACCTCTAGCAAAGCTAATTCCAAATTAACAGTACCAGATTTGGCGATCGCAAAGTCGGCAGCCGCCAAGATTTCCAGATTGTGATTTTCCAACAAAGTAGCCCGCAAACCGTAATTTTGAATAGCCTGTTCAACTTTGCTGCGAAAAGCTGCTTGAGAAACCGGAATCCAGAAATGAACCTCCGGCAATTTAGCTTGAATAATTCGAGCAGCCTCAAATATCACCGGCATCAGGTACTTGAGTTCTTGCTTTCTAGAAGCCGGAATTAGAGCGACTGACACCTGTTCCGGCTCAATTCCCAAAGTTTTGCGGGCAACTTCCCGGCTAGGTGCAGATTGCATTCTATCCACTAAAGGATGACCAACCCAACTCACTTGAGCTCCTTTTTTTTGATAATAACGAGCTTCTTCGGGGAAAATCGCCAAAATGCGATCGGCAATACTGACAATCAGATCGGTATTGCGAGGAGAAATCGAGCAAACCCATTCTTGAGGTGCGATGTACCAAACCACAGGTAAATCCGGCAAACAGCGGCGAATGTAGCTACCAATACCGAGATTGGGAGTCAAATAATCAATCAATACAACCGCATCGGGACGGAACTTTTTTAGATATTGTTTAGCTTTTTGCTGAACTTGGATCGTCGGCCAAATATACGGCACTGATTCTATAATGCCCATAGAACCAATACCCACAGTATCGCCTAAAATAGTAGCACCAGCTTGTGCCATACGATGGCCGCCCAATGCTGTTATTTCTAACTCCAAACCAGCGGCGACAGCATGACGTTTTAAGGCAGCAATTAACAAAGCCCCTTGCAAATCGCCCGAAACCTCACCAGTGCTGATAAAAATTTTCATATTCTGACTTTAAACGGGTGAGATTTGTTCTAGCAATTGTGTCACAGCATCATATTGATCTGGCATATTAGCACAGCGCAGCAGTAATTCTAAATCGAGGTCAGGGAGAAATGTACTCCGGGAAATTTGCTCGTAATTTTCATTGCTCAAGCAGTAGATAGATAACTGGTTATTTTGCCAAAACCAAACTTCCCGAACGCCCAATCTTTTGTAAAATTCTAGAGTGTCTGTGCCGCCGCTGGTAATTACCACTTCAATCGCAATATCTGGGACTGTTTTCTGGGTTCCTATGTCATAGGAATCATCCGGCTCTTTTCTACCTCCCAACTCTCTGTTACCCAGAGTCGGCCCGCCCTTGCCATAAAATCGAATCCCGCTTGCTCTCATATAGGCCTCTAGCAGCATACAGAGAGTTTTTTTGATGATTTCGTGTTCCGGCGAGACAGTCATAAGTTGCAGGATGCGATCGAGATAGAAAAATTTGACACCGCCGATATCTTTAAACGCTGATTCTATCGCTTCAAATTGCTCCCAGCTAACATCTGAGAACCTGATGCAGCCATCTGGTTCTGTTTGAGGCGATGTATTATATTTGACTGAAGTATAGACATTCATAGCGCAACAGTCGCTTAGTTAATAGCTTTAATTCTACGTCATATCCAATTTGGCTTTAATACCCCTTAATTCTTGAGTCGGCGTCCGGCGGACATGGTTTGTATAGTAGCGGTTTCAACCGCCGACTTTGATTTCTTGAGTCGGCGTGCGGCGGACATGGTTTGTATAGTAGCGGTTTCAACCGCCGACTTTTATCTAACCCAAATCTAGAATCATTCACTTTTTGCCAGGAATCAAACCGCGCCGCCCTTTGGTTACAGACTTCTGCACAAATCTGTGCAGGTGCTGCAAGTGGTGATTTTCCGGCAACAAATCCAACTGTTCCAAAGCTTGATTGAGAGTGTAGCCAGAATGGTATAAAATCCGAAAAGTTTTCTTTAAAACTAGCAAATCTTCTGGGGTTAAACCTGCGCGTTCGAGGCCTATTTTGTTGAGAGATCGCACTCTCGAAGGATTCCCCTCGACTAGCATATAAGGAGGCACGTCTCGATCGATCCTGCTCAAGCCACCTATCATAGACAAGCGGCCGATGTGGACAAACTGGTGCACGCCCAAAACCCCGCTCAGTCTGGCTTGGGACTCGATTTTGACGTGTCCGGCTAGGGCTACGGCGTTGGCGATGATTACTCGATCGGCAATATCGCAATTGTGACCCACATGAACGTAAGCCATCAACATATTATTATTGCCGATCGTCGTGCTTTCTCCCGCTCCAGTAGCGCGGTTGATTGTCACGTATTCCCGAATCACATTGTTGTCGCCAATTGTTACCCTAGTGGGAGAACCTTCATATTTCAAATCTTGAGGTTCCAAACCAATCGCCGCACCGGGGAAAATTTGATTCCGAGCGCCTATTTCTGTTAGCCCGTCGATAATTGCATGAGCGCCAATCTTAGTCTCCGGCCCGATTTTCACTCTTTCCCCAATTACAGCATAAGCGCCCACTTCTACAGTCGGGTGCACTTCGGCGCGGGGATGAATCACAGCAGTTGGGTGAATCAAAGTAAGCATTTGTCAGTTTTTCAGTAGAAGGAAGTTCGGCAACGGATTCTGTAACGGATGTAACGGATGTAACGGATGTAACGGATGGAAGGAAGAAGGAAGTCGGAAGAAGGAAGAAGACCTACGCAGCAATCTTTTTAGCGACCAGGATTTTACGTTGTTTAATTAGGTGGATTTAATTAGCTGGTAATTTGTAATTGATAATTGATAATTGATAATTTGCTTCGCCCAACCGTTATTAGTTGTGAGCTATCACCTATTACCAATCCCCCCTTCTCCATTCCTCATTACCAAATTTAATCTACCATCGAAAACATCAATTCTCCTTCACAAGCTTTTTGTCCGTCCACTTCGGCTAAAGCCTGCATTTTTGCGAAGCGCCGGCGTTTTACCCATTGCAATTCTACAGTCATCAGCAACCGATCGCCCGGTACAACCTGACGGCGGAACTTGACTTTATCAATTCCGGCAAACATCCACAATCCTTTCTCGATGTCCGGCAACTGAGCGAGAACAATACCGCCAACTTGAGCCATCGCTTCAACAATTAATACTCCAGGCATAATCGGCCTTCCGGGAAAATGCCCTTGAAAATGCGGTTCGTTGAAACTCACATTTTTAATTCCTACAGCCCTCTCGGACGGCACGTAATCAACAATCTTGTCAACCAGTGCAAAAGGATAGCGGTGAGGCAATAATTTCTGAATTTCTTCGAGAGTAAAAGTAGATTTAACCGCTGGAGAATCGGCGCCGTTTTCGGTGGGAACGGATTCAGAATTAGCAGTATTGATCGTGTTAATTTCTGTCAGCGTGGACATTGCTTGAAGACTTTTGAGTGTGGTAGAAACGCGACGGCTCGCGTTTTGGGTTGTGAATTGTAACTGTAAACTATAACTGTAAATTGGCTAGAACCTTTTATTCCTAACTTGGCTGTAGCACGGCCGGGGGTTGGGAGTTCAGGGCTTTGGCGAGTTGGACGTGGAGGTTGTGACTGGCTTTGTAAGCCAAGTAGTGAGCTTTTGGCCAAGTTCCCAGCAGACTGAGGTCGCCTGCTAAGTCTAAGATTTTATGGCGCACCGGTTCGTTGGCAAATCTCAAGGGCGGGTTGAGCCAGCCGGATCGATCGCAAACAAGGGCGTTATCTAGGGTACCACCTTTGATCAAACCTGCTTGCCGCAATTGTTCAACTTGGCGGGCCAGTCCAAAAGTGCGGGCTGGGGCGATCGCGGTCGCAAAACTTTCTGTCTCTGGCGACCAACTGTACCATTGATTGCCGATCGCCTGTTCCTCAAAATCAATTCCGTAACT
Source organism: Microcoleus sp. ARI1-B5 (assembly GCF_036705795.1). Lineage (NCBI taxonomy): Bacteria > Bacillati > Cyanobacteriota > Cyanophyceae > Oscillatoriales > Microcoleaceae > Microcoleus > Microcoleus sp. ARI1-B5. The sequence goes on from NZ_JAUBVK010000013.1 coordinate 84,291, forward strand.
AAACCGAGTTTCCGCTGACGGTAGGGCTGCGACAAAAGCATCCCCGTGACGCACCCAAATTGGCTCAGTCAGGACGAATGAGGGACTTGAATCTTCCTTGCATTCTTGAGGAATTAGGCCGGTATGGGCGATCGCCTCTACCCAAAAGAGAGCCGAACCGTCCAGCAGCGGCACTTCCGGCCCATCAACCTCAATTCGAGCATTATCCGCTCCCATCCCCGCCAAAGCGCCTAATAAATGCTCTACAGTGCGAATTTGAACACCTGCCGCACCTGCCAGTTCAGTAGAAAGTGCAGTCTGACAAACCGCCTCAATTTTTGCCGGAATTATCGGAGCACCGGGCAAGTCTATTCTGACAAAATAGCGGCCTTCTCCAACCGCAGCGGGCAAGACTCGGACGCGAGTTTGTTCGCCGCTGTGCAAACCGATTCCTGACAGTTCAAATTCAGATTTTAAGGTACTTTGAGTCATGGAAGAAGGAACAGTTGACAGTTGACAGTTGACAGTTGACAGTTGACAGTTGACAGCATACAGGTTGACAGTTGACAGCTTGCCGGCTCGCAAGGGAGAAGGGTTGACACTTGACCGAAGGAAGAAGGAAGAAAGAAGAAGGAAGAAGGAACAGTTGACAGTCAACTGTCAACTGTCATTAGAATCGCTCGCCAATCCCAAAGTGAATTTGATTGTCGCCGCTGTCGTTGATACCGTAATCGATGCGGATCGGGCCTAAAGGTGATTGAATCCGCACGCCTAGGCCGTAACCGTAACCGCTACCGGGCTTTCTGCGGACACCGGCTGGGTCGCCCGGGACATCTTTGCCCGTGCCCAAGTCGCTGCCGGCATCCAAAAATAGCGCTCCGCCGATAAACGAAATAATCGGGAAACGGTACTCCACGCTGCCTTCTAGGAAGCTGCGGCCGGCTCCGAGGTCGCCTTCGTTGTATCCGCGCACCGAGTTGGCGCCGCCCAAGGCAAAGGCTTCGTAGGGAGGCAAATCTCCGAATACGGTGCCGGCTTTCAAACTAAATGCCAGGGTTTGGGGGCCTGGGGTAAAGTTTGTGTACTTGACTGGTAGGTAAAAGCTGTAGCTGGCGCGCAGGCGGTTGAGCAGGATGCTGCCGGAACCTACAGGAATCGATTGTTCCATCCCAAATCTGAGCAGGGAACCGCTGGTGGGGCGGAGGGGATCGTTGCGCCGATCGCGCACTGCACCTGCTTGGATTGTTGTCAAGTCGTCGCTGCCGGAATTGCTAAAACTTAACTGGTTGCCGAGTTCGTCTTCGGCTTCGCGCCGGCCTTTGCGATCGGTAATTGAGACTCGCTGGTACTGCAAACCGAGTGAAGCTGTCCACTCAGAATCTGCAAAAGGATCGCGCGACAGGGGACGGGTAAAATTGATGCCACCGCCGGTGCGGACGATGCGGGGTCGATCGTCATTTGGCAATCTGACTTCCCGCTCGCCGCCGTCAAAAATCACGCTGATCGATCGTCTTCTAAAAACATTAGCCGTGAAAGAAGTCCGGTAAGGATCGCCCGCAATCCAGGGATCGGTAAAACTCAAGTCAAACAGGGTTTGGCGTTCCCCGATTTGTACTTCAGCCCCCAATTTTTGGTTTCTACCGTTCAAGTTTTGCTGCTGGTAACTCACCGTACCGAACAAACCCGTCGCGGAACTCAAACCCGCACCCGCAGCCAGAGAACCGGTATTTTTCTCAATGACGTTGACTATTACCCTTGCCTTGCGGGGGTCAGTCGCTCCCGGTTCCAAGGCAAGCCGCACGTCTTCAAAAATCCCCAAACCAAACACCCGCCTCAAATCCCTTTCCGCCTTGGTGCGGTTAAAGATGTCTCCGGGCTTGAGTTGTACTTCGCGGGTAATGATATAGCGGCGGGTGTTGCCTCCGATCGGCTGACCGGTCGCATCCGTGGGTTCTCCTTCCTTATTGAGGAAGCGGACATCAACGGATTCGATCTGGCCTTCTGCCACTTGCAGGGTGACTGTGCCGTCGTCTGCTACTTGCGGCGCATCAGTGATTTGGCCCAAAACATAGCCGTTCTCTTGATACCACGCATTAATTTTTTTCACTCCCTCCTCAAAGCGGCGGAGGTTGAGAATTTTGCCGTACTGATCGCGGAAGCTGTCGTCAATTACGCTTTGGGGCAGCACTTGCTGGCCGGTGATTCTGACTCCCCGCAGCACCGGATTTGCCTGCACGATAAAAGTCACCCGGACGCCTAACGGGGTGTCTTCCGGTACTGCCCGCACGTTTCTGAAAAAGCCCGTGGCAAAAATGGCGTTGATGTCTTGTTGCAGTTGGCTGCGGTTGGTCGTGCGCCCCGGTTGGGTGCTGATGACTCGGTAAATCTCGCTTGCTAGGTCTCCCGTTGCCCCGGTGACGGTAACTTCTGCAACTAGCACTTGCGGTTCTGCTGCCCCGGCTGGTGCGGGGGTTTGTCTGGGCTGCGGTGTTCCTGGGCCCGAGGGCAATGTCGGAAGGGTGGGGGCCGGCGGTCTGGTCGGGGCCTGTCTGGTCGGGGCCGGTCTGGTCGGGGCCTGTCTGGGGGGAATTTGGGCGTTTTGGACGATCGCCCCTGATTCGTCCTGGGCCTGTGTCGGGGTAATTTGGGCGTTTTGAGCGATCGCCCCTGATTCGTCCTGTTTCCGAGGCTCTACCGCAACCCAGGCGGGCGAAACTGCGGTCTCCGAGGGGGGGAGTTCGCTGGCCTGTTGCGCCTCTGGCAGGGCGTTTTGGCTGCTAGAGGCGACGGTATTGGATGCAATCTCGGGTTTGAGTTGCACCTGGGCGGGCGACACCGGGGTTGCCGGGTCTGTGACTCGGTTTGGGGGTTCGCGATCGTCTTCTCCTCTGCCCGGGACCCCAGCTATTTTTAGGGCTTCGGCTTTGCTGCTTTTGGCGGCTTTGGGGGTTTGAGGAGGATTTTGGGTTAATTCTGGAACGGGGCGATCGGGTAATTCGATCGACGGGGCGGAAGGAACGGCGGCCAAAGCTTCCTCTGTTGATTGAGAGTAGGATGTTTGACCGCTTGCCGAATTTGATAATCCGAATGTTGCTGAGACAGTAAAAACTGCCACCAATACAGCAGATAAGCGCATTTTTGTTCACTCTTTTGGGCAATCCACACACACCACATTATTCGTCATTCGTCATTCGTCATTAGCCATTAGTGATTGAGTCGGTTGAATTTCGCGCCGATCCCAAAAACGGATACCGCGCCACGTACACTCATGAGGGTCGAGTCAAACATTTTAGACGAAGGTCCAAGCTCCCAGATTCCTGACGGCGAGTAAATCTAAAATCTAAAATCTAAAATCGACTGACCGTTAATTGATGACTGTTGACGGCTGATTGCTGACATTGAAGGCAGAAGGGTTGCAAACTGTGCAATTGTAGCGCATTTCCAGCCTCTATACTTTCTGAGCTAGAACCCGCTGGAGAACTTTTTGGTAAGCGGTTTCTACCGAGCCCATGTCGCGGCGGAATCTGTCTTTGTCCATCACGCGGGCGTCGGGGTCAGTTTCTGCGTTGTCCCAGAGGCGGCAAGTGTCGGGGCTGATTTCGTCGGCGAGAATCAGATTTTGATGTTGGTCGATCCCGAATTCTAGTTTGAAGTCTACTAGGGTGATACCGCACTGGGTGAAAAATTCTTTGAGTATTTCGTTAATTTCGCGGGCGGCGATTTCTAGTTGGTCTACTTGTTCGGGGGTGGCTAGCTGCATCAACAGCAGTCGGCCTTTTGTCAGCAGCGGGTCTCCCAAATCGTCGTTTTTGTAATAAAATTCCACCAGCGGCGGATTGACAATTGTGCCGAGGGCGAGTCCGGTTTGTTTGCAAAGACTGCCGGCGGCAATGTTTCTGACGACGACTTCTAAGGGCAAGATTTGGACGCGGCAGACTCGCATTTGGTTGGGGGCTGGCGTGTCGATGAAGTGGGTGGGAATGCCTTTGGCTTCTAGCATCCGAAACAGGTGGGCGGATACGGCATTGTTGATTTCGCCTTTGCCGGCGATGCTGCCGCGTTTCTGGGCGTTAAAGGCTGTGGCGTCGTCTTTGAAGTGGGTCAGCAAAATTTCGCTGTCTTCGGTGGAGTAGAGGATTTTGGCTTTGCCTTCGTAGAGTTTGCGATCGGCTGACATGGCAATTAATAATGTAGATGAGTTTTAGATTTTACTGTAGCTCGATCGGGCATTATACCATTTTTGATTTTTGATTTTTGAGTGAATAATTGGAAATGACTGATTCTGTATGGGTTTCGAGCTTCTAAGCCAGTTGCAGTCTTTTTTTGAACAGGTGTTATTTGCCAGTTATGGGCGATCGAGCTGCCACTCATGCCCCGCTTGCGACTACGCCTCCAGATATATACTGCGATCGGCAAGGGCATAAATGATTCTTTACAAAGCACAATAGAGATTAGACCTGCTGGGTTCGCGATGTGCTCAAAGAAGCTCACAACACAGACTGGCGGTTAAAAAACATCTGTAAAATGGCTGATTTATGGAAGACAAAAAAATTCATATCCTCTTGGTAGAAGATGATGAGGTGGATGTGATGAACGTCCGGCGAGCGTTCAAAAAAAATAATATCGTCAACCCCCTCTACATGGCTGCCAACGGATTAGAAGCTCTGGATATATTGCGCGGGGAAAGTAAAACAGAGCCTGCAATGCCTCAAGCGCGCCGGTTGATTTTGCTGGACTTGAATATGCCGAGAATGAACGGGATCGAGTTTTTGCGAGAATTGCGGCAGGATGAAAGTTTGAGGTCGATTCCCGTGATCGTCCTCACAACTTCTAATGAAGATAGAGATAAGGTAGAAGCTTATAATTTGAATGTAGCTGGCTATATTCTTAAACCAGTCACTTTTTCTAACTTTGTAGAAGTTATGGCTACCCTCAACAGATACTGGATGCTGAGCGAAATTCCCTAAATTAGGGAAATTTTAACATAAAAAATTTCTTTCAAGGTTGCTATTGTAATTTTTGAGCGGTGCATTTGTTTTAATTACTTTTGGTAGGCCGCAGCTTTTTCAGATTAATCCACAATTCGGTTGTTATGGACAAACTTATCAAGATTCTGATAGTTGATGACGATGCAGTCGATCGCATGGCCGTCAAACGCTCCCTCAAGTCGGCTGGGGTTTCGGTAGAAGTTACTGAAGCAGAAGACTGCGCCGCAGCCCTGGCCCAACTCTCGATCGATCAAAATTCTAGCACTGCGGCAGCTCAACTGTCCAAACAAGATAAATCCCCACATTTAAGCGAAGTGGAGGAGACTGAAAATTCGCTATTAAATCAGATATTTGAGTGCAAATTTGAGTGCGTATTCCTCGACTACGGTTTGCCGGACGGAGACGGACTGAATTTGGTGAAAAAAATACGGAAAGCGGGGCTGAAAGTTCCCTTAATTGTGCTCACAGGTCAAGGCGACGAACAAATTGCTGTGGAATTGATGAAGGCGGGAGCTTCAGATTATATCGCTAAAAGCAAGATGTCTCCCGAGAGTTTGTCGCGGAGTTTGCACAATGCCCTTCGCGTTTACAGCGCCGAATATCAGACGTTTCATACCAGTCAAAAACTTAAGGAAAGCGAGGAACGGTACAGATTAGTTTTAGAGGGAGTGAACGACGGAATTTGGGATTGGGATTTAAGTAAAAATGAGGTTTATTGGAACGATCGCCTTTTGGAAATTATCGGTTTGCCGCGGGAGCAATTTGGCAGCACTATGGATGCTCTCTACAACCGCCTGCACCCGGATGACAAGGACGGCATCGTCCGGGCGATCGAGGCTCACTTAGAGCAAGAAATCGACTACAATGTAGAATTCCGGCTGCTGCACTCATCCGGTGCTTACCGCTACTGCACTTCTCAGGGAAAAGCTCAGCGGAATTCCCAAGGAAAAGTGCTGCGGATGGCCGGCATGATTAGCGATATTACTGAGCGCAAACAAGCCGAAGCTGCCCTAGAAAGAGAACGGCAGCAACTGAAACAAATTATTGCCTGCGTGCCCGTAGCAATGGCGATGTTCGATACCCAAATGCGCTATGCAGCCAACTCTCACAAATGGCTGACTCAATTTAATTTGGAGTGGCAGTCCCTGAACAACCTCAGTCATTACGAATTGTTTCCAGATACGCCGAATCGCTGGAAAATGATGTATCAAGAAGTGTTAAAGGGTGAAGTAGTTTCTGTGAGCGAAGATGCTTGGGAACGAGCAGACGGCTCTGTGATGTACCTGCGCTGGGCAGCTCACCCTTGGTACGATCCCGACGGCAAAGTGGGGGGAATTGTGATGGTGGCAGACAAAATTAATGAGTTGGTGGAAGCCCGGGAAACAGCCCTGAAAGCAAGCCAGGTTAAGTCGCAATTCTTGGCGAACATGAGTCACGAAATTCGCACTCCGATGAATGGGGTTTTGGGCATGGCTCAATTGCTGCTGCGCGCTCCTCTGGAACAAAAACAGCGGGAGTCGGCTCAGACTATTTACCGCAGTGCCGAACATTTGCTGAGCGTAATTAATGATATCCTCGATTTCTCTAAGATTGAAGCCGGAGAAATGCGGCTGGAAAAGGCGGATTTTGATTTGGATACCTGCCTGGAATCGGTGATAGAAATGGTGGCACCTTTGGCAGAGGAAAAAGGTATAGAATTTAATATTTTAGTTGACAGTGCGGTGCCGAGAAAGTTGGTGGGCGACTCGGGCAGGTTGAAGCAAATCTTGCTGAATTTGACGGGAAATGCCATAAAATTTACGGATAGCGGTCAAGTTTTAGTTCACGTGACCGTCAAGCGGGGCAACCGATTGGCAGACGGCAGACAAGGGGAAAGTTTGCTATTTTCGGTGCGGGATACTGGGATTGGAATTTCGCCGGAAGGACAGACAAAACTGTTTCAATCTTTTTCTCAAGTAGACGCTTCTCCGACTAGGCCCTACGGCGGCACGGGTTTGGGTTTGGCTATTTGCAAGCAGTTAGTGGAGATGATGGAAGGTGCGATTGGGGTTCGCAGTCTTATCGACAGCGGTTCGACTTTTTGGTTTGCTGTACCTTTGGAAAAACAGGTGCAAGTTGAACCCCAGACTGCCGAACTTGCGGGGAAGAAGCTGTTAGTAGTCTCTGCAAGCGCTTTGAGGAGGGCGGCGGTGCGATCGCTCGCTCAAAGTTGGGGCGCCCGCTGCGATGAGGCAGAAACTGCTGCTGCTGCTTTGACTTGGTTGCAAAATGCAGCTATTAGCATTTCTGGGCATCCGAAGGAAGGTGAAAAATGCTGCGATGCGGTGCTGGTGGATTTGCAAATGCCGGATTTGGATGCTGAGGAATTTGCCCAGAAAGTGCGATCGATGCAGTCAGTTAGCTTGTTAATCGCCATGACGGCGCTGCGGGAACAGCCGAAAGCTGAAGCGCTTTGCTGTCAGGGTTTTACCAGCTATTTGATCGAGCCGGTGCGGCCTTCGGGCTTGCTTGAGGCTTTGCGGGCTGGGGTTAGGAGAAGGGGAGAGTTTGAAAGCTTGGAGGCTGCTAATACTTGCAAATTGCCCGGAGTTAATTCTCAATATGTTACTCCCAATTCGCCGTCATCGCTGAGAATTTTGCTGGCGGAAGACCATCCGATCAATCAACAAGTAATTGTCGAGCAGTTGGCAGCTTTAGGGTATGATGCTGACTGTGCCGCCAACGGTCAAGAAGCGCTGGAATTGCTGGCAGAAAAAGGCTACGATCTAGTGTTGATGGACTGTCAAATGCCCGTACTAGACGGTTACGCAACGGCGCAAAAGCTGAGGGAACGAGAAAAGGGCGATCGGCATACTTTTGTGATTGCTTTAACTGCTCACGCTATGCCGGGGGAACGAGAAAAGTGTCTGGCGGCGGGGATGGACGATTATCTCAGCAAACCTGTGGATTTAGATGCTTTGGGTGCGGCGCTGAAAAACTATGAAGCCCAAAATATTCAGTTTAAAAATAAGTATGGAGTTAAAAGTATTAATTTGGAAAACAATTCTCACAATTCTCAGTTAGCAACAAAGTATACAGAAGCTGTGGAAAAAGAGGAGGTTGTGGCTGTGCCGGCACCAAGGGCGATTCCCTACGGGATAGCTTCGCCGCGCGCGCTTCAAACTTGGGAACACGGAGACTGCGACGGACTGTTCGACAAGAGCAGATTGGAGCAACTCGGACGAGTTAATATTAAATTGCCCGAGCGACTTTTGCAAGCATTTGTGGGAAACGCGCAAGCTGATGTGGCTGCTGCAAAAATTGCAGTAGAAGCTAAAGATTGGCCAACTGTGGAATATCAAGCTCACCGTCTCAAGGGAACTTCTGCGAATGTGGGAGTTGCTCTCATGTCGGATTTAGCCGCACAATTGGAGCATCAAGCCCGAGGCTTTCAATCTCAACCTGGTGCTTCGGGATTGTCAACGATTGAGACGGTTGAAAACATATTAGCGAGTTTGTCGAGTCATTTAGCCAGAGTTCAAGAATTTGTGGAAACTCGAATGTTTGGTTAATCTGTTAGCGATTATAGTTGGCGATTGAAATCGCACGCCAAACAAACGATGTCCGAGCGAGCGAGGGACTCAAGAAAATAAGGTAATTTCAACCGCACGGTCTAATTATCTTCAACCTGCGTCGGCAGGTTTTGTATGTATAGACGCGGTTTCAACCGGCCGGTCTTCTGAAGAAAATAAGGTAATTTTAACCGGACGGTCTTCTTATCTTCAACCCGCTCCCGTCGCGTGAGTGTCTGTATAGACGCGGTTGAAACCGCGCCCGTCTTTAAGAAAAAATCGATGAGTTAACCTATGACTTACGATACCGATACAAACCCTGTTTCACATCGCGAGCCATTAGAAAATAATGGAGAACTGCTAACGCCTTTGATGGCTTTTGCTCGGGAAGTTTTACTGCATGAAAACGAAGCTATTTCTGAGCAAGATTCTGTAAATGCTGTGCCGTACCCGCCCGATGAAATAGATACTTTTTATGTTGATAGTCTGGTGGCAAAAGTTGCTGGCTGCTGTCGGAACAGCCAAGTTGGCAAAAAATTACCGACGGCTTTTTACGTTCACGTTTCGGCTTTGTCAGCACTCAATCCTGTTCTGGTAATTTACGAAAATTGTGCCAGACGCCATCTCGAAAATATTGAGGAAGCAAATTTAGTTAAATTTTCACTCAATCAACCTAAAATATCTTATCTTTTTTATCCCGATTTCGATACAGACGCTCACCCTGCTTTGCAAACAAGCATCCAAATTAATCTCGCAACAGGGGAAGTTAAATATTTCGATTACAGCTACAGCGAAAATCCCCCGGTTTTGCACCGCAAGGAAACTTTTGTAACTGCGGATTATCCCAATTACGAAAAGTTTGCTCGGCTGACTCGCTGTGAGGAAGGATGGGGACTGCTTGACAATACTAGCGTTATCGGCACTCGCGACGGTTGGCTGAAATATTTGGGATATTGCGGTGTTGAAATCCACGATCATGCTGTTGTCGAGCGTTTGAAACAGGAGAATAGCGAGTTATCAATTCCCAAGATTGAGCGTCACAAAGCTGCGATGGTGCGCAACTCTATTTCTAAACCTCTGCGTCTGGTTTTGGAATCGGATTTGTTTGTTGATGGGATGACTTTTTTTGATTACGGTTGCGGTTACGGCGGGGATGTTAAATGTATTGCAGAAGAAGGTTATGCTGCTGCGGGTTGGGACCCTTACTATCAGCCTGATACTCCGCGAATTTCTGCGGATATTGTGAATATTGGTTATGTAATTAATGTGATTGAATCTTTGGCGGAACGCAGGGAAGCTTTGCTGAATGCTTGGGAATTAACTAAGAATTTATTGGTGGTGGCGGCTCAGGTTTTGATTGACGATACGGAGCGCGGTCAAATTGCTTATGGGGATGGGGTGATTACTTCTCGGAATACTTTTCAGAAGTATTACGAGCAGGAAGAGTTGAAGGTTTATATCGATCGAGTTTTGAATGTTGATGCGATTCCTGTGGCTTTGGGAATCTATTTTGTGTTTCGGGATGCGGCGGAGGGTGAGGGTTTTCGGGCTTCTCGGTTTCGATCGCACTTAGCGACTCCCAGAGTGCGATCGCAAGTCAAGCGCTTTGAGGATTATGCCCAAATGCTGGCTCCTTTGATGGCTTTTGTGAGCGATCGGGGCCGCCTCCCGGTGAAAGGCGAATTAGCGGAAGAATCGCCGATTAAGGAGGAATTTCACAGTTTTAATCGCGCTTGGAGGGTGATTTTGCAAGCAACGGATGCGGATGATTGGGAGACAATCGCCGACAAGCGCCGCCAGGATTTGCTAGTATATCTTGCTCTTAACGGTTTGGGCGATCGACCTGCGATGCGGCGGCTACCGGCTCAAATCCGCAACGACATCAAGGGTTTGTTTGACACTTATCAAAAAGCTTGCACTTTGGCAGATTTAATGCTGTACAGTCTCAGCAAACCGGATATTGTGGCGGACTGTTGCGAGGATAGTGCGATCGGCTACAAACAGCACGGTTCCCTTTCAGTTCACGTCTCATTTTTAGAAGAACTCGACCCTTTGCTGCGCCTCTATGAAGGCTGCGCCAACCGCACAATTGGCAGGCTTGACGGCGCTACAATCGTCAAATTTCACGCTCGCAAACCTCAGATTTCCTATTTATTTTATCCCGATTTTGACACTAACCCGCATCCAGCCCTCCACACGGCTATGCACATACATTTGCGCGACCTTTCTGTCAGCTATCAAGACTATTCCGAGGCGTACAACCCGCCAATTTTAGTGAGAAAAGAAGCTTTTGTTAGTCCTAGTTATCCCCATTACGAAAAGTTTGCGAAACTCACCCGCCAAGAAGAAAAGTTGGGGATTCTCGATGGTGGCGTCGTTATAAAATATCGGGAATGGGTGAAGTGTTTGGAGGAAAATTGCGTTAAGATTAAAGGTCATAAGTTGTTTTGGCGATCGGATGCTGACCCGGAACGGGTGAAAATGCTGCAAAAAGCTGCCTCGGAACGCCAGCATAAAAAGATTGAGGTTAATGCAGGAAAGATGGAAGGAACCGCAGAGGGCGCAGAGGGCACAGAGGAAGAGAAAGAATACGGAGAGGAAAAAGGTTCCTACTAAGGTTCGTAGTGAGGAATGCAAGTCCTTCTTCATCCATCAACAGAGGACTGAAGTCCTCACTACAAACGGCATAAACAGGTTCGTAGTGAGGAATGCAAGTCCTTCTTCATCCATCAAGAAAGGACTAAAGTCCTCACTACAAACCCTGTCCTATATTTGTAGCTTAAGCAAACTTAATCTTCAAATAATCATCCTCCATCTTCGCCCCCGAAGGTTGCAGCGCCGCTAAAGCTTGTGGCAATACCATATTGCGGCGGTGATTCCCAATCCGAACATTCAACTCATCACCAGTTTTGCTCAACTGAATCTGATCCTTAGCAATTCCCGGCAAATACAGTTCTAGAACATATTGATTGTTGTCCTGCACAATCTTAATCGTATTTTCTTTGTAATAAACCTGGCTGGGATCTTCGTCTTTGTAAAGCGTTTCTTTCAAGCGTTCCAAAGCTGGCAAACCGCACAGTTCCTCGGAATAAAGCGGTACTTCTTTCACGGGAAGCGGCCGGAAATCATCGTGAATTTCCTGCTTGTACTGCTGCTGGTTTTCTTTCCAGCGCTTGAAAAATGGATCGGTTACTTCTTCGGGAATAATCCGGTTGGCTACGATTAAATCTGTGGCAACATTGTACAAACTCAAATAAGCGTGAGCGCGCAAAGACTCTTTAATTACCATTTTCTCGGGATTAGTAACTAACCTTACCGAAGTCACAGTATTGTCAGTTAAAATCTTTTCCAAAGCTTCGATTTGTTCGTAAAATTCGTAAGGTGCATCCATCACCTCTTTGTTCGGCAAAGAAAAACCGGCAATTGGTCTAAAAATCGGTTCAACTAAAGGTCTGAGGGCGGCTGATATGCCTTGCAATGGCTTGTAAAATTTTCTCATGTACCAGCCGCCAACTTCTGGCAAACTTAGGAGTCGCAATGCTGTGCCGGTGGGAGCGGAATCGATAATTAAAACATCATATATTCCCTCGTCGTAATGCCGTTTCATCCGCACCAAGCCGAAGATTTCGTCCATTCCCGGTAAAATGGCTAGTTCTTCAGCTTGTACGCCCTCAAGTCCCTGGGCTCTCAAAACCTCACTAATGTAGCGTTTTACTGCTCCCCAGTTGCCTTCTAATTCCCTGAGGGCGTCCAATTCTGCTCCCCACAAATTGGGTTTTACCAGTCGGGGATCGTGTCCGAGTTCCATGTCGAAGCTGTCGGCCAAGGAGTGGGCGGGATCTGTGCTCAGCACTAGGGTTTTGTATCCCAATTCGGCGCATCGCAGCCCTGTAGCAGCGGCTACGGAGGTTTTCCCGACGCCGCCTTTTCCGGTCATTAATATTAAGCGCATTGATTCTTAAGCTCGCCTGCAAGTTCTTTACTTATCTATTGTAACGGAATGTAACTTTATGAGACTGAGACCAGAAAATATCAGTCCGTGGGGTGGTGGTGGGGCGTCGGCTGGGGTGTCCCTTAGAGGCTTGAAATATCATAGGGGGCGATTGATAAATCTTGTGAAGGGCGATCGCACTTCACATCAAATGCTGTATTGGTATTGTTTGTGAGTGTCGCAGTCCGACAGGGGTTGAAAACCCCTGTCTCATAGCGAAAGTCCTCTAAAAGAGGACTAAAATCGATCGCACTTTCCGTCACAATCAGCAGTCGGTTTTTAACCGACTTTCGCTCTCTCGGCGGGGGTTTAAACCCCCGCCGGACTTTGGGAAAGCGCGCGGAAATCTAACACCGCGCCGGAAGCTTCATAAATGGGAAATCCTTAAGAAATGCCCAAAGATTGAATGAATAATTTACTGTAGGGTGCGGATTCTTGTACCTGCGACAGCGAACCAAACAGCTCTTTTTCACCGAAAATAACTAATGTCTTCTGTTTGGAGTTAGGTTCTTGACTTGCCCGTTGTGAGTGAACGGACAGAATGCTGTCTGAATCAAAACGATAAAAACAGTGCAGGTCGCCACAAATCTCTTTTTCTAAACCTTGCAAATTAGGGTAAAATTCTAGACATGGGCGCGGTTAGTGACCAATTAAAATCACTTCCTGTGATATCTGCATTCTATCGAGATCGATGAGGTACATCCTGCCTTGATTAGAGCTAATCAGAATGCGATCGTCTGATAGGTAGCACATAGAGTAATCAAAACCATCGTCTAAATCTGGCCAAGGCCATTGGCATTTGCCTATGAGATTGCAATCAGGAAAACTGAACCGACTTAGTTCTCTCTCAGTATCATCGAGTACCAAGAATTCGCTACCTGCAGGGTGAAATTCTGGAGGACTCGTGTCAGCCAGACACGCAACCTCTACAGCATGAATTTTGATACCATCATCATAAAGCCAGTAGACTTGCTGTCCGTCTTGACCTGCGGCAGCCCAAAGGGCTAAAATTTGATTTTCTGGGTGCGGGTGAAACGAGAAGGAACTCCAGCCAAAAGGGTCTTGGAGCAAAAGTTGTCGCTGAATTTGCCACGAATTGGTATCGCGAATTTGAATCTCGACTTCCTCGCCTTCAATTAATTTCATGCACCAAAAACGCACGCCGTCTGCATCAAACCAGCAGTCCTGAAATCCATTATTGTTATCCAGCCAATACTTAACAGGAGGGTTAGGTAGCTGTTGTTCGTACACTAGCTGGTTTTCGGCTGTCAAAATTGCTAAATGATTGCCATTTGCCATGATTGCTGCTAGTCGATCGCCTTTGGGACCGATCGCTAAACAGCTAATTTCGTCGGGAAGCTGGTATTCGTATTTTGGGGAAAAGTTGCGATCGACCAAAGTGACTTTTTTGCGATCGCCGCTGACGATGGTCGCCCACTGGGAATTAATGGGTTGATTTATGTATGAGAATGACCAGTCTATTTGTCTTTCGTATTTTGGTAAAAGAAGCATAAATATATTGGGATATTCTGTGTAGATAGGGTCTATTTTAACTTAAATATTGCATTCTTTTCAATCACGCAATGCTCGCTCCTGGCTTGTTAGCGGAATATCAAATGCTGTATTGGTATTGTTTGTGAGTTCCGCAGTCCGACAGGGGTTGAAAACCCCTGTCTCATAGCAAAAGTCCTCTAAAAGAGGACTAAAATCGATCGCACTTTCCCTCACAATCAGCAGTCGGTTTTTAACCGACTTTCGCTCTCTCGGCGGGGGTTTAAACCCCCGCCGGACTCATAGCGAAAGTCCTCTCAAAGAAAACTAAAATCGCGAATATTTTCCCTCACAATCCGCAGTCGGTTTCAACCGACTTTTGCTCTCTCGGCGGGGGTTTAAACCCCTGCCGGACTCCGATAAAACCCGCGTAAATCAACCACGCAAACCACGATCAATTCGTAGTTTTCCCCCCCGCCTTCGGCGCGGGAACAGCAACAACTCTTTGCGGCTTCTTCGCTGCAAACATCCCAAAGAAATCGTGCAGCAAAATGTAAAAACACGGAATAATAAACAGCGTCAGCAGCGTAGCCAGCGACAAACCGGAAAATACTACGACACCCAAAGGTTGCAAGAATTCCGAACCGTCTCCAATCCCCAAAGCTAGGGGAAATAAACCCAAAACTGTGGTGATAGTTGTCATCAAAATCGGTCGCAAGCGCTGAGGTGCAGCCCTGAGAATTGCTGTCGCGCGATCGACCTTTTCATCTTCCAGAATTTGGTTCGCCAATTCTACCATAATAATCGCATTATTCACCACAATTCCCACCAGCAAAATCGCGCCCACAATCACCGTCGCGCCGATCGCAGTTTTAGTCGCGTACAGCCCAAAAATCCCCCCAGCCAAAGCCAGCGGCACCGTCAACATAATCACCAGCGGATCGACAAGGGAATTGTACTGCACCGCCATCACCACAAACACCAAAAACGCCGCCAACCCGCCCAAAATCTTCAGCGAACTTTGCAATTCCCGGTTAGTTTCCGCCGCCGCACTCGGTATAATTCGCACGCCAGGGGGCAATTTTAACTGATCCAAAACAGCATTTACTTGTTTCAAAGCATCGCCCAAACTCGCGCCCTTATTAATATTTCCAGCTATCAAGAAAACTTGGCGCTGGTTGAGTCTTTGAATTTCTCCCGGCGCTTTTCCCACTTGAATATTTGCCACATCGCTCAAGCGGATGATGCTGTTATTCCTAGCAGTTAAAGGGATAAATTTTAGTTCCGAAATCGACTTGACAGAAGCGCGATCGAACTGTACCCGCACGTCTACCAAACGGTTTCCGCGCTGCAACTGCGTGGGAATAGCACCTTGAATTGCTGTCTGAATTGCCTCCCCAATTTGCCTCGCACTCAACCCGTAGATTTCCGCTTGTTCCCAATTCGGGCGAATCTGCACTTCCGGCTGCTGCGGATCGGCATCCGGGCGAAAACGAGCTAATTTTACCTGCTTATCCAAAGTTGCCAAAATGTCGCGGCCTGCTTGCTGCAATAATTGTTCGTTGTCGCCCTGAAGCAGGATATCAATTTCCGCGCCGCGCACCGGTGAATTAGTCAAAACTAAACCGCGCACATTTTCGGGATTCAGCCGCAAGCGAGTATTTTTGGGCAAATCCATTTTATTCAATTCTTGCGTCACTCGCTCTACATAAGCTAAGGTATTGCTGCCCGGTTTTAGTGTAATGTTGCAGCCGCCTCTGAGCAAATTCTCGATCGTACTATTGCCGAACAACAGCCCGCCCACCGTCGTCAAAGTGTATTGAGTTTCAGGCTGGCTGAGGATGATTTTCTCAGCTTCTGCCATCACTCTTTGGTTGGTTGCCAAATTTGTGCCTGCGGGAAACAAAGCAAACAAGCGGGCTTGGCCTGTGTTAATTCTGGGCAAGATTTCCTGGGGAATTTGACCGGCCATCACCCAACTGCCGCCGCCCAATGCAATAATCGCTACTGCAATGATTATCAACCGCCAGCGCACTATACCCGATAAAAATTTGCCGTAGCCTGCGGTAGCATTGGTAAAAGCGCGATCGAACGCCTGCAGCGGCCAAAAGTTGCTCAAACCGCTGGATACCGGGAGGGCTAGCAGTCGAGAAGCCATCATCGGTACAACCGTCAATCCCACAATCAGAGAAGCGGCGACGGAAAAGCTGATAGTGAGAATTAATTCGTTGAAAAGCAAGGAAACTAAGCCGCCGATCAGCAAAAATGGCAGTACGGCAACTAAGTTAGTGATGGTAGAGGCAAATAAAGCTGATTCTAATTCTTGACTGCTTTTTTCGGCTTGCTGCATCAACTGCTTGTTACTTAAGCGCTTGCCGTTGGCACTGTTTTTATTGCTGGTTCCTTCGACAATATTCTCCAGCATAACGATCGAGTTATCGACCACAATTCCCACGCCCAGCGCCAAACCGCCCAAACTAAAAACGTTGAGAGATAAATTAAAAACTCCCATCAGGATAATCGCCATTAAACTGGCGAGGGGAATTGCCAAGACAATAATAAAAGTCTGGCGCAGGGAAGCGAGGAACAGCAAAACTGCTGCGCCAGCTAAAACAGCCCCGGTTAAGCCGGAAAATAGAACGTTGCTAATCGAATCGCGGATGAACTTAGATTCGTCGAAGGTATTGATAATAGTCGTGCCTTCGGGAATAGCGCCGGATGCTTTTAATTCTTCCAGCCGCTTTTTGATGCCGTCTACAACTGAGATTGTATTCGCATCCGGCTGTTTTTGAATTGTAATTTTTACGGCTGGTTTCTGATTGAGAAATACTTTAACTCGTTCTTCTTCTGTACCGTCAATTACCTGAGCAAAATCGCGCAAAAAAACTCGTCTGGGCGGGTTGGAAGCCGATGCTTGAAAAGAAATTTCCTGAATTTCTTTGGCGTTGCGAAACCGCCCGACGGTGCGGGTTAAAGGTTCCGCCGCTTCTTGCCGCAGCCGCCCGCCGGAAGTGTCGAGGTTGCGGGCTTCGAGGGCGTTTAAAACATCGGAAATACTGACGCCTAAAGATTGCAAGCGATTTAAGTCGATATTTACTTGAATTTCTTCTTGTACCCCGCCGGCAACGTCAACTGCTGCTACTCCTGGAATTACGTTTAGTTCTCTGGATAATTCTTCGTCGGCAAATACGCGCAAATCTACTCCTTGCAGGGAGTTGGAAGTGAGGGCAAATTCGTAAACTGGTTGTTGGGAAGGGTCAGCTTTAAAGAGGGTGGGGGATTCAACTGTGTCGGGAAGTCGGTTGCGGATGCGGTTGACGGCGGCGGTGGCGTCGTTGAGGGCTTGGTCGATGTTTCCTCCGGGTTTGAAGAATAAATCGACGCTGACTTGTCCTTCGCGGGTGCGGGAGAAAACTTGGATGACGCCTTCGGTGGCGGAAAGTCCTTGTTCGAGGGGGCGGGTAACTTCGTCTACTGCGACTTCTGGGGAGATTCCGGGGGCGTCGAGGCGCACGCCGATGCGGGGATAGGTGATTGAGGGTAGCAAGTCAACGGGCAGTTGGGTGATGTAGAAAAGGCCCACGATGATAATTGCTAGTGTCAGCATGAGGGTGCCGATGTGGCGACGGATGGCGGTCGCGCTAATGCTGAATCCGGGTTTGTCGGAAGTCATGCGATTTTAGATTTTAGATTTTAGATTTTAGATTTTTAGATTAGACGATTGGGGATTATTCGATTTGAGATTGAAAAGTTTATCCCGTCATTGGGCCTGTGAAGGCATGAATCGGGGGATTGCGACCAAATTCTTTTCGATCGCATTTTATTGTTGAGCGGCAGCGATCGAATGTTTACACTCCACTTTTTGCAATTATAATAAATTTTAATAAAATGTAAATAAAGTTTTTTTGAATATTCCTTTAGAGGTAGTCGCCCTCAACCGAAGTTGACATATAGCCTTTCGAGTTCCCATATGAGGTACGACTGGCCTGCGCCGGGCATAGGGCATAGGGCATAGGGCATAGGGCATAGGGCATGCAAGCATACCTCACCACGCTTGAGAACCGCTATTAAGTTGCGATGTGCCGTTGAATCTCTGTAAGGTATCACTATCTGGAACAGGCAAGATGCCTGTTCCACAATAAGGTTTATTTGTTGTGAAATATGTATGTTGCATTATCACAAATAGGAACAGGCAAGATGCCTGTTCCACAAGAAAGTTTATTGATTGTGGAACAGGCATCTTGCCTGTTCCCTGTTCCTTCTTCCTTCTTCCTTCTTCCGACTTCACGCTTGACTTGTATCCGTTAAATCCGTTAAATCCGTTAAATCCGTTAAATCCGTTACATCCGTTACACAATCCGTTGCCGAACTTCTTCTACTGCACTTGAGAGCCGTGGGCGCGGGGGTCGGAGCTACTTGTTTTCACAGGCGCTGTGGGGGGAGTAAAATCAGAAACTTGACCGGAAGATTGGACGTGCGGCAGGGGTTTCCCTGCAATTAAAGCTTCTAAGTTAGCTTCCATAATACTGCGCGGTGCTTCGCCGATCGTTTCAGCAACGGCGCTGCCTTTATTATTCAAATAGACAAAGTGCGGAATGCCGTCAACTCGATATTTGGTGATTTCTGGCAGCCATTTGTCGTTGTCTACATTCAGCATGACAAAATTCAGCGGTTCGGCGTATTTCTGTTTGATGGCGCTCAGATCGTTAGCCATTGCTTGACAGCTACCGCACCAATTCGCGTAAAATTCCATTAGTGTTGGCTTGCCGTTTGCTAAGGCTGTTTCCAGCGGTGCGGAGGCTTTTGCCATTTCGGTGAGACTGCTTGATGGCGTTTGAGTTCGCACTCCGAAGAAGAGGGATATTGAAAGGGCGATCGCTGCTAACACGATCAATAAGTTTCTGACGCGCGCGGCGGCTTGTATTTCGGAATCTTTGGGTGCGGGGGCAGAAGTTGAGTTGGGCGAATTGAGACTCATAAAATAAATGGCGATTTTATTTCTATGTTTTTATTTTTTATAACCACTG
This sequence comes from Microcoleus sp. ARI1-B5, assembly GCF_036705795.1. Taxonomy (NCBI): domain Bacteria; kingdom Bacillati; phylum Cyanobacteriota; class Cyanophyceae; order Oscillatoriales; family Microcoleaceae; genus Microcoleus; species Microcoleus sp. ARI1-B5. Next base: position 103,318 of record NZ_JAUBVK010000013.1, read on the forward strand.
CAAATTATACCACATTTTGAGATAATCCGACCAATCTCATCAAAAAATTGGCTGATGCCAGTAATTAGACCAAGTGCGCTAAAACAATAAGATAAGAAAGATTGTGTTTGTAAATTACCGAGGTAACAGTGAAAAAACGGGTAACGCTGACGTTTCCCCAACGATCGATCCAAATGCCTGTCACTTACCGACTGGCCAAGGATTTTAATGTTGCAGCCAACATTATCCGCGCTCAGGTGGCTCCGAATCAAGTGGGCAAACTGGTGCTAGAGTTATCAGGGGACATCGACCAACTAGAAGCGGCGATCGACTGGATGCGATCGCAAAACATCGGCGTTTCCCTAGCCAGCAGGGAAATACTCATCGACGAAGATACCTGCGTTCACTGCGGCTTGTGCACGGGGGTTTGCCCCACAGAAGCCTTGACCCTTGACCCAGAAAGCTTTAAACTAACGTTTGCTCGATCGCGCTGTATCGTCTGCGAGCAGTGCATCCCTACTTGTCCGGTGCAAGCTATTTCTACTAACCTCTAATGCCGCGCACGAATTTATCGGGGTCAGTCGATTTTAGATTAAAGACTTGAAGAATTTTAGATTTACTTGCAGCTCCGTGAATCTGGGAGCTTAAACAAAAGTCTAAAATTTTGGAATCGACCCTCATGAGTGTCGGAAACTTGTACCCGTTTTTGGGCGGGGTCATCTTTTTTTGCTTGGTTCCCCTAATTTGTATATCGGATGAAAAGAAACTCTTGGCTTTCCCTAACTCTACTTTTTGTTACTTATTTCATTTTTGGCTGGAAATTATCTGAATTTGATATTCCCCCGCACCTGACTTGGTTTTTCGCCGTAGCTGCCATTTTAGTGTTAGCTATCGCGTTGTCGTTCCCGCTGAAGGACACAAAAAGATGGCTCATGCGGTGGATTTCGAGTGATTCTGGGGCTTTTATTTCGATTATTGTAGGAGCTTTTTTGGCAGTTATAGTTGTTACCTGGATGCACCTTTTTGTGACGGCTTTAGTCTTGACCTCAGCGGGAGCTTTGGCAAGACTCGATATTCAACTATTTGGTCATCAAAGATGGCGGACTTTTGCGATATTAGCTACTCTTTCTTTAACGGGTGTGGGGTTGGGCGGAGCGATCGAGTTTTTGTCGAGAACAGGCCGGCTGGTATTACGTTAATGGGGAACGGGAAATTCAACCCACCAAATTCTACAACTCGCAACGGATATTTAGCCGAAAACTCTCCGATCGCTCATCAATAAATACGGCTTATTTTTTTCCATACCCCACCCCCGGACTAATGCCTTCGGCTCGTAATTATAGCAGTTTTCAAGCCTCGCGAGGTACAGCTTCCCAATGCTCGATTACCCATTCCCCATTCCCAATTGGGCATTCCCCATTCCCCATTACCAATTACCGACGAAGCTGGAGTGCAACTGAAAACGGGTATAACAGTATCGATCTGTAGCGACTGTTGCTCAAAATCTTATTCCCAAGATCCCGCAACTGGGGGAGCCAAAAACTAAATCCCAATAAAAAAGCAGCTTTAGGGAGCTGCTCGTCAGAATTGCATGAGGTATTGTTTTTAGAATAAGACAGGTTGAATTCGATCGATCTTGGGTTACATTTTTTGATACGGGAGAGTTGATGAGTCAATGGACGATCGCGAAATCGTCACATAGGACGATAGCATCGATGCTAAATTTTCCGACAATGAGGTTAGCGTTTAACTGTCCTTGCGCCCTACAGCCCTTCAGCGGTGGGGCCCTTTTATTTTTAGAGAGAACTCATAGCATTTTCGATTTGCGATTTGCGATTTGCGATTTTCAATTGGGAATGACTGATGACATAAGGCTTTGGATCGCGGGCCGACCGTTGCATTCTTTTTTGAAACTGGTATCCATAGCCGACTTTAACCCATCAGACGAGTCTGCCATTAGTTTTTGCACAAAAGCTCCATCGCTTAATCCTCACACTTAATAAAACTTACGCGCCACATTCATTCAAACCCGGTTGATTCCCAAACATTTGGCGGTTAAACCGACACACTCAGCCAGAAATCAGTATTTTTACGGGATTCACAAGTCCTCACAAATCGGTTATTTTCCCAGAAACCCGGTTTAGGACTGTCTCAATTGATATCAGGTGCGGTTTTGGATTTGATAACTTTTTTGATTTCTTCGATCGCCCGACGCGCCACTTCTTCAGGCCTTTCGCCTCCTGAAATGCCAACTCGGACATCTGCTCGAGCGTAGAAACGCTCTCGCTCGCTCAAAAGGCTTTGCAGCTTAGATTTGAGGTCGCCCTCCCGCAGTAGGGGTCGAGTGCTGTCCGATCGCAGCCGATCGCACAATCGATCTACAGGCACATCCAGCCACACCACTATACCGTAATGCAAGTAACCCCAATTTGTCGATCGGGCAACAATCCCGCCGCCCGTAGCCACGATCGAATTTTGATAAGCAGACAATTCGCCGAGCACTTTCGTTTCTAGTTCCCGAAAAGCCTCTTCCCCTTCGCGATCGAAAATCTCAGCAATTGACTGATTAGCAACCCGAACAATTAGTTCATCGGTATCAAAAAAACGGTATTTGAATTCCCTTGCCAAAATCCGCCCCACCGTAGTTTTTCCCGCACCCATCATCCCGACGAGATAGATATTAACTCCCCTCAACAAATCCACCGCAAATCCTCCATATTGTGCTATTTTTTCAGGTTAATCGGCCCGCCGCTGGGGCGATCGTCGTCTTCAAATACATCCTCCTCATCCAATCCCCAATCATCCTCTTGTGCACTAGGATTTTTCGGTGCTTCCCCGCCACTCGGTGAAGGTACGGGATCTTGCGGGGGAACCAGCACCCGATACTCTGCATCGTAGACAGACTCAGTTTGTCCCACTCCAGACTGGCTGGGATCTCGATAGCCGTAAGAGTATACCGAGCCAGCCCAAGACTTGCTTTTCGGTTCCTGTTTAGTTTCGTAAGCCTTCGGATTTGTCGCTGGAACGTCATTTACCTGCGGTCGATCGACTTTTGAGCGATCGTCCCCCCAATCGTCATCGCTGCCGCCAGAGCCTGATTTTGAGCCATCAGAAACCCAATCATCCTCATCGTCAGCGGCTTGAACAGTTGTCTGTTGAGCGTAATTCTTTGCAGCAGGAGGGTTTGGAGTTTGTTGTTGGAAAGTCTGCGGAGTGTAGCCCGCCGGTGTCCCGTACTCAGTTCGATAGGAAGTTTGGCTATTTACAGTCTCAAAATCGGGGTCAATCTCCTGTTTTCTGGGAGGAACAGGTGGCGCGTAAGCTGTTCTCCTGTCTGGTGAGACAGCCTCACGGCTGCGAATGTCGCGGCCGCTGCGATCTCGTGTTTGAGATAGGTAATTTGAGAAGGAGAGCAAAGCAGAAATCAATAAAGATGTGACAACTCCCGTCCCCACGCTGAGCAAAATCCAGATAGATAAGGGTAAAGCGGGCGATCGAATTCCCAAAAATACCAGCGATAAAGCCGGCTCCACATTTTGTAAGGCAAAAATAGTTAGCCCTACCACAATCACTAGCAAAAATACAGCGCGCATATCAAATTTTAATTGGTAATCCGTAATGGGTAATTGGTAATCCGTAATGGGTAATTGGTAATCCGTAATGGGTAATTGGTAATCCGTAATGGGTAATTGACTGTTGACAACTGACAACTGACTACTGTCAACTCTCAACCCTTCGACTTCGCTCTTCGGGCAAGCTGTCAACTGTCAACTGTCAACTGTCAACTGTCAACTCTTCTTCCTTCCAGCGTTTGAGAGGAACACAATCAATCCCCAACTGATCTAAAGCGCGAGCCACCACAAAGTCAACCAAATCTTCAATAGTTTGAGGATTGTGATACCAAGCGGGAATCGCAGGCACAATTCTAGCTCCAGCTTCTGCTAAGGTAGTCAAATTTCGCAGGTGAATCAAGCTAAAAGGCGTTTCTCTAGGTACAAGTACCAATTTTCTCCCTTCCTTGAGCTGAACGTCGGCCGCTCTTTCGAGCAAATCCGAGCTCAAGCCAGCAGCCAACTTGCCTAGTGTACTCATGCTACAGGGAATAATCATCATCCCTTGGGTGCGAAACGATCCGCTAGCAATATTAGCACCAACATCTTGCCAGGGATGGCACCGGAGTTTGCCAGAATTGGGTACTCCGGCTTGTTCTCGCCAGAATTCTTCTTGCAGAGTCGGTTCTGCGGGCATTCGGATGTTCTGTTCGCTTTGCCAAACCATGTAGGTAGATTTTGATGCTACCAGTTCCACAGGTCGATCGGCTTCCAACAGATATTTTAAAGTCCGCACGGCGTAAATCAGTCCCGATGCTCCAGTCACTCCTACAATCAGCGGGTAGTTATTTGTCATTATTTTTTAAGTAAGAAGTACGAGGCAAGAAGCAAGTAGGAATAGAGAAGAAATAATATCAAATATGTTCGATGTCTGTCGGTACGGATTCGATATCTTTTGGGAATGGTTTCAATTTCTTTCCGGACGGGTTTCGATGTCTTTCAGGACAAGGCGCCGTGCCGTTTTCCTACTCGTATAAAATGCCGTTTTCCTAGATATGTGTGGGACACGGCATTAAGGTGTCGATCGTTCGGACTTTAGTCCTCAGGAAAAGAAGGACTAAAGTCCGAACGATCAAACCAATCTTATTATTGCCATCCGAGCGGAAATAATATTATTAGTCATTGGTCATCGCTTAAATGACTAATGACTAATGACTAATGACTGAGGACTAATGACTATTCCTCATCATCAAAAGCTTGGCTGCCGCCACCAACTGCAACTAAATCAATTTGCTGGCGGTAATAGTCAACGCTCTTAACTTGAACTTCCACCCGATCGCCCAAACGGTACTGATTGCGGTTTTTGCGACCTACGAGAGTTTGCTGGCGCGATCGATATTCATACCAATCATCCTTCAGCGAAGAAACGTGCACCAATCCTTCAACTCGCAGAAGTTCGCTCTCGGGCGGCCGCACCTCAATTTCCACAAAGAAACCGTAAGATTGTACACCTGTAATCAAACCCTGGAAAGTTTGACCGGTGCGCTCTTTCATCAATCCGGTTTTCTTCAATCCCTGCAAATCGCTTTCAGCATCTTCAGCAACCCTTTCGCGTTCCGTCAGGTGTACCACCGCCGCTGCAAACTCCGTCTCAAATTCGTGGTGCAAGTCTGGGGGGAGGACATTCCAAGTAATTTGACCGTGACAGGAGGAATGGTGCAGGTTAACTTTTTCCTTAGCCCGAGTTGTGCGGCTGCTGCGGCCTTGCTCGAACACGGCCTGCAACACCCGCAGCACCAGCAAATCGGCGTAGCGTCCAAGCGGCGAAGTGCAGCGCGTGTAGCCGTCTGGCAGCGCCAAACCGAAGTGCGGCTTGGGAGTTGTGCTGTAAACAGCGGGCTTCATGGTGTCTTCCAGCAGGTAGGTGAGAACTCTTTCGGACTTGAGACCGGCAAATTGCTGGGTAAATCGCTGGAAGTCAAAGGGCAGAACTTCTTCTTCGTTTTCGAGATACAGTTCGCCTCCGAGGTTGTTGGAGAGTTTGATGAACTCTTGAATGTCTGCCGGGTCTGGCATCGGCTGGACGCGGTAGATTGCTGGGACTCCCAAGGCTTGCAGGTGGGTGGCGACAGCTTCGTTGGCAAGTACGACCAACTCCGAGACAGCCGACTGGGCGGCGGGAGCGACTGCAAAAGCTCCTAATTCGCCTTCATCGTCGAAGTGAGAGTTAGCGTCGGGCAAATTTAGTTCAAAAGCTCCCCGCTTGAACCGCGCCTGTCTGGCAGCCTTTGAGGCATCTCCGATGCGATCGAGGAAAGGACGGAGGGCGGAGGACAAAGGATGAACTTCGGCATCGGGGCCGGCTTCTAGAATTGCTTGAGCTTCTGGGTAGCTGAGCTGGTAGTCAACTTGAATGACGCTGGTTTGAATTTCGTATTCTAGGAGTTCTCCTGATGCGTCTAGGGTGAGCATGATGCTGAAGGCGAGCCGTTCTGTGTCTGGCACCAGGGAGCAGCGCTCGTTGAGGATTTCTGGCAGTACGGCGATGATTTTTTCTCCCAGATGGGCTGCGGTGCCTCGTTTGCGGGCTTCGCGGTCTAGGGGGGTTTCTGGCTGCACGTACTCGGCGGCGTCGGTGACGTGGATTCCTACTTGCCAGCCGCCGGACTTCAGGCTTTCGATCGACAAAGCGCGTTCTATTGGCGGATCGGAGAGGAATGAGGTCGGATCGAACTCGTTTTCGGCTGCTTCCTCGGAGAGATTTTCCTCCTGGGCTTGAGGGGCATAATTTTCGTTTTCGGTGTTGCTTTCTTGCAGTTCGTTTTTGCTAAAGGTAACAGTCAGGATGTTGCGCAAATCTAGCCGTTTTTTGATGTCGGTTTTTTTGACTTTGCTGGGCAAGTTTTCGGCTGCTTTGATGACGGCTGCGGGGAAGGATCGCGGCAAGTCGTGCTTGCAGCATACGATGTCGAGGTCGTCAGCGGCTTCGGCGTCGGAACCGAGTACCTGTACTACTTTGCCGACTGGGCGGTGGGTGCCGAGGGGATAGCGTTTGACTTCGACGTGTACTAAATGGTCGATCGCCTCTTGGAGGTTTGTGCCGTTTGCCAGCAAGTCTAATTCAAACAGCAGGCGATCGTCCAGGGGAATTGCTCTGTAGCTGACGCGGCCGGTGGGGGTGGCGGTTTGCTTGACTCGCGCGAGTACCGAAGGGTTGGCGCGTTCGAGGATCAGCATGACTTCGCCTTCGGGCGAGCGGCGGCGGCTGCCTTCTTTGATGATTTTGACTAAAACTCGATCGCCGTTCCAAGCTGTCGAGAGGTGACTTTCCCGCACGTAAACGTCTTCTGAGCCTTCGGCGTCTTGAATTGCAAAGCAAAATCCTTTGCTCGAACAGCGCAGTTTTGCTTCTACTACGTCGTCTTCTGCTACTCGGCGGTAGCGGCCTTTGTCTTTGACTAATATGCCAATTTTCTCTAGAGCTTCTAATGCGATTTGAAGTTTGAGTTGACTGGTGGCGTCGTTGCAATCGAGTTTTTTCTCCAGTGCTTTGGGAGCCACTAATTTGTCTTCTGTAAAATTTGCCAGCAGTGCAGCGATAGAAAATTCCATGTAGCGATCGATCCTCTTGTTTCCAGCAATTAGTCTAATTTTGGCGAAATCAGCCGCCGCGCCCTTTCCCGCCTTCGCTGTGCCTGCTTCCCAACAAATTCGCGGGTTAGTAGGTAAAGAAGCGAGCACAGTCGGTGCTACCCGTGCGCGGGCATTTTTTCAGATTTTTTCCCGACACCGGCAGTCGCTAATTGTCTGCTGTCTGTCTGCAACTGACAGATGATGGTGCAGACAAATGCTCCGCACCCTATTCCCCAATACAATTTTTTTAGCGTTGGTTCGTTTGCTTTTGACTTGCAGCGCCGAGCTCTTCGCGAAGTAGAAAGCCCCTGTCGGTTCTTAAAAGATAGCTCGATGCTGAAAGCGACGGGTTGAGTCGGGGATTGGGAGATGGAGAGAGTCCGAGGGAGAAAATTTGCATTTGGGCCTCCTGCCTTTTTCCTTCTGCCTTTTTCCTGCTTTCTTCTTCTTTTTGAAGTGTCTCTTGCCTTTTGCTAAAGCCCAAGATTTTACCGGCGATCGGGCCAAATTGCTCGTAGCTCGTCGCTGCGATGCCCCTGTTTTTTCCACGCGATCTGTCCTTGCGGACAGAGGAGGAACGAGCGGGTCGGGAGCAATCTGTGCTGTAGAAGGTGCTTGGTACACAAAACCGGAGACTTTTACTACTTTTGCCTAGTTGCTGTGTCATCTCCTATAGGTAGAAATGACGCCCGGTGCTTGTTAGCTTAAACCGCCGGATGTGGGATAGGGTTTAGTGACGTGAAAGGTTGCGCGGATGATTCACCTTTCATTTATTGTATGTTGAATAGGTGCTTTCCGAAAATAGTTTTCTCTCTCGTTGTACTAAACTTAAGTCATCAGCCCCTTCTGGTTTCGGGGTAAAAAAATTATGCTTGCTCAATTTCGCGCCCTTTATCCTGCTGGACAGTTAATCTGTGAGTTGCTGACTATTCATCACGGTAAGTTTGTGGTTCGCTGTCTGGTTCAGGTTGACGGCAAAACTCTTGCTACTGGTATGTCGGCTGCTGAGTCTGTTGAGGATGCTGAAGACCGCGCCCGATCGCGAGCGATAGCTGTCCTCGCATTTGATGCTCCGGTTGCTGCTCCGGCTCCGGTTGCTGCTGTTCCCGTTGCTCCGCCTCCGGCTGCTGCTGTTCCCGTTCCCGTTGCTCCGGCTCCGGTTGCTGCTGCTGCTGTTCCCGTTGCTCCGCCTCCGGTTGGGCCAGCCCTGGCTCCTCTTCCTGTTTTAGAAATGCCTGTTGCCGACAAAATTGCCATATCACAGCAAAGCAATTTTGTCAATACAGAAGCGAAATTAAATCAAGAGCCGATCGCACCTGTACCGGAACCGCTACCGCCAACAGTCGATCGGGCCCAAGTTCCTGGATTTGTACCAAAACAGTTAGACTCGGACGCTTGGCTGTCTTCCAGCTACGGCGAACCGATGGAGGAACTGTCGGTGCCGAATACTAGCGATCGCGAACTGTCGCAGGGTGCGGCCGAAGTCCGCCAATTGCAACCGATCGCGGTGGGAATTCCCAGCGATGCGATCGAGGATGATTCTGATACGATCGCCCAAATAGACGGCATCCTCAAACGCCAGCGATGGAATAAAAAAACGGAAACCGACTGTCTCGAACAACTCTATGGCAAATCGTCCCAGAGAGAACTTTCTAGCGAACAATTGGCAGATTTCCTAGAATATCTAGAAATCTACAGCAGAACCACTGAGGAAATCAAGCGGTTGGGCTGGACTCCCAACCAAGGAAGAGATTATCTCAAACAAGCTTATTATGGCAAAGAAGCGCGGCATTTATTAAAGCCAGAAGAATTGCTCGATTTCCTGCAATATCTGGAATCTTTACCCTAGGAATTCGGCAACTAAACAAGGCGCTGGAGGCTATTAGATTAAAGAAACCGGGTTTTTTACAGAGATTAAGGTTGAGAACCAAAGATTAGGGTAAAAAACCCGGTTTCTCGCCACCCGTTGCTCCAGGATTAAAGAAACCGGGTTTTTTACAGAGATTAAGGTTGAGAACCAAAGATTCGAGTAAAAAACCCGGTTTCTCGCCACCCGTTTATCCATTAAAGAGCTACTTTTGAACGTTAAAAATTAAAAATCAACAATGAAGAAGATTTCCCCATTGTTGATTTTTAACGTTTAATTTACGCCACAGCGGCGATCGGGCGGCTGGCAGAAGGGCGGCGATCGATCACTTGATCGACTAAACCATAGTCCTTTGCTTCTTCAGCGGACATGAAGAAATCCCGTTCGGTATCTTCTTCAATGCGGGAAAGCGGCTGACCGGTATGATCTGCCAAAAATCCATTCAGGCGCTGTTTGTGATACAAAATCTCTTTCGCCTGAATTTCAATATCGGTAGCTTGTCCTTGAGCTCCGCCCAGAGGCTGGTGGATCATAATCCGGGAGTGAGGCAAACTCATCCGCTTGCCTTTAGCGCCGGCACTCAGCAGGAAAGCGCCCATGCTGGCGGCCAAACCCAGACAAATAGTGCAAATGTCGGGGCGGATGTGGTTCATCGTGTCAAAAATGCCCATACCTGCTGTTACCGAACCCCCTGGGGAGTTGATATAGAGGTAAATGTCTTTTTCGGGGTCTTCGGCGTCTAAAAATAGCAATTGGGCAACGATCAGGTTGGCTAAGTCAGAGTCCACCTGTTGGCCCAAGAAGACGATGCGATCGCGCAGGAGTCGCGAGTAAATGTCAAAGGCGCGTTCGCCGCGACCGGATTGTTCTATTACTGTTGGGATCATTGACAGGGCCTGCCTCAGTACGTATCTTTTTTTTATTTTAGCGATTTGGGTTGATTTATAGTTAGGGAGGGGTGGCGCGCGATCGACAAATCGCTAAAATCCTTGAGTTTGGCAGGGTTTGGCTGTTAATTTGTGGAAAATGTGTCGGGCGGGCGATCGGAAATCCGATCGTGCGGGCGATCGATCTTGAGGAACCGGACATCAATAAAGGTTGTGATGTGGCGATCGGATCGTGGCGAGAAGTGCGATCGCTCGATCGCGGCTGACACTAGGAAAATGGTCGAGAAACTCGTTGAGCGAGTCACCAGCTTCGAGATAATCAAGCAGAGTCTTCATCGGGACGCGAGTAGCGATAAATACAGGAGTTCCGCCTAAAATGTCGGGGTCGCTATGAACGATAGATAGTAGCTGCGTATTGCAAAGAAAAGGTTGTGACATCGAGACAATCTTCCTCAGTCCAGGTATCACTTGGCTCGAATAGCCTGTTAGTTTCCATCGCTAAAACCCCACTGGAATTCCATCGCATGAATCTTTTCTACCAAAGCTGAAACTTTAACGGGTGAATTATCAGGTACTAAATCCCGATCGACTATTTGTTGAGCGGTTGCCAAATCTTGACTACCCATAGCATCACTCGTATGAAATACTAGACAATTCACTTGACTGAGACGAGCCGACAGGAGTTGCAAAAGAGCCATCAGGACACGATTACCACCGTAAGCTCCGCATCCCCAGAAGCCTGTGTGAATAATCAAATTTGGTGCTTCATTCAACTCTAACTGTGACTCAATTCGTGCTGCTGAAAATCCCGTGAACGCTGTTTTAAGGACGTATTCAATTTCGGCAATACTATAAGAACCCTCGCCATAGGAAGGAGCTTCTATTGCAATGATGTTTGTGATTGTAGGCGGGTTTAGAGGTTTTGTCGCTTGTTTTATAGCATCTGATGTAGCTCGTCCAAAATTGTTGCCATAAAGACCAAAAGGTCGCCCCTGTTCTGAATTGCGATCGGTAGAAATTGCACACCTCCGTTCAACCCCACGAATCAGAATCGGGGTGGGTTGTTGACTCTCCACTGTTAATGGTTTAATCTTGGAATCTACTAAAGCTTCTCGCAGTGAACTGAGTGCTGGATGTTCGGCTACCTGCATTTCATCTTGAGCAAATAGCGAACCACCATAAGCACAAAAAAGATTGTGATGAGCGAAATTGAGATACCACTCCATCTGAGTGCTATCTTGGGATGGCTCGTATTCAAAGTATCTCTTTTGCTCAGAAAGATCGGTCTGATGTTCAAGAGGGGAAAGATATTCTGGAAGTGGCATTGCGTACCATCGGGAAAACGCTAATTGACCCCGATGAGTGCATCCAGGTGGACAACAAATGTCATAAACGAGCTTCTTATTAGCGTGGTAAAATTTTGGTGGGTGAGAATTCATCAGAGCTTGCGTATCAAATGTCTGCCTACATATCAAGCTATCTAAGAAGTCGTTCATTGCTCTCTCCCTTCCAACATTGAAACACTTTTTTCAAATGTTAACCGCCAAAGGCTTTGGATGTCAAGACCGACTAGCTCTTAGATACCGGACTTCTTGAAGAAGCCCGGTATCTGGGGTATCTGGTTATTCTATTTTTTTAGGCAGGCTTACTTATTGCTGACTACTCAAATTTTAATCGCCCAACCTCGGCGGTACATTCCATACAAAATTAACCACCAAAATAATACCGCAGCCACGGCAAAAGCCAGAGAACCATTCAACGGCCCAGCCCACGGCACAAACCAATTTTCATAAATCCAAGTGTAAGTTGTTGGAGCAGTTTTACCAAGGCCGATATGAGTTTTTAACAAAAGTCTAGCGACAATACCAGAGGCGACAAACAGGAAAATTGCATTCAATCCCATGATTTCAAACGGCCAGCCCCATTTCCACTTTCGCACTTCTATTGTTTCGTAGCAAGCTGCTAGCAATAGCAACGCCCAACCAGCAGTAAAAACTACATAAGAACTCGTCCACAGTTGTTTGTTGATGGGAAATGAAAATCCCCACAAATGACCAATTACTAAGCAACACAATCCACTAATTACTAAATTTAAACTCGTGCGGGTTTTGATGGGCTGCACGCGCAGCCACTCTCCTGTAAAGTAGCCGATCAAAACTGTCACGCTGGCTGGTAATGTGCTCAACAGTCCTTCAGGATCGAAGGGGCCGCCTTTGTACAGGTGTTGGCTGCCGAGAATTAGCCGATCGACATATCCACCTACATATCCCTCCGGCGTCAGTTCGTAGGCGCTGTACCCCCCTACAGCAAATACGGATAACACGCCCCAATAGCCCAAAAGTACCGCAACAGCGAGCAGTTTTTGATTGCGGGGGGAAAGGTTGAGAATGGCGATCGCACTGATAAAATAAGCTAAGCCGATGCGCTGCAATACTCCCATGATGCGGATTTTACCGAAGTTTGCGACCGGGGCGCTGTTGAGAAGTACGTCAAGGGCGATCGAAGAAGTATTTAACAACAATCCTAATACAAACAAAATCGCCGCGCGGCGCGCAATTCGCCAGTAAATATTTTCAGGAAGAGACGAGAAAGAAGAAAGTTTTTGTTTTCTTGTTGTTTGTTCCTGTGTTGCGGAAATTTCCGATGCTTCTGTTCCTATTTTTTGATAATTTTCAGTATATTTAGACAGCGAAAAGGACATCGCGCAGCCAACGATGAACAGAAAAAACGGAAATACCAAGTCTGTCGGGGTGCAACCGTGCCATTCGGCGTGATCTAGCGGCGGATACACCTGTTTCCAACTGCCGGGGTTGTTGACTAGAATCATCGAGGCGATCGCAATTCCGCGAAAAACATCAAGGGATTTTAAGCGCATGGGGAGAAGTTCGGCAACGGATTATTTAACGGATTTAACGGATGTAACGGATGGATATTGAGGGAAAAAGTCAAGCGTGAATATGGAATCAGAAAGAAGGAAGAAGGAAAAACTAACTACCCATTACCCATTACCCATTACCAAATTACCAATTAGCTAAATTTCAATTCCTTCCAAAGTCATAATCAGTGCATTCTTCATCAACATATCGCAGCGTTCAGCATAAAACAATGCTGCCTTATCATACTTGTTGACTTGCAAGACGCGCAGAAACATTTGCCTTGCTTGCGCGAATTGCTGCTGGTAATGAAAAAAAATTCCCTGTTCAAAATAAGTTTGGGTTTGTGCTTTTAGTTCGATCGTGAGATCCGAGTCGCCGTCGTAAATTTCAAAGACAGCAACAGGTGTTTGTTTTCCTTTGACTTGAACGCGATCGAGAAATCGGCACTTGTAATGTTGGGGGTCGTCGATTCGGCAAAGAGTTTGGACGCTAGCTACAATACCAACTCCGTAAAGCTTTGTCAATCCTTCCACCCTGGCCGCTAAATTCACCGCATCAGAAATTACCGTACTTTCCATCCGTTCCGCTTCACCAATAGTACCCAACATTAAAGTTCCCGTATGCAAGCCAATCCCGATCGAAATAGGTTGATAGCCGCTATTTTGCCTGTGTCTGTTATAAATTTTAACTTGCTGCTGCATCTCAATTGCGGCTTGCACAGCATCTTCAGCACTGTTAGGAAACAAAGCCATAATCCCGTCACCAATGTATTTATCTATAAAACCGTTGTACTGGCGGATAACTGGGCCAACTCGGCTTAAGTAAGAGTTGAGAAATTCAAAATTTTCTCGGGGAGACATACTTTCTGACAAACTTGTAAATGAGCGAATGTCGGCAAACATAATCGTCATTTCCGCCTGTACAGAGTCTCCCAATCTAGCATCAACAATACTTTCTATCTTGAGAAATCTTAAAAATTCGCGGGGGACAAAGCGCGCAGAAGCTGTTGCAATTTTTTCGAGTTCGCTTTTGCTGGCTTCGATTTGAGTCAGGGCGCGAAATGCTCTCAATGCTGTTACTACTGTGGTAAATAACTTTTTGTTTGTCAGTTCTGTTTTAGTTTTGTAATCGTTAATATCGTAGCTGACAATTACTACATCTTCTGGCACTTGTCCCGGCTGTCCGGTGCGCAAAATAACCCGCACTACTTGATTGTCTAAAATATCGCGGATGTATTTTACTACTTCCAAGCCTGCCTCTTCTGTTTCCATAACTACATCGAGTAAAATCAATGCTATATCTGGATGGGCTTGGATGATTTCTTTGGCTTCTTTGCCTGAGTAAGCGCTGATAAATGCGATGGGTTTGTTTTCAAATGTAAAATCATTTAAGGCGAGTTTTGTAATATTGTGAATTTCTATTTCATCGTCTACAATTAATATTTTCCAACAGGCTTCTATCGGCTTTTCTTGTGCCTCGTCTTCTGCGGCAAATATTAATTCATCGTCGCCCGCCGCGATTAATTCGTCCTCGCCCGCAGCGAACAGATTTTTACTAGCTTCTGACATTTATCGCTCTCCTAAATAAAAGTATATTAAAACAGTCGGTAGAATAACTAATTGCTAATTTTAGCGGGAAATTCAATCATAAATTTTGTTCCTTTCTCTACTTGACTTTCGCAGTGAATTGTGCCTTGGAGCTTTTGCGTGACCAGGTTGTAAATAATGTGCAGTCCCAATCCGGTGCCGCCCTGACCTCTTTTCGTGGTAAAAAATGGTTCAAAAATTTTACTGAGATTTTCTGGGGTAATTCCTTTGCCGTTATCAGCATATTCAAATATTAGCCGAGATCCCTCTAGCTTGATATCAAACGCCAGAATGCCCTCGTCTTCTCCATCGTAAGCGTGAATTAGGGAATTCAACACGAGATTTGTCACAATTTGACACAGCACGCCCGGGTAACTGTCCAGTACAATATTTTCATCGCACTTAATCTCTATTTTGTGTTTAGTTCTTCTTAGTTTGGCGCTTAAAGATGTCAAAATCTCCTCTAGATAGTTTTTCACGTTAAACGTGCGTTTTAATTCGCTCGACTGATCTACAGCCACTTCTTTAAAACTGTGAATCAAGTCGGCCGCCCGCGTGAGGTTGGATAAGATCATATTACTGCTTTGCAGGGCAGTATCCAGGAACTTTTCTAACTCCGAGCGTTTAATTTGGCCCTTGCTGTAAAGCTCAAAAAATTTTGTTACTTTTTCAGCCAGCAGGGAGGCGGCGGTGATACCGATGCCGATGGGAGTATTGATTTCGTGAGCAACACCTGCAACCAACCCTCCGAGGGCAGCCATTTTTTCCGCTTCAACCAGTTTATTTTGAGCCGATTTTAGGTCTTCTAAAGTTTGGGACAATTCGGAGGTACGCTGCTGTACTAACATTTCGAGATTCTGATTAAATTGCTGCAAGTTGGTGTAAAGTTGGGCGTTTTCGATCGAGATTGAAATTTGAGAAGACAGCAGTTTTAATATTTCTAACCTGTCTGGCGTAAAAGCGCCCGCAGTCAGATTGTTTTCTAAATATATAATGCCGCTGAGTTTGCCTTGATGGATTAACGGAGTGCAAAGAATTGATTTAGGTTGAACGGCAATTATATAAGGTACGCGAGTAAATTGTCCTTCGCGGGCGGCATCGTTTAAAACTATACTTTCCTGGGTGCGGGCGACGTAGTTGACGACTGCAACTGACAGCAAAGTTACTTCTCCATCCTCATCTAAAAAATCTATGGGAATTGATTGCATGACAGCAACGCGATCGACATCTACACAGCCTGATGCTTCAATCACCCATTGACCGGATTTTTCTAGTATTAAAAAGCCTCTTTGTCCCCCAGCATTTTCAATAACAATTTTCATCATTTTTGCCAGCAGTTTGTCTAGAACTATTTCGCCGGCTAAGGTTTGCGATGCTTTGACTGCTGTTGTCAAGTCTAGCACGCCTGCACTGCCGCTCGTAGTGCAAGCGCTGCTCGTAGATTTGTGAGTTTCGATATTAGTTGAAATCGAGGCAGAAGTTAGCAATTTTGAGTATTTTGATTCTAAATGCGCTGCTTTTGCTTTTGCTCCCCAGCGCTGATAGCAATAACGCGCTTCTGTCAAGTAAGTTTTCGCAATTTTTTCTCGTCCTATGGATAGATAAAATGCTCCTGCCAATTCTGCTGCGAGTGCTTGTACCTGTATGTATCCGTTTGCTTGTGCTCCGGCAATTGCACAGTCGTAATATTCCATTGCTCTCACAATATTGCCCAATACTCGCGCTTTTTCTGCCGCGATTAAGTCGCACTTGTGCTGAAGGTTCATCGGGGCAGAAAGCGCTTTTTTTTGCATTTTTTTTAGGTTGCTGGTTGCGTAAAAAAGATGCTCTTCTTGTTCCTCCTTTGTTGCAGATGGATATGCTGCTAGTCGGGCGAGAGAATCGTAAAAATGGTATTCAGGAACATTAATAAAGCCCGCAACTCCGTCTAAATAAACTTCGGCTTGCGCTGCATTTGCTAGCGCTAGCTCGACATTGCCAAATAAATAGGCTACTATTAATTTTTGCAAATAAAAATTTTGGAGTCCCACCCGATCGTTAGCTTTTAACAGCAGCGGCAACAATTTTTCTTCGCTGTAAGCTTCACCTAATAAAATGTCGGGGCTTGCCATTTTTCCCATCAATTCCAAAACAGTTTGCCGATATATTTGATTCCAACTCAATACCGTTTCTTGCTTGAGTTGAAACAGCAGATGGTTGTAATTTACCATTTTTCGTTCCAGTTGCGGCAATTCTTGACCGATGAAATACAAAGACTGACAAATATTTACAGCAGAATATCCGACACATTCTAAATCACCATTTTCGAGCGCGCTTTGATAGGCTTCCTCTAACAGCGGTAAAGTGTCTTTAACGTGATGCTTGCCGTGCATCAAAATGAATGCTACTAAATTAAGCGTTTTGCTTTTGAATTCTAAAGCATTTAGTCGCTCGATCAAATTTAAAGCTAATTGACCGAAACGATCGCCCGATTCAATATCTCTAATTATTCCTTTTAAAATTGCTCCGTAATTAGCATAACCGAAGGCAGAAAAAGCTGAATTTCCGTAGTTGATAGATAAATGAACTTGCTCGCATACAATCAGCGGCAGCAGCACTGGTTTAACTATCAAGGTAGCTGAAAACATACTGGAAAGCACGCGCATAGTTGCTAATTTGCGCGGATTTGACATCACCGGCAAGTTAATTAAGTCTTCTATCTTTTTTCCGCTTAAATAAGCTGCGGTTTGGGCCAGTGCTTGCTGAATGTGGAAGGGAGTTGGCGATTCGGGAAAGTTTATTCCTAACATTGTTAGTGCTTCCCGACCAATTTTTACGGCTTCTTGCAGTTGGGTTTGCATCGCGCAAGCTGTGATTCTGATTTCAAAAATTTTGATTTTGTCTAGTTCATTGGTTGCGTGTTGCAGGACAATTTCTGCCCATTTTTCCATTGGTTCAAACTCGGTATTCAGGTAAGCTGCTTCTGCGGCTGATTCGTAGAGTGCAAGAGTCAAGTCGTAGTCAGTTTGCCAACTTTCCGGGGGAAGCAATTCAATACCTACGGTTAAATATTTGACAGCGAGTTCGTAAGCTGCGCTGGCTTTTGCTTTGCGCCCCGCAATTAAATTTAATTGGCATAAATGAAGTTTTTCTAATTCGCTGCTGATGATTGGTTGGGCTGCATTTAGTTGGTTGACTACATCAAAAATATGGTTTTCTAATTGCTCTGGAGGCGCGTTTTGCAGCAGGACTCTGCCGATTTTGAGATGGGTTTCTTGTTTCTGAGATTCGGATATTAAAGCATAAGCTGCTTGCTGAACTCGCTCGTGCAAAAATTTATAAGTCGCGCTAGCAACATCAGCAACTGGTAGGGACAATTCATCTGTAACGTCTCTAGATATTTGGTCTGTTAAGCCTGTGCTTGCTGCTAGTGCGATCGGAATTTTGTAGGCGTTATTCACGGGCAAAATCAGACCGGACTGAAGTGCCTCCCAGAGGTATGTTGCTGCGGAAGTCAGAGGTTTTTCGCCGATTTTTGAGAGAATTCCTAAATCAAATTTGTTGCCGATACAAGCAGCTAATTTGAGCAGTTCCTGCGTATTATCGGAAAGTTTCTGAATGTTGTCTATCATTAATTCTACAACATTGTCAGTTATTCCTATTTCTTGTATTTGCTCGATATCCCACTGCCACTCGCCTGTGATTTGGCATTTTTTTACAGATTGCTCAGGGATTTGTTGGGCCAAGTCAGAAAGGTGAGGCTCTGCTCGATCGACCGATTTTTCCAAGGCTACAAATTTAAATTGTAGCAATTTTTGCGAGTAAAGAGACTTCAGCAATTGAGTTAGAAAAAATGGATTTCCTCCGGTCTTTTGAAAGAGCAATTCTGCTAAAGGCAGCGATTTTTCTGGTGCGCAGTTCAGAGTATCCGCCACGAATTGATTGACGCTGTTAATCTCTAAAGGTGAAAGGGCGATCGCACTTACAGTCCCGCCTGATTTCTTAATTGCTTCTGCCGTCAGCATTAGGGGATGATTTGCATCTACTTCCTGCTCTCGATACGCTCCAATTATTAACAAGTATTGACTTTCGAGGTCAGTTGCTAGCAGTTGGATTAACTTGAGCGATGCTGAATCGACCCACTGCAAGTCGTCGAGGAAAATTACCAGCGGGTGTGCTTTTTGAGTAAAGACGCGGATAAATTTTTGAAAGAGTAAATTAAAGCGATTTTGAGATTCATTTGCTCCTAAATCTGGCACTGGGGGCTGCGGCCCGACAATCAGTTCTACTTCGGGAAGAACTTCAATAATTACTTGGCAGTTGCCGCCGAGGGCATTTAAGATTTTTTGTCTCCAAACTTGGACTTGGACGGCTGTTTCTGTGAGGATTTGCCGCAACAAGTCTTGAAAAGCTTGGAGCAAAAAAGCGTAGGGAATATCGCGCTTGAATTGCTCAAATTTGCTGTCAATAAAATACCCGTTTTCCCGCACGATGGGTTGGTGAATTTCATAGACTAGCCACGATTTTCCCAGGCCGGCAGAACCGGAAATGAGTAGGATTTCTGTATGGCCCCGCTTCATGCGATCGAAGGTATTGAGAAGCAGATTAACTTCGGCTTCTCGCCCGTAAATTTTTTGGGAAATTTGCAGGTGACTCGATCGATCTTGCTCGCCGATGGTGATGTGAGAAATTTTGCCTGTTGTTTGCAGTTGACCGAGACATTGTTCTAAGTCGTACAAAATTCCGAAAGCACTTTGATACCTATCCTCGGCGGTTTTTGCTAATAGTTTCATCACGATATCGGAAACGGCTTGAGGAATCTCGTCGCTTTCTGTTTGATTGATTCTGCCTTGTACTTTCTGCTTTCTATTCTCGCCAGGAGAAACGGGCGTTTTAGCAATATGGCAGTGCACTAATTCCATCGGATCTGTGGCATTAAAAGGCAATTCGCCGCAGAGCATTTCATAAAAAGTGACGCCTAAAGAATAAAAATCGGTGCGGTAGTCGATCGCCCGATTCATGCGCCCCGTTTGTTCGGGAGACATATAGGCGAGGGTTCCTTCGAGTAAATTGGGATGACCCAGGGCGGGGTTTTCGCCTGGTAGCAGGGAGGCGATCGCAAAATCAGCAATTTTGACATCCCCCGTCTCGATATTGACAATAATATTGCTGGGTTTAATATCTTTGTGGATGATGTGGTGTTCCTGGAGTTGGCCGAGAGTTTCTGCTAGTTTTATGCCAATTTGCAGAAATTGTTGTAACTCTAGCTGGTTGTTGCCGAGAAATTCTTTGAGGGAAATACCGCCAAAATCTTCTAAAATTAAAACAGGAAAGTGATTGTATTTTTCGAGTTTGTAAAGCTTGACTATTCCTGGGCAATTCACATTTTTAAGGATTTCATATTCGTGCAGGAGTTGGGCTATTTGCGCAGGTGTAGGGTAGGTTGGCGTGAGAGTTTTGAGGATAACGGGTTTTTGTTCCTCAAGCTGCATTCCTCGATAAATAACTGTGTGAGGGTTTGTATAAACTTCTTCGTCAATGCGGTATCCTGGAATGTTAATCATGCTGTTTGGGGGCTGGCTTTAAAAGTAGGGTTATACGATTTGAGATTTTAAATTTTAGATTAAAGAATTGAAGAAGTGGGAATGAATGATGACAGAATGGTTGACATATTGGCTGCTGTTGCTTTTTTTTAACATGGTAATTTTAAGTAAAAATACAGATCGCAGGTCGAGGGCGGTTTTTACGGCAGTACACTGGCGGCTATTATATATCTTAGATAAAGTCGCCTTTACAGGCTGATTCTCGATATGTTTTTTCGTTTACTCACCGATCTATATTCTAGTATTCAAAAAATCAGAAGGGACACTTTGCTATCCCGGCAGTGTCAAAATAAACTGGTGCGTGCAAATCAACAGCTAAAATCAAAAAACAATCATGCAGAATATAACTGCCTCAAATCCAGCTACTGCGACCGATCGCGCATTTGGCACCGCAGACATTAAACTACTGGTAGTGGATATCGACGGCACGATCGCAGGTTTGTCAAATGACATCCGAGAACCAGTCAAGCGGGCAATTTTGGCAGCCGAGTCGCGGGGAGTGAAAGTGGCTGTAGCTACGGGCAGGATGTACCAGTCTGCTTTGCGTTTTCACTCGGACATCGGCTCAACTTTGCCGCTCATTTGCTATCAGGGTGCCTGGATTCAAGATCCGGCTACTCAAAAGCGGCTGCGACACTTGCCGCTGTCGAAACAAACGGCTTTGCAACTGTTAGAGCATTTTGAAGCACCGGATTTGCGATCGCTCCTATCGATCCATTTCTACATTGACGATAAACTTTACGTGCCGGAAATTACCGCAGCTACCCGAATTTATGCCGAACGATCGGGCATTGAACCAAATGTAATTAAAGATTTGCGGCGAGATATTCCGGGGGAACCGACGAAAGTCTTGGCTTTGTGCAAGAATCCGGTGGTACTCGACGGCTTGCTCATCAGTATGCGGGAGCGCTACACGCCTGCGGAGCTTTATTTGACTCGATCTGTTGCTACTTTTTTTGAAGCGACGCATCCTTTGGCGAATAAGGGAGCTGCGGTGCAGTATTTAGCGGAGGAAATTTTGGGTTTGCAGGCGGCGAATGTGATGGCGATCGGCGACAATTTTAACGATGTCGAAATGATTTCCTACGCGGGTGTGGGCGTGGCGATGGGGAATGCTCCTGATGGCGTGAAGGCTGGTGCTAATTGGGTGGCGCCGGATGTGGAGGAAGATGGGGTGGCGGCGGCGATCGAACAATTTGTTTTGGGCGCGAGCTGATATTATTTGTGGAACAGGCCCGAAAGCCTGTTATCTCTGGTTCGATCGTTCGGACTTCAGTCCTCATAAATTCAGAGGACTGAAGTCCGAACGATCGAACCTAAGAGTATTTATTTAACGAACCGCGAAGACGCGAAGAACGCGAAGGAAGAAGAATTGAAGGGGCCCGTTTGCAGATATTTTGGATGCGAATTGTAGATAATTGAAAACTCTTAAAAATGCCTTTCCACAGAAAAAGCACCGACGACTGGCCGTGTTTCGTCTCGGTGCTTTCTCTGGTTCGCTCCTCACACGTCCATCAATATAGCTGACTCGGCCGAATGTGTCAATACTTTTTACAAAAGTTTTTTTTTGAGTCGGCCGCATACCGGATTCCGGTGCGGTTGAGCGAGGCATAACCTTTGCAATGCAAGGGTTTTGCTCGATCGCGCTTTCCTTGCATTCACCAGAAAAATTTTATTTCAATTGCAGCATCCAGTCCAAAATCAGATGATTGACCTCACCCGGCCGCTCGTCGTGGGGACAGTGGCCTGTGTTGGGAATTGACACAAATTTCACGGCTTTACCGCTGGCGGCCAATTCTTGGTAAATCTGGCTGCCGGCGATCGGCGTCCAGGGGTCGTCTGCGCCCCAAAGTACCAATAACGGACGATCGACTTTTGGCAGCAATTCTGACGGTTGAGGGCCTGCTGGGGCTGTGAGAATGGAGGCAAATACTTGTTGAGCTCCGGGCTCGCAGGAGGGGGCGTGGAGGAGTTCTACGAGTTCGTCGGTGATGGCTTCGCCGTTGCTGTAGACTTGGCGCAGGGTGTTGCGGATGCGGTGTTTTTGGCGGATGTTGTTGAATACAAACGGGCCGATGATGGGCGATCGAACTAATTTAGTAAAAGTCCCCATCACTACTCGCAGCGGGAAATTCAGTTCGTCTGGTCGGTGGTTGAGCCCGCCGGCACAGTTGATTAAAACCCCGCCGGCTGATATTTCTGGATGGTTGGCGACTACCATCAAACTCAGCAAAGCGCCGATCGAATTTCCGACAAATACCGCCGGTTCCTGTACCAAATCTGCCCAGAAATCTGTCAGCAATTCTTCCCACAATTCCAGGGTGTAATCGAGGGCCGGTTTTGCGGAAGCCCCGAATCCCAGCAAGTCCAGCGCAAATACGCGGTAGCCGCCGGCTGCGAGTGCGGGGATATTTTGCCGCCAATGTCCGATCGAAGCCCCAAATCCGTGAATCAAGATCAGAGGGCGGCCGCTTCCTTGGACGGTATATTGGATTTTGTGACCTTTCCAAGTCCAAATTAGTTTTTCAAAGCTGGTTGCAGATACTAGCTGTTGTGCAGTCACGGCTCTAAATGTAAATTTTCGTTAACTTATTTCATCATAGCAGCACCATCTCTTTAGGGGCGGGTTAGGAGCCTTGTCATTACCCACATCTGGTGAAACCCTCACTGCGCCGTTATCCCGCCAGGGACTTCAGTCCCTGACTAATAGCGTAAGTCGGTTAAAACCGACTAAGTTTCTGGTTCTTTTAGTCAGTTTTAACGGAATGCGAGCTATTAGCCCTAGGTTTGAACCTACGGCGGGCTAGCAGGTAAACGAAAAATGAAAAATGTGGGTAATGACGAGGGCTAGAAGCCCATCCCACAAGAACATTATTCCCAATTACCAATTTTCCATTCCCAATTCCCAAGGACAACTGTCAACTGTCCACTGTCAACTGTCAACTGTCAACTGTCAACTGTCAACTGACTATTTTTTCAACCAACCAATAAGTCATCATATCCCCCTTACCTTTTACCGGAATCACGCCACGCCTCTCAAACAAATACTTATCTTTCAAAAGCTCATAAGTAACATCAGTAACTTGAATGCTGCCTGCAAATCCCGTAACTTCCATCCTCGCCGCCACATTCACCGTATCTCCCCACAAATCATACGTAAACTTGCTCACACCAATCACTCCCGCCACCACCGGCCCGGAATTGATGCCGATGCGAATTGCCAGTTTTTCCCCTGTCTCGGCGGACAACTTTGCTATTTTTGCCTGCATTCCCAAGGCCATTTGGGCGATCGCCTCGGCGTGGTCATCTCTCGGTGTAGGCAAACCCCCAACCACCATATAAGCATCACCAATCGTCTTAATTTTTTCCACACCGTACTTTTCAGCTAACTGGTCGAAGTGCGAAAAAATCACGTTCAATCGCTTTACCAACTCCGTCGGAGACATTCTCGCCGACAGCTCAGTAAAGCCAACAATATCAGCAAATAAAACACTTACTTCCCCAAAATTGTCAGCAATTGTAGTTTGCTCAGCTTTCAAACGTTCTGCTATTGGTTTCGGTAAAATGTTTAACAGCAACTTCTCGCTTTGTTCCTGTTGAATTTTCAGCTCTTCTTGCGCTAATTTGCGCTCTGTAATGTCAGAAACAGTACCCTCATAATACATCAGCTCACCTTTTGCATCCCGAACAGCCCGGACATTCTCTGACACCCAAATCCGGCGCCCGTCTTTGCGGCATACCATAGATTCAAACCCCGAAACGGCATTTTCTGCATCCATAGCCGCCACAAATTCGAGGCGGCGTTCCGGGTCAACGTACAGTTGCTGAGCAATATTTTTAATCTCGGACATCAGTGCTTCTGGGGATTCGTAACCGTACAACTTTGCCAAAGCTGGATTAGCGCTGAGATAGCCTCCTGAAGGCGTGCTTTGAAAAATGCCTTCCATCGCATTTTCGACAATGCTGTGATATCTTTCTTCAGCAATCCGCAGCAATTGTTCTGCTTGTTTCCGCTGAATCAAAGAACCTAATTGAGTGCCGACAGCATTAAAAACGTCTATAAATCGCGCGTCTTTCCGACAAGGCGAAATTTTAAAGAAAACTAGCACTGCCAATACTTCATCGCCTACCAAAATCGGTACGCCAAAACCCGCTTTGAATCCGAGTTCTAGTGCTATCTGACTTCGGAAAAAATGAGGGTAGCCCCTGGAAATATCTTCTACCCATTCCGGTTCCTTGGATGCCCAAACTCGTCCCGGCAGCCCGATATTCATGGCAAATGTCAGTTGTTCGCTTTGGGTGCGGAACGATTCCATGCTGGCGTTGCTGGCATACCAGCCCCGGGCAGATTGCAGCACAGTTCCCTCTGCATCGGGAATCCAAGCTTCTCCTACATCCCATCCGATTGTTTCGCCTACTTGGCGCAGAATTACTTCTAAAGCTGAGTGAAAGTCTACAGCTTCGCCGATCGCCCGCGTAGTTTCCAGCAAAAACCGGATTGATTCTTCAGCCCGCTGCCGTTCGGCGATTTCTTCCTGCAATCTCGAATTGCGATCGTGCAATTCCCGGGCTTGCTGTTGCAGTTTGGATTGCAGCGAACGAAGGGAAAGTTGGTTTTCGACGCGGGCCAAAACTTCTTCTACTTGAAACGGCTTAGTAATATAATCTACTCCTCCTACTTGAAAAGCTTTAACTTTTTCCAGCACGTCATCTAGCGCACTAATAAAAATCACCGGAATATCTTTAGTATTTTCACTTATTTTTAACTGCTGACAAACTTCATAGCCGTTCATTTTCGGCATATTAATATCTAGTAAAATTAGATCGGGAGGAGACATTTGTGCCGCTTGCAGAGCCAGTTGTCCGTTAATAGCCTTCCTGACTTGATACCCGTGGGATGCGAGCATAGTGGATAAAAGTCGCAAGTTGTCCGGCATATCGTCAACGATCAGAATGTCTCTAGGAGTCCCTGGTAATGGATGGTCGTTCATCATAATATAATTGAGTTAAATCAATAATGATATCTATCCGAAAATTATCGACTAAATCTGTTAAAGCGTTAGCGAGATTTGCCTCTGTTTCGGGAATTTGCTCGATGAGTTCGAGAATGCGATTGTCGTCAACGCAAAGTGCTGCTCGGTACAAATCGACCACCCAGTCTGTGGGCATTACACTCAAATCCTCCGTGGTCAAACTTTGAAGCTGTCTCGGTGCCGAGCCAGAAGTAGATGAGTTTTCTTCCTCATAAATATACCGCAGGTTCAGGTGATGGGCTATCTTTTCAAATAGTACCTCTTCCCGAAACGGTTTACAAATCAAATCGTTACAACCAGCCGACAAAATTATCTGGCGCTGCTCGTCAAAAGCACTAGCAGTCAGGGCAATAATGATTGTTTCTTTACCTTCAGGAGTTTGCTTGATGTGTCTTGTCGCTTCGTACCCGTCCATCACAGGCATCAGCATATCCATTAAGATCAGGTGCGGCTTCCAAGTTGAGTGCAAAGCAATTCCTTCTTCACCGTTAGTTGCTTCGCGGACTTCAAATCCCAGCGGTGCGAGGAGCTTAAGCAGCAGTTGGCGATTTTCCGCTACATCTTCAACTATTAATATCCGATAAGTTGGCTGTCCGGCTTCTAAAGCAATAACTTGTTTAGCCGCCGATTTTTCTTGTCCGTCACTTTCTGTTACTAATTTAACCTGGATATTAAAGGTAAAAGTTGTGCCTTGACAGAGTTGACTTTCAACAGAAATATCGCCTCCCATAATCTTGACAAACTGTTGGCTGATCGGCAATCCTAGACCGGTTCCCTGCATTGATTTTCGACCTGTTTCGGTTTGTACGAATGGCTGGAATAATGTGGAGATTTCCGAGGGAGAAATGCCGGGCCCCGTGTCGGCAATTTCAAAAAGCAATTGGGCTTTTTTTTCTTCTGTGGCGTTGGTTTCTGCTTGGCTGCTGACTCGCAAGGTAACGGTTCCCTGTTGAGTAAATTTAATCGCATTGCCGAGCAGGTTAATTAAAACTTGCCGCAATTTAGCTTCGTCTGTTTGAATGTACTGCGGCAAATCGCCGATATTTTCAAAGACTAGGTGCAAACCTTTGGAGTTGGCTTTTAGTTGCAGCATTTCTTTGAGGCTGTTGAGAATGTTGTGGAGGTTGAAGCGGCTTTCATTGATGGTAATTTGACCTGCTTCTATTTTGGACATTGACAAAACATCATTGATTAGTTCCAGCAAATGTTCGCCGCTGCGGTTGATAATTTCTATGTATTCTTTTTGTTCTGCGGTGATAGAAATGTTGCGAGCCATGACTTGGGAAAAACCGAGAATGGCGTTGAGAGGCGTGCGGAGTTCGTGGCTCATGGAAGCGAGAAATTGGCTTTTGGCGCGGTTGGCAACTTCGGCGTTTTCTTTGGATTTAATCAGTTCCATTGACTGCCTTTGAGTGCGGGCGAGCAATTCGGCTTGCTGCAATGCTACTCCTAGCTGAGTGCCTACATGAACTGCAACATTGATTTCAGCTTCGCTCCACTGGCGGGGAGCTGAATTTTGATAGGATGCTAGCAATCCCCAGAGCTGTTCGCCGCAGAAAATTGGCACAGTAATGTAGGATTTGGCTTGAAATCTTTCTAGCAATTGGATGTAACAAGGGTGGAATCCTTGCTTGTAAATGTCTGGGACACAAAGATAAGTTGTACCTCGGCTGTAAGCTCCGCCTTCGGTTTCTTGCAAATAGGTATCCCGTACTTCTTGTGAGGTGCTATCGAATTTTTGGACGAGGCACTTTTCGCTTTCTAAAGCGCTTTCTGTGAAGTTGCCGTCTATTTGTTGCGCTTGGATGAAGGAAACCCATTTGCTGTCAGCGGATTCGGCTACAAATTCGCCGCTCCAGTCAGGATTGAAACGGTAAAGGGCGACTCGATCGCACTTCATGGTTTGGCGCAATTCTCGGGTTGTGGCCTGAAAAATGTCTCGGATATCTAAAGTCTGGCGCATTCTTTCAATGATGCGGGCGATCGCTCTTTGGCGCAAAGCACTTTCTTGCAGTTCGGTTTCTGCTTGCTTGCGTTCGGTAATATCTACAGCCATTGAAGCCGTACCGATCGCTTTGCCGTTTTCGTCAATTAGCTGAGTATTGTACCACTCGCAGATGATAATTCTGCCGTCTTTGGTCAGATTTTCGGAAGTCTCGCCACATGAGGCACTCAAGCCGCGATTGAAAATCTCAGATGCACAGGAGCGGTAGCTTTCAGGTACGATCAAATCGGCGGCGACTCTCCCTTTCGCTTCTTGCTCGCTGTAGCCAAAAATAGCTTCCGCCGCCGGATTCCAAGTGATAATTTCTAAATTCAGGTTTAACTCGATGACTGCGATCGGCGTTTGCTGCAATAAAAATGAGATTCTTTGCTGCGACGCTAGCAGTTTTTCTTCTGCCTTTTTGCGGTCTGTGATATCATTAGCCGTGCCGAGAAGTTGTTTGGGTTTACCGTCATTTGTTCTGAGAAATACGGTATCCCAACTGTGCATCCACCGCCATTCGCCGTTTCTGTGCCTCATCCGGTATTGAAATTCGATGATGTCGCCGCCGTTGGCTCGATCGAACTTTTTGATGTGTTCAACGAAAGGCGACACATCCTCGGGGTGCATCAGAGTTGGCATCATTGCTGTACCCATATCTTGTATTTCTCCGGCGTTGTAGCCGAGCATCGCCGCCATTTGGCGGTTGCTGTAGACATTCCGCTGTTCAATTAAATCGTAAACGTACAATAGGTTGGGATTGGAATCGGCGATCGTCTGAATGAAGTGCTGGCTTTCTCGGAGTGCAGATTCTGTTTGTTTGCGATCGGTAATATCTCGCGCTACGATAATCACTGATTCTGCTGAAAGCACAGAAACTTTAGCGTCGAGCCAAACTTCGCGCTCTCCGACTGTAAAGCTATATTCAACATTGATGCTTTGCTTCGTTTTGAGAACCTGTTGGATGGCATTTAATACCAAATCTGCCACAGGTTCCGGCAAGACTTCGTGGGCGGTTCTGTTAATCATTTCGCTGGGAGGTTTCACCAAATTGACCGCTGCTGTCGGGGCAATTTTGATGCAGCGCCCTTCTGCGTTTCTCACTAAAACTGTGTCAGTCATGGCAGCAAAAATAGTCCGCAATTCGGTTTCAGATTCTTGCAGAGCTTGCTCGGCGAGGATGCGGGTGCGAATTTCTGCTTGCAGCACTTTATTTTGCCGATCGAGCTGCCCGAGCCGGTTTTTTTCTCGCTCAATCAGTTTAGCTTGAGCGATCGCAATCCCTACTTGAGCCGCCACAGATTCTAACAAGTCGATTTCATCTTTCGTCCATTCCCGATAGCGATCGCACTGGTGCAAGCCGATAGCGCCGTTTGCCCTGCCTTGGTAGGAAGTGCGAATTGCCAGCATCGATTTCAACCCAATCAAGCGACAAATCGGTTGAACAGCTTGCAAAAGAGGGTCTGAGTAAACATTGTTAGAGGCGATCGCCATATCTTGTATCATCATTTGTACGACGTGAGGATTGCCCCAAATTGGAACGGGTACGTTCCGAAGAGATTCGTACCCGGGTTCGAGATACTCGGCCGCCACAGGAATATCGACTTGGGGGGTAGTAACATAAGTATGAATCAAACAGCGATTGGCGCAGAATGCCTGACCGATTTGAGTTGCGGCTGTTTGAAATATTTGTTCTGGCTGCAAGCTCGATCGAATTTCTTGAGTAATTTTTGCAATCAGCAATTCTCGCTGAACTTGCCGTTCTAAAGCAGATTTAGCTGCGGCCGTTTCTATTTCTGCTTGCTTGCGGTCGCTGATATCAAAAAGTACGCCATACCAAACAATATCGCCATTATCGCGCATTTCGGGTCGAGAATTCGATTGCAGCCATTTGAGTTTACCCGACGGCGTAACAATCCGCCATTCCAGAGCAAAAGGTTCTAAAGTTCGAGCGCTGTCTGCAATTTTTTCTACCACATATTGTCGGTCATCTGGATGATTTTGAGCGCAGACCAACTCAGCATTATTTAATATCTCCTCACTCTCTAATTCGTAAATCTCCCGACAAGCATAACTGATATATTCAAATTTAGAACTTCCCTCTAAACTTTTAACTAATTGATAAATAACTCCCGGTATATTGACCGCCAATTTCTGCAAACGCGCTTTGCTTTCCCGGAGTTCTTGTTCTGTTAGCTTGCGAAATTCTACCTCTCGTTGCAGTTGGACATTCTGCTGTTTTAATTGTTTCGATAGCTGCTGTATAGTCAATTGACTTTCGATGCGCGCTAAAACTTCTTCCACTTGAAAAGGCTTAGAAATGTAGTCAACACCGCCGACTTCAAAAGCTTTGACTTTGTGAAAAGTTTCATTAAAAACGCTCAAAAAAATCACCGGAATCTCCCGAGTCTTTTCGTTAGCTTTCAGTCTTTCGCAGACTTCGTAGCCGTTCATTCTGGGCATGGCAATATCTAGCAAAATCAAGTCGGGGAGAACGGTTAATTTAGCATTAACCACCATTTCTCCCGAAATCGCCCGCTGAACTTTATACCCTTCTTTCGTCAAGATATTTGATATAAACCGGAGGTTATTGGGCTGGTCATCAATAATTAAAATGTGAATACTTTCTTTGTCGATCGCTATTTTTTGTTTTGCCATTTTTCATTGTCTAGTGTTAGCAGCCGATTAATAGACAAGATTGCTTGCATTCGCTCTCATATCTTGAAAAGCATCTGCGTTAAGGAGCGGTTGGCCTCTAAATAAAATATTTCTGCAAGATGTCTAATGATTTAATTAAGCGAGGAGTTATTGTCAAAAAACAAGCCGGTAAAATTTTTATCTTACAAAAAATAAAAATATGAAAATATTAATCCATTGAATGACGCACCTTTTCTTGTTATTTTTTAGGGTTACTTGTCTTCAATTAGCAACTCCAATTAACCGGAATTTTCCATATTTTATCGCAAAAACAAATCCCATTATTCGCTGAAAATATTAAGTTTTCCTAAAAAAAATCATGACTTAGGCACTCCAGACCTTCAAACCTTAGTTTTTTAACTCTGTTCAAGGGCCCACTAGAAGTATTTTCGTACATCAAACCCGGTTGATGCGCCCGAGACAGTTTTTTTGGTTGACTTTAGGGTTAACAGTCGCAGGAGGATGACGGCAGCTTCCTGACATTTTGCTGCCACCTTCCAAGGGTTTTAGCATAGATACAGGCGCGATCGCACCCCGACGCCAAGAAACCGGGTTTTTTACTCTTGGCCAGGCTGCAACGAAGTATTGCTGTGAAAAAACTCAGTTTCGACGCACCCGCGCGTCAGCCTTAAGATATTTATAGGCAACTAAGAGTATAGATCGACTCGCCCGCACCCAATGCCTGCCGTATCAACTCTTTTCTCGGTCTTTTCTAGGCCAGCAATTCCTTAAGTTTAGCAATATTTTCATTGCTGAGGGAGATTTTAATTTCAAGTTCTTGGTCAGCCTCCCACAGCAGCAGAGTATTATCTTCCCCCAAGGCGATTTCGGGATTGTTCAATTCAAGTGTTTGATATTTAACTTCGGGAATCCCTATGCGAATTACCAGTTCTGATTCCAACTGAGGATAGATGTACAATTGCTGTTGGAGGTTGTCGAGTTCTAGTTTTTGAACTGTGGTGTTGCGTTCGACAGGAGAATCGGGTGTGTACCAATAGAGAGTATCCTCGCGAATTGCGGGATTGAGTATCACAAATGCTTCGTCAAAACGCTGGGGGTGCCAGTGAATTTCGCTCAGACCGCCGATTTGCGGAATCAGTCGCTCTACCCAGCTAATTTCTTTGCCGTTGAGGTTTCGCCACCACTGACTGATCAGCTCGAATTTGTCAGCATTTTCGGGGTCGTTGCTGCCGGACTGCCAGACTGTTTTTAGTTGCATATACAGGTTCTCCAGCGAATTTAAATTTGAGATTGCAGGCTTTCAATGGGAGATTCAATCGTTCTACAATAATCGGCATGGACTTACCAATTATCTACCACGAAGATTACGTTGCACCCCTGCCGCCGGATCACCGCTTCCCGATGGCAAAGTTTCGGATGCTTTACCAGATGCTGCTCGCGGAGGGGGTAGCAGATAAATCGCAATTTCACGCTCCCGAGCTTCCCCCTCAAGAATGGATTGAATTAGTCCACGACCACCGCTACGTTCAAGCTTACTGCAACGGGACGCTCGATGCCAAAGCGATGCGGCGAATTGGTCTGCCTTGGAGTCGGGCCCTGGCTAACCGCACTTGCACTGCGGTTGCAGGGACGGTACTAACTGCCAAGCTCGCTTTAGACTGCGGTTTGGCTTGCAATACTGCGGGCGGAACTCATCACGCTTTCCCCAATTATGGGTCGGGTTTTTGTATTTTTAATGATTTGGCGATCGCCTGTCGCGTCTTGCAAAAAATTGGTTTAGTTCGCAAAGTTTTAATTGTCGATTTAGACGTGCACCAAGGAGACGGAACCGCCGTAATTTTCCAAGATGACAGCAGCGTTTTTACTTTCTCGATGCACTGCGAAGTTAATTTTCCCGGCACTAAACAAAAGAGCGATTTAGATGTACCTTTGCCTGTGGGTATGGAGGACGACGAATATTTACAAACATTAGATAAATTCTTACCAGATTTGCTCTCAAATGTCAAGCCAGATTTAGTTTTGTACGAGGCCGGAGTAGACCCCCATCAGGGGGACAAACTGGGAAAATTAGCTTTAACTGATACGGGCTTATTTCGCAGGGAAATGCAAGTTTTGATGGCGTGTTTGGTCCGCGGCTATCCCGTTGCCTGCGTGATTGGCGGCGGCTATTCCGATGACACGAAAGGGTTAGTTTACCGGCATTCGCTGCTGCACCGAGCCGCAAGTCAAGCCTACAGGCAATATCGACTTTAAGCCCGAACCCTGCACAAGTAAATACGGCTATAAAATCATCAAATAATCATGTTTGTTTCACTCAGAAACGGGTTAAAAAATAGAAAAAAACCAAGGCTATCCTACGGCGATCGGCCAGATGTCAGTAGGAATTTAATTAGAGTTGTCTTTAGCATAAAAAACGCTCAGTTTAACAAGAGACATCTCGCAAAAAATCTGAAACCATTGTCCTGCTCAAGCAAAAACCTAGTTTCGGTCGATGTCTAATAGAGTGCTGGCGACGATCGCCAGCAACAGCAGCTAGAGAGTCGCAACACCTACACCAGAGACTTGCCCGACACTGTTAAACTCGGCCGCTACCTAGTTGCAGAACATCAAGGCGCGAGGATCGTTCACTGTTATTAGTTGGCGGCGACTGCACGATCCGCCAATACGTAAGCTTGGGCAATTGCACTCTCGATCGCGGCCCAGAAGAGCCTCAACTGGGCGATCGAATCAATCGCTGAGCAATGGTGGTAAAATTATCGGCAGCATCACTTTCGGAGATGACACGAACATTGGTGTCAACGCTGTCATCTTGTCAGCTCTACCTCCTGCCACAACAGCGGTTAGTATGTCTGCCAATATTCTTAAATCTACCTAGGCTCAGGAAAATAATGATTAAATCAACCTTTCAGAAAATCCTTCGCCACTTTGCTATGCGCTACGGCAAGTTGCGAGGCCTCTACGTCAAATTCTGCGATCCGAGTTCCGAGGAATACACCGAATTTCTTCGCCTTCACGGCAACCTGTACTCGATCGGCGAAAATTGCACGATCCTGCCAAGCACGCTGTTTACAGACCCCTCCTACGTCCGCATCGGCAACAACGTCCACTTTTCCACCTGTACCCTGATCTGCCACGACGGAGCCGTCGCCATGCTCAATCAAGCCTACAACGTCAAACTAGATGCTGTGGGCAAAATAGACATCCGTGACAACGTATTTATCGGCTACAACTCGATCGTCCTCCGCAACGTCACCATCGGCCCCAATGCGATCGTCGCCGCTGGTGCCGTCGTCACCAAAGATGTCGCAGAAGGCGATATCGTTGCCGGTGTTCCCGCTAAACCCATCGGACGCGTCGCAGACTTGGTGGAAAAATGGCAAACTGAAACTCAAAGCCTACCGTGGGCCAATTTAATTAACAGTCGTGAAGGTGCCTACGACCCCGAAATGGAACCCCAGCTTACACAAGTGCGATTGTCACACTTCTATAGAAATACATAGACATATCCAACAATACTCAAACCCTTATATACACAATCTTTTTTGTGAATATTTTTTGGGCATTTTTGGGGTTTTTCTTGGCAGT
Organism: Microcoleus sp. ARI1-B5; assembly: GCF_036705795.1. Classification (NCBI taxonomy): domain Bacteria; kingdom Bacillati; phylum Cyanobacteriota; class Cyanophyceae; order Oscillatoriales; family Microcoleaceae; genus Microcoleus; species Microcoleus sp. ARI1-B5. Next base: position 136,539 of record NZ_JAUBVK010000013.1, read on the forward strand.
AAAGCAGGCTTTTCAACAGAAGAGCTTAAAAAGAGTGGCCGCTTTTGTAAAATATGTCCAAACTATCAAAAAAGTAGGCAATGCCTCAAATGGCGATCGCGCCCGCTTGCCAAATCGGTACAACTTGAGCTAAAAAGTTGTTAAACCAACAACCGCACCTATGTCCAATGCCAGCGAGCCCAATCACCCGTATCCACTGCTGGTTGTCATTGTTAACTACCGAACCTCTAGTTTGACAATTGACTGCTTGCGCTCTCTAGTTACCGAAGTGCAATCGCTCCCCGGTATGCGAGTTGCAGTTGCCGACAACGCATCCGGCGACAATTCTAGCGAACAAATAGCAGCCGCTATAGCGTCAGAAGGCTGGAGCCAATGGGCATCCTTCGTACCCCTAGACCGCAACGGCGGATTTGCCTTCGGCAACAACGCCCTGATCCGTCCCGCCCTGGAATCCACCAATCCCCCCCCTTACATCCTGCTGCTCAACCCAGACACCGTAGTTCGCCCCGGTGCATTAAAAGCCCTCGTCGATTTCATGGACACTCATCCCGACGCAGGCATTGCCGGCAGCCGCTTGGAAGACCCCGACGGTACCCCCCAGCAGTCAGCTTTTCGGTTTCACAATCTCTTGACCGAACTAGATTTTGGTTGGCGGACGGGCTTTATATCAAAGTTATTGGCAAACTGGGTCGCAGCGCCTCCTATTTCCCAAGAAATCAGTCAAACTGATTGGGTGGCTGGAGCCAGCATGATCGTCCGTCGCGAAGTATTTGAAAAGATAGGCTTGATCGATGAAGCTTATTTCATGTACTGCGAAGAAATGGACTTTTGTCTGCAAGCTAACAAAGCCGGCTGGAGTTGCTGGTATGTACCTGAAAGTCGCGTGGTTCACCTAGTAGGTCAAAGCTCAGGTGTTACTGACACCAAAAAGCCCCCTAAGCGACTGCCACATTATTGGTTTGATTCCCGGCGCAGGTACTTTATCAAAAACTACGGCTTGGTTTACACAGCGTTAACTGATTTATCCTGGGCTTCGGGCTTTGCTGCATGGAGGTTCCGCCGCCTACTTCAAGGTAAGCCGGACGGCGACCCGCCAAAAATGCTCACCGATTTTGTCATGAATAGTGTATTTTTTAAGGGAGGTAAGATTGAAGATTCCAAAAACTTTTAAATGGTGTTTGTAAATAAATCAAAGCCTGAGAAACCCGGTTAATCCTGGCAAACCAAACATTGCGTAATTCACCGCAGCAGCATGGGGTGTTTTTGATTGAAGAAACCGGGTGCATTCTCCCTGCAAAACCAGAGAAATAGCTTAAAATCTGGGGCATCTAATAACAACTTAAACAAGACAGAGTGTTGAGTACAGCTTATGGTAACGGAGTCAAATTTAATAGCAAGTGAAAATCAAGTAGAAACCCCTGCACTGGGATTGTGGCAGCAGATTAAAGAAGACTGGATTGCTCACGGTCGCGATTGGACAAAACCGGGATTTCGCGCCGTAGCAGTTCAAAGATTCGGTGTCTGGAGAATGCAGGTAGAACCAAAACTGCTGCGGGCTCCCTTGAGCATTCTATATCGATCGCTCTATCGAAAAGTCCGCAATACTTACGGCATAGATTTGCCGTACACAGTGAAGCTCGGCCGCCGCGTGGTGATTGAACATCAAGGTGCTATTATCATTCACGGATACTGCGCTCTTGGTGACGACTGCATTATCCGCCAAGGCGTAACCCTGGGGAACCGCTACTTGGAAAAACCTCTAGAATCCCCTCAATTGGGCGATCGGGTGAACGTCGGCGCCGGAGCAAAAATTCTCGGCAAGGTCTACCTGGGAGACGACGTAAATATCGGTGCAAATGCTGTCGTTTTATCAGACATTCCTGCTGGTCAAACTGCCGTTGGCATCCCTGCCAAAATTATCAAATCTCGCCCTGTGGAAAACAATCCTTAAATTAGTGCCAGAAAAAGTGACCTGTCTCTTCTCTTACTTAAATAAACTAGAGATATACCACCTCTATAGTGATAGAGGGTTTTACGAAATCGTGTAGTTCTATTGCAATTGTTATTGTGGCACAAAGGGTGCGATCGCGACGGCTTGTTTGTAGACATCAACTCGGTTAACTAAATAATGATAAGTTGACCGTATAGCAATCCTGTATGAATTGTGAAAAATTTGTAGGGTTAGTCCCCCGCCGTGCCTACCCTAAAAACCTGGCAACCTACAAAAACATTACAACTCAAATAGGATTGCTAGAGAATTTCAAAAAATACTGTCAATCAGCAACCAGTTATCATATACTGATAATCAAGGGTCACATGATTATGTATATTTTATCTATTCTGTTGCACAAAGAATGGTTGAATCAATAACTACACCAGTCGTTTCTGCCACAGTTCCAGACTGGAGCCGCGAAAAACTTAGCAAGTGGTGGGAACCCAGTCGCCAACTCCTAAAATCTATCCGCAACTATCAAAAATGGCAGCAGCAAGGTGGAATTTTAGGATATTTTTTATCCCGGTTCAACACGATCCAGCATCTATTCTGGACTATTGTAGCTGGAACTGACATCCCTTTGAACTGCCAGATAGGAGGGGGACTCGTTATGCTTCATCCTAATGGCATTGTCATTCATCCAGAGGCGTCTATTGGCCCGAACTGTATGATTTTTCAACAGGTCACAATTGTTGCTCATGTCAAAATTGGCGGTCACGTCGATATCGGTGCAGGAGCAAAAATTATTCGCTCCGTAACGATCGGCGATCATGCTTTGATTGGTGCAAATGCTGTGGTGATTTGCGACGTACCACCGGGCGCAACCGCAGTGGGAATACCCGCAAAAATTCTCGAAAAAAAACCCTAATCCTGAAAATACACCCCGAGAAATCTTGCCAGGAAAAAGGAAGTTGGATAGGAAGGATTCTTTCAAAGAATCCTCCTATTTTCTAAACTTTCAATTTCTCCTGCACCAATTCTTTCCGCCGGCGCGCTACTTTTTCCCAGGTAAATTCCTCGGCTTGCTGGCGAGCACTATCAGCCATCCCAGCTCTCAACTCCGGCGACAAAGCAAGCTTTCGCAAACTTTCAACAAGAGCCTCAGAGTCGTAGGGGTCCACCACGAGCCCATCTGTGCCGTTCCGAACAATTGCGCCCGCTCCCATAGGTGAGGTGATAAGTGGCAACCCGTGAGCCATAGCTTCATAGGTAACCAGCGGGCTGCCTTCTTCCAGACTCGGAAAGGCAAAAATGTCAGCTTCGCCATATACCTCGCCAACATTGGTGGTGTAATCCAGATGAATTACATCAGAGCGTCCTAAAATATCGCTGCAAGTTTCGGCAATTGCAGGCTCTAGGGTTCCGCAAAGCACCAGTCTGCCTTTAATGCCGGCTTTTTCCCAAGCTTGCAAGAGCAAGTGAGCTCCTTTTCTGACGCAGACGCTGCCCACAAAGACCACAGTAACGGTGTCTGATGGCTGTTTTTTGGGCGAAATATTCGGGAAGCGCTTGGGACACCACCCGTAACTGCTTGAAATCAGTTTGTATTCGGGAACTCCTATTTCGAGAAAAGATTTTTTTACCTCCGGACTAGGAGAAAAAATGAAATCAGCCAAGCTCATTTCTTCATCTTCTTGCTGAATCATCGCCTCTGTAATTCCATGTTGGGGAGCGAGGCCCAAGCGGTCGTAAGCATCGTCAAGAATATATTTTGCCTTTTTAGTAGAGCAGTTAATACGCTCACAAAAAACTTTTTTCGCCTGCTGCTTTACCTTTCTAAAAGTTTCGATTGAAGTGGGAGGGAACAAGTAAAATGCATCAAAATCATTGACATCTCTCAGAAAACGCTTTTGGGCACAAGATTGCGCTGTATCTGGGAACCTGTAGTAAAACCATTTCAAATATCGGGGTACGCTTTCAACAATATTATTAGACCCGCGATATGATGGCGCGCAATTGGGAACAACCATCCGGGTTTTAAAGTCAGGGTAGTTCCACTCGGAGCAAAGTGACAAAAATATATGGCTTATTCCTTGACCGCTACAGTAAATTGTGAACAAAGAACTCAAATTTAACATGGTTGACTCCGCTGAATTAAAAACGGTAGATGTGACATGACTTAATATATAATAAGCTGAAGGCGCTTAGACCGCCACTACAGCCCCGGGCTGAAAGTTTTGGCATAAAGATCTTGTGAAATTAGCTTGATTGTTACTAAAATATTAAAAGAACAGCTCGGTCGAATTCAAGAGGTAAGACTTGAAACAAATTGGATTAGTGGCGATCGGACGTAATGAAGGGCAGCGGCTCCGCCAGTGCCTAGTCTCCGCCCTGGGCAAAGTTGCCCGCGTCGTCTACGTCGATTCCGGCTCCACAGACGGCAGCGTTGAGTTATCTGGTTCCCTAGGAGTCGATGCAGTGGAACTCGACTTGTCCACACCGTTTACCGCAGCTCGCGCCAGGAATGTAGGCTTTGCTCGCCTGCTGGAACTATCACCGGACATCGAATTTGTCCAATTTGTGGACGGCGACTGCGAAGTGGTTGAGGGATGGATCGATCGCGCGCACAGCGAACTCACAGCCAGCCCCGATGTAGCTGCGGTGTGCGGTCGCCGGCGCGAAAGATACCCCGAAGCTACTATCTACAACCAATTATGCGACATCGAATGGGATACCCCGATCGGTGAAACCAAAGCCTGCGGTGGCGATTCCATGATGCGCGCAGCAGCATTTGAGCAAGTTGAAGGTTTCAATCCCGCACTCATAGCCGGCGAAGAACCGGAAATGTGCGTGCGGCTGCGCCAAAAAGGTTGGAAAATCCTTCGCTTAGACGCAGAAATGACCCTGCACGACGCACAAATGACCAGTTTTTCTCAGTGGTGGAAGCGCGCTCAAAGAGCTGGTTACGCCTACGCCGAGGGAGCCTGGATGCACGGAAGCGAACCGGAGCGCCATTGGGTCAAAGAGACCCAAAGTACCTGGTTCTGGGGATTAGTCTTGCCAGTGCTAGCCTTGACAATGGCATGGCCGACAAAAGGCTGGAGCCTGTTAGCGTGCAGCGCTTACCTTTTGGCAACCTATCGCACCTATAACTATTATGCAAAGCAGCGGAATTTCACAGCTAAAAACGCTGCCGTGTATGCCCTGTCTTGTGTAATAGCCAAATTTCCTCAGCTACAGGGTCAAATTCAGTTTCACCTGCGCCGATTGCTAGGGCAGCGCAGCAAGTTGATCGAATATAAGACCGCTAACCAAATTAACATAGTTAATAATTAGAATTAATCTTAAAGGCAGCGGACTTGCTGTTTTTCAACACCTCTGCTATACTCAAATTAACCTACATTCAAAAGTTGCAAACAAATGAGAGAAAACCATTTAAAAATATTGCTAATTATAGAGCAGTGCAATCCAGAAATGGCATCTGTCCCTTTGGAAGGATACAAATATTTTCAAGCAATTAACAAGCTGGTAGATGCTACGCTAGTTACCCACATTAGAAATAAAGAAGCCCTGGAAAAACTCAACCAGTATAATAATGTTGTTTATATAAACGAGAGTCAGTTAACAAAAAAATACTACCCTCTGATGGCAAGCATGACACTAAAAGGTCGGAATAACTGGCCTTTAGCTAATACTCTCGGCTACCCAATATATGCAGAATTCAATCACAAAGTTTATCAGCAATTCCAAGAGCAAATCCAGAGAGGAGATTACGATTTAGTTCACGCTCTAACTCCGATGATGCCTAGATATCCTGTCAAAGCAGTCAAGGCGTGCAAGCAAACTCCTTTTCTTTTGGGGCCCGTGAATGGAGGCGTTCCCTTTCCCCCCGGCTTTCAAGAAGTAGCCAGACAGGAATTTGCTTACTTAAACTTTTTGAGAGCTGTAGGTCGATCGTTAGTACCGGGCTACGTAGAAACTTACAAGAAAGCAGACAAAGTATTGGCAGGTTCAACATATACTTTAAATTTGCTAAAAGAATTGTTTGCTATCCCAGATCGAAGAATAGAGCTGTTTTACGAAAATGGGATTTCCCAGGATTTTTTAATGCCTGCAAAACCAGCAAAAAAAGCAGGCGACCAGATAAATTTACTTTTTGTGGGCCGATTAGTTCCCTATAAATGCCCCGATGTGGTTATAGAGTCTATTGGAAAATTAGACCCTGTAATTCAAAGTAAAATACGCTTAACTATAGTGGGAGACGGTTCTGAAAGAAGTAGCTTGGAAAACAGAGTGCAGGAACTTAATTTAGGTGAAATAGTCAGCTTTGCCGGATGGGTGAATCAACAGGAAACTCGCGATTTTTACAGGAAAGCAGATATTTTTTGTTTCCCTTCGATCAGGGAGTTTGGCGGTGCAGTGGTAATAGAAGCTATGGCTTGCGGGCTGGCCTGTATTGTGGCAAACAACGGCGGTATTGGCGAATACGTAACTGAAGAAACAGGTTTTAAGATCGAGCCCAATTCTCGAGAGTATCTCACCCAAGAATTAACCAAAAAAATAAAGATTTTAGTTGAGGATGAAAAAATGCGATCGAGTATGTCAGCCAAATCAATCGAAAGAGCTAGAGAGTTTGAATGGGATAACAAGGCCAGAAAAATAGTCGAACTTTACGAAAAAATGCTCGACGACAAAAAAGGTGTTTCTGCATCAGCATAACCGATAAATATTGTTGGTGAAAAAAAACTCAAGGAGTCGGATGCGATATGAAAGCAAAGATTGGATATTTTCTACCACAATTTCCAGGACAAACGCACATTTTTTTGTGGCGGGAGCGACAAATTCTGGCAGAACTGGGAATTGAAACAGATTTGGTATCAACTCAACCTCCCGTCAAAGCGCTTTCTTCCCACCTATGGGCAGAAGAAGCTCGAAAAAATACAGTTTATCTATTTCCCTTTACAGCTAAAGATTTTATCAGCTCCTTCACAGAGTTTCTCAAAGCTGGGCCTGCTGCATGGTGGCAGTGCCTCGCAGTTATTGCCAAAGCGAGAGATACATCCTTATCTGAAAAAGTTAAACTCTTGGCAATGGTGGCTGTTGCTAGCAAACTAGCAGGATTAACAAAAACCCAAGGTTGGTCGCACATCCACGTTCATTCCTGTGCTAGTGCTGGCGATATAGCCTTATTTAATTCAATTCTTACAGGCTGTACTTACAGCATGACTCTGCACGGGCCGACTTTAGAAGTATACGGGCCCAATCAAGAACAAAAGTGGAAAAATTCCAGTTTTGTGATTGTAATATCTCAACTGCTGCTGGGTGATGTCAAAAACAAATTGGCAAACTTTCTTCCCAAGCAATTAGCTGTTGCTCCAATGGGGGTTAATGTTGCTGAAATCAAACGCCACACTCCCTACGGGCCCTGGCAGGCCGGCAGTTCCTGCAGGATTTTCTCTTGCGGCCGCCTCAACCTGGTGAAAGGACACAAATATTTGATTGAAACTGTAAAATTGCTCCGAGATCGGGGATTTGACGTGCGGCTGCAAATTGCAGGCGAGGACGAACAAGGGGGCAGCGGATATCATCAAGAATTAGAAAAAATCATTGATAATAAATCGATGTCTGAATATGTAGAGTTACTGGGGGCTGTTTCAGAAAAGCGAATTCGCCAAGGTCTTGAAGAAGCTCATATTTTTGCTTTGGCAAGTTTGAATGAAGGAGTTCCGGTGGCCGTGATGGAAGCAATGGCGATGGAAGTTCCGACGGTAGTGACTGATGTAGGCGGAACTTCCGAGCTGGTAGATGACGGTGTGGATGCTGTATTAGTCCGATCGGAAAAACCAGAAGAAATGGCAGATGCGATCGCCAACATCCTCCAGAATCCCGAGCTTGCTTTGAGCCTCTCTGAAGAATCCCGGAAAAAAATTATCGCCAAATTTAGCCACCACCGCAGTGCAGAAACTTTAGCTCAATGCTTGGAAGAACTTGCAAAAACTAATCCGCCTGACTTAAGAGCGAGCGAAAACATTTAATCTAAAGTCGCTTGACTCAGGTAACCCAGGACTTACGCAAATTACCTGTGTAGACGCTGCCTCTAGCAAGAACTAAGGTGTAGTGTGCGTCGCCCTACCCAGTGCGTGCGTAAGTCCTATAACTCTAACTCTCCTGAGGATTTGACAACCCCACTCTACATCCCAGCAAAAAACGGGTTAACCCGTATTTGGTTAACCCGCCAGCTTAGAAACGCGCAGAGCGATTAATTTTGGACTACCAACTTGACGTTGGCGTTTTGTAAACCGCGCTGCTTGACTGCTGCCAAGGTCTTGTTAACTGCGTACTTCTGGTTGATGGAGTTGATTAACTCAGTTTGATTGTGCTTTTTGGCGACGCCCCAGAGGTCGGCAATCAGGTCAAAGGAACCATCGCTATTGCGAGACCAACCCAGGTCATATTCGCCTTCCAGAATCGCCACGATGTCGGAGCGAACGCGCTGACCGTTATAACCGCGAACATCAGCTTCTGACTTGACTGAAATGCCCAAGTCGCGCAGGGAAGCTTTCAGGATTTCGGCATCGGTGATTTTGGTACGCAGAGTGCTAAAGTGAGACATTGGATTTCCTCCTAATAAAACTGAGAGAGAAACAACAACGGTCTGGATTTAACGGTGCCGCTGGGCGGCTCTTCAATCGAACTGCTAGCTGTTGCTAGCCTTTGCTCCTGTTTGGACCAGGAGAAAGCTTTTAGAATTCCATTCGCTGGTATTCAGCGACGGAAGACGCAGCGGGCCGCGCGCGCTGTCTAGCCCAATCCCGCAGGGCAGTAACCTGTTCGGTCATGGTTTTAGACAGTGGCAATGTGGATTTAATGGCCGCGATGATATCTAGCTGGGTAAACTCTCTATCTTGAGCGAAGGCCTCATACATGGCTGCTACTAGCCCTTGCTCAATTTCTGCTCCTGAAAAGCCGTCGGAAACATTGGAAAGTTGCTCTAAATCGAAGCGAGAAATTTCCCGACGCCGTTTTGACAGGTGAATTTTGAATATATCTTGGCGTTCTTCCTTCGTCGGCAGGTCAACAAAGAAGAGTTCGTCGAATCGACCTTTCCTCAAGAATTCCCCGGGTAAACGCTCGATGCGGTTGGCTGTTGCCATTACGAAGACTGGGGAAGTCTTTTCTTGCATCCAAGTGAGGAAGGAACCGAAAATCCGGCTGGAGGTGCCTCCGTCCGAGTCGGCAGAACCAGTGCCTCCTGCAAAGGCTTTGTCTAGTTCGTCGATGAAGAGGATGGCTGGAGAGATGGATTCTGCGGTTTTGAGGGCGTTGCGGAGATTAGCTTCCGATCGACCTACCATCGAGCCGTCGTAGACTCTACCCATATCTAGCCGCAGCAGGGGCAGTCCCCAGAGGCGGGAGGTAGTCTTGGCAATCAGCGATTTTCCGCAGCCCGGTACGCCGAGAATTAACATCCCTTTTGGTTGGGGCAGGCCGTATTCTCTCGCTCTTTCTGTAAAGGCGTTGGAACGCTGCCTGAGCCACCGTTTCAGCTCTTCTAAGCCGCCGACTGCATCTAGGGTTTCGTCTTCTTCAATGAACTCTAGAATGCCGTTGCGCCGAATTAATTGCTTCTTCTCCGACAGAACTATGTCTACTTCTTCTTCTGTTAAGCGCCCTGTGGAAACTTGGGCTTTGCGATAAACTTTTTCAGCTTCGTCCTTAGTCAATCCCAAGGCTGCTTTTAAAAGTTTTTCTCGCCCTTCTGTGGTAATGCGTCGCGATTTGGTTTGCTCCAACTGGCCAGACAATACTTGGTTGAGTTCCTTCATGTCTGGAAGCGCGAAGTCTAATACCACTACTTCCTTTTCTAGCTCGATCGGAATTTGCTGCAAAGGAGACATCAGTATAATTGTCTTTTGCGTTCCTTTGAAGTTGGCGATCGCATCCCGCAATAACCTTGTTACATTTGCATCATCTTTAAAAGGATGAAGGTCTTTGAATATATAGATTCCACTAGGGTTGCTGCTTGGTTCCCGCTGCCTGATCACCCATTCAAGGGCTGCCTGTGGCGAGAGGGTGCTTTGCTGATTGTTACGAGGTTGACCCTGCTCCGTGCGCTCAATCATGCCTTGGGTTACAGTCCAGACAAATACTCGTCTTTGCGGTTTGACTTGAGCTATTGTCGAAATTGCTTGCTCACACCGCTCTTCCTCGGATGTCACGAGGTAGATCAGAGGATATTGAGCTTGGATTAGGATACTGATCTCTTCTTGCATATTCCTCGACCCACTAGAGACGGTGCTATCTTTGCTGAATCTCCATGCTGCCCTTCGCCCTGTTACTGAAAATTACAGAAAATTTCAGTTAGAGATTTTTGGGGAAGCAAAGCATTCTTAGCAGGGAACCAATTCTTCCTCTCCCGGTTGGGCTGTGCTGGCGCTGACGCCCGACACCTGCTTTACTGGAAGGTCCTGCTCAGCCAATACGCTCGGCTGACTTGTTACGGATGCCAGTTCTCCATCTCGCATTACTACAGAACCCGTGCATTCTGGACAAGTGTACACCCGGTGGGTTTGTCCGTAGGAGGCTTCTACTTCGTCAACCAGTTCGGGGTTTCCTAGGTAGAAGACAATTGCCCTTTCTGCAATTGATGACATCGGTTCTGTTTCGACTGCGGCTTTGATTTTGAGCTGGCGATGCAGTTCAGGTGGAAGATACAGTGTAACTTTTTGCTTTTCTTGCATATGACAGTGAATTGACTTACCCGGGTATGTATATCAGATTAGCCGCTTAATTCTTTGCTGTCAAGCCTCTATGCTGCTTTAGCGTCATTCTGTAATATTTCGTTACAATTGACGTGATTTTGGGGCGGTTAACAACGCAAAAACAATGGATATAGCTGATGAGGCAGCGGCAGATATTACGATTTTAGATTTTAGATTGGGGAAGGACTCAGCGGTATCGGGGTTTGGAGTTGGCAAGGCAGTTGCATTCTTTTTTGAAATTGGTATGCGGTAGCGTCAAGGTCGATCGACTATATATATAGGTTCGTTTGTGGATTTGCCCAGAGGGCGGGTTCATGGCGAGTTGGGGTTATTCGTTTTATGAGGACTGAAGTCCGAACGATCGAACAGGCTGCGGGCAATCCGGGCGCAGCCATATTAGCCGATCGCCCCCCGAGATATGGGAAAATCAATCAGAGTCTGCCGGTAAACATCCGGCAATCCCGTGTCAAAACACCGCCCTCGCACCACATAACCAGCCATTCCCTCGAACTCCCGCAACTTATCCAAACACGACGTTAACTGAAATTCGCCTCTTTCTCGAAAATTGGCATTAATATGTTCTGCCAAATAATCAAAGATTTTAGGATCGAGGACATACATCCCAAACATAGTTAAAAATAAATCCTCCGCCATGCCTTCTACGCTTAAATGCTGCCGCGCATACTCGACATCCGGCTTTTCGTAAACTTGCGTCACCCACAAAACAGCATCTTGTTGCTGCCAAACACCCGCCGCACAGCCGTAGTGATGAATTACGTCAGATGGTGTTACTCTCAAACCAATCACGCTTTGCCGCACTTGCGAGTAAATATCCAATAGCTGGCGCGCGCAAGAAATTTCAGTTTGCGACGAGTAAATGTGATCGCCCAAAAGCAGCAGAAATGGCTCGCTGTTCACCCATTCTCTAGCACAGAATACCGCGTGGCCGAATCCTTCTTGGACATCCTGAGTGAGAATTGTAACGCGCTGCCCCAACTCTTGCAAATATTGGCTGTATTCCTGATTTTGCAGAGACAATTTTTGGAAAAGTTCGGGAGACGACCCAGTTTTAAAGAAATCTTCAAAAAAAGTGCGAGATCCCTTTTGCACAACTATACCAACTTCTTCAATTCCCGCACTCAAAGCTTCTTCCACAATTGCCAAAATTATTGGTTTAGCGCGGCCGTCGCGATCGATAATTGGCAAGAATTCCTTCTTCACTGCCTTAGTAGCCGGAAACATCCGAGTGCCGAAGCCAGCGGCCGGAATCACGGCTTTTCTGACTTGCAGTCGGGAAGCTTTTTCTGCATCTTTTCTTTCTTCTATCTGCGTGGAACAGGCGGGACGCCTGTATATTTCTGGGGTTGCTGTATAAAATTCTGTTTCAGGCTGCAAAGGGGTCTGAGAACTAATAGTAAGTTTCAGACATTCCATCAGGGGGAAATCCCTGCTGATAATTTCGATAACTTGCTGTTGACTTTCGGCATCTTTCACGATAAACTGCGCCGTGCCGTCTCCCTGAGAACCTACTCCCTTGCCACCCAAAATATAAGGCCCAATCGGTTGATAGTTCAGGAGTTCGTGCAAGACAGGAGCCGTTAATTGCCCGGGACAAGCGGGGATTAAATACCTGTCAAATTCCCTCTGGGCAACTTTCATCAACTCGCCGATTTTGACTGCATCTCCCTGCTGTAAAGCTGCGGCTGCATCTTGGGTAATTTGATAACTAATCGTGCCGAGATATTTCTGCACGTTTTCTTGAACTTCATTCGCAGCGAAGGGGTAAGCCTGATTTAGGCTTGCCAGAATTTCTTGAGTGTTTTTGCTGGCGCCCAAATCTACGATGACAAAAAACAAATCTTTGGCAACTTTTAGCTCAACAACATCCATTTTATCGCCGTCAAAAATCATCATAATCGGGCGATTTCCATAGGCACAACCCTGATCCATGCGGCCGCAGCGCGAAGGTGTTGCAGTCTCGCCGAGATAAGCCATTTCCATTTCGGCGCGGACGTTCATTTTCAAATCGTACAAGCGGTTAAAAGCGCGGGCTACTAACACGCAAATTGCGGCACTTGAAGACAAGCCTTTCTGAATTGGCAAATCTGTTAAATAATTGTCAATTTCTAGTCCTTCCGTGCCGCCGTGGGAGAGAAATTGAGCGGCAACACCGGCTGCATAACTGAAAAAAGTTCCTGTTTGGGCCTCAGCAAGCAGAGCATTTTTTGCCATCGGGAGTGCAGCCTCAATTTTTGTGCCGTCATTTAAAGCGGCCCGCAAAATCAAGTGTGTCGGATGTTTTGTGACTTCGGCATAAATTCCTTGATTTGTACTGGCTATCAGAGTGCAGCCTTTTGCTATAGCGGGATTGTGCGATCGATAACTGGCGGCCCAATCGCTGTGCTCGCCAAACAAACAAAGGCGGCCCGGAACAAAAAGTTTCATTGCATCTATCTAAGGGTATCTATATTGTGATTACTTTAACCTGAGATGGAGATATTTTACTAAAGTGCGATCGTCCTCTGGGTTGATGTAAGTGGCTGGGGAAATTTGTTCTAATAAATCTAAACAGAGAGTTAAGGGAACAGTTTCAATGCGTAAGTTAAACATAGGTCTATCTGACGAGCAACGTGCAGGCGTTATCGAACTGTTGAATCATGACCTGTCAGATGCTTATCTGCTGTTAATCAAAACCAAAAAGTATCACTGGGATGTAGTTGGCCCGCAGTTTCGATCGCTCCACCAATTGTGGGAAGAACACTACCAGGCATTGACTGAGAATATTGATGCTATGGCCGAACGGGTTCGAGCTTTAGGCGGCTACCCAATTGGTACTGCTGAGGGTTTTCTCAAGTATGCTTCGATTAAAGAACATATCGGCGATTTGCCTTTAGCGACTGAGATGGTGTCGCGTTTAGTTGATGACCACGAACTGATTATTCGCAATCTCCGCCAACACGTCGAACAGTGCGGCGAAGAGTTTAAGGATGACGGAACAGCAGACTTTTTGACTGGTTTGATGGAACAGCACGAACAAATGGCTTGGATGTTGCGATCGTTTATTGAAGGGGAATCGCTTGCGCCGGACGGCCAGCAGCCACAAGCTAAAACTCCTACAGCTTCTCACGCTTAGATTGATTGTACGGGAATCGCCCACGCGAACTCTCATAAACCGGGTTTTTAGGAAAATACTGGTTTAGCGTTTAATTTGGTCAAAAACCCGGTTTCTGGGTCGGGCGAGTGCGTCCGGGCTGGCAGAAACCGGGTTTTTTAGGAAAATACTGGTTTAGCGTTTAATTTGGTCAAAAACCCGGTTTCTGGGTCGGGCGAGTGCGTCCGGGTTGGCAGAAACCGGGTTTTTTAGGAAAATACTGGTTTAGGGTTTAATGTGGTCAAAAACCCGGTTTCTGGGTCGGGCGAGTGCGTCCGTATTATGAATAAAATTATACTAGACTAGAATTTTTTAGTTAAACAGGGTAAACTCAATAAAAGGGTTTTTAACCCGCAATTTTTTTAGACTCCGCCAATCTGAGCCTAGGACATTGCCTATGGTACAAGTTAGTTTTATGCAGGTCAGGCTTCAAAATTTACAAACAAAATTTAAAGACGCAGGTTAGCCAGCTAGTCGGAAACTTAGTTTCTGCTGCTATAGCTTTGGCGAAGTGTTTGGTTCGTCAACCGATCGCTCTCAGGAGACGCGAATTATGATAGAGCTTGGTTGTCTGGTGCGATCGCGCAACAACGACCTCGGTATAGGAAAAGTTGTTAAAATATATAATTCAGATGCCTTAGTTGAGTATTTTTGTTCGGTGGGGAACCGGATAGAACGAACCTTAGACTTAAGTTTGCTCGATCGAGTTAGGCTGCAACATCAGACGAGGTGCTATTTCTGGTTCCAAAGCAAACAAACTTGGATGGTTGGTCGGATTTTTGCCTGGGATGAAGATAGCTGTCGATACGAAATTCACCTACCCGATCGCCAAACAGAATGGGCCGCGGAAGCAGATGTGTGCGTGCGCTGCAATATCCCCATTGAAGATCCGATCGCAATTCTGGCGCTAAAAGGTCAAGAAACACCTTACTTTCACGATCGGCGTTTAGCTTTTGTCAAATGTCTGACTCAACAGAGCGCTGTCAGTCGCGGGATGAGGGGGCTGATTTCCGCCAATATTGAGCTTTATTCCCATCAAGTTGAAGTTGTCCGGCGCGTACTGGAAGATCCTGTTCAACGTTACCTCTTAGCAGATGAAGTTGGACTGGGAAAGACGATCGAATCTGGTGCTATTCTCCGCCAATATCTCCTCGACGAACCGCAGGGACGCGCAGCGGTATTAGTACCGCAATACCTGCGGGAACAATGGTTTCAAGAATTAGAAAATAAATTTTATATCTCTGGCTCAGACAAGCGAGTGCAGGTACTTGCAGTAGAGGATGTCGATCGAGTCAGCCCGAATGCGGATTTAGGCTTTTTAATTTTAGATGAAGCGCATCACATCGCAGCAATGGCTACCTCTGCCGGTGCGGTACAGCGCCAGCGTTTTGAAACTTGCAAACACCTCGCTCACAAAAGCGATCGCCTACTCCTATTATCTGCAACCCCAGTTCTCAATCACGAGCAAGATTTCCTGGCGATGCTGCACTTGCTCGATCCAATAACCTATCAACTTAACGATTTGGAAGGTTTTCGTGCGAGGGTACAAAACCGCCAACAAATTGGTCGAGTTTTACTTTCATTTAAGGAGGGAGCAAATCCTTTTGTTCTTAAAACTAACCTCGATCGACTGCGAAATCTTTTTGCGGAAGATCCGTATCTGCTAAACCTCGCAGATGAGTTGCAAAATTGCTTGCAAACTAAAGAAACACCTGCCGCGCTTCGAGATCGAATTGTGCGATCGATTCGCACCCACATCAGCGACACCTATCGGTTACACCGTCGAATGCTGCGGAACCGCCGCGCTTCCGTAGAAGATGTCATTTTCGATCGCAATATCATACCAAAAGTAGAGTATGACTTAGATGAGCGATCGCCCCAAATTCACGAGCTCATCGACGAATGGCGCACAATCGCCCCCAAAGAACAACAATACCAGCAGATTTTTCTGCTTTTATTTCGCGCTGCTGGTACTTGGCTGGGAATTTTAGAAAGAGTGCTTGAAACCCGTTTAAGCGGCATCTCCCATTCTAGTTTGATTCAAGAATTTGGCGCCGATAGCATCCGAATTCTGACTGAAACCCCTAAATTTTCACCAGAAGCAGAAATTCTGCAATCTTTGCAGCGAATTATTCAAGAACCTTCTGCAGAAGGCGATCGCATCGAATTACTCAAGATAGTTCTACTTTATCATCTGTCAGAATGTTTGAAACTTCAATCTTATCGCAGCAACCTCGATAGATTGCTGGAACAGGTGCAGCAGCGAATTCGCCGCCCGATACCGGGAGATACCCTACCAAAAGTTATCATTTTCACCAGTTTTATTCAAACCGGCGCTGAGATTGTCCGGTGCTTATCAGGTACTTTCGGTAGCCCAAATGTAGCTAGCCATCAATTAGGGATGAAACGCTCTGATGTTGAAAAAAACCTCGATCGCTTTAAAAATGAGCCCAATTGTTTTATCCTAGTGTGCGATTCCTCTGGTGAAGAAGGCCGCAACTTCCAATTTGTCAATTGGATGATTAATTTCGATCTTCCCCGATCGCCAAATCGTTTAGAACAAAGGATTGGCAGGATCGATCGCATTGGTCGCCCGATGAAGGTTCAGCTTACACTATTTGCGGGTGCAGACTTAGAGGATAGCCCTCACAGTGCTTGGTATGAATTATTAAAAGATGGTTTCGGCATTTTTCATCAATCAATTGCCAGCCTTCAGTTTTATGTAGATGAAAAACTGCCGGAACTGGAATCAGCGCTGTTTCAATCTGGTGCTAGCGGACTCTTAGAAAAAATCGAGTCGCTCCGGGAAGGAATCGCTGGGGAACAAGTGAAAATTAGCGAACAAAACGCTTTAGATGAAATTGATGCTCGGGATGAAAATGCTACCGAATATTTTCAAGCTTTAGATGATTGTGATGCTCGCCATCAAGAAATAAAACGAGTCACAGAAGACTGGATTTGTCAAGCGCTACAATTCAAGGCAATTGACGATCCGAATTTAGCAAAAGTGCAGCATTATCAACATACTGCGCGCACTTTAATTCCCGTTCACGATCTAAGAACTCACTTTGCCGATTGTGGAGAACTATCTGGTACTTATAACCGGAGAATATCAACTCAAAATCCCGGTGTCAATCTCTACCGTATCGGGGAAAAATTTGTTGAGGCACTAGCATCTTACATTCATTGGGATGACCGAGGTCAAGCCTTTGCGATGTGGCGGTGCGATCGCTCTTGGGATGCTGGAGAAGGGATGGAATGGTTCGGTTTTCGCTTTAATTATGTAGTCGAGACCGATTTGGAATTAGCCCAGCAAGTTTTAACAGATTTTGAGCTGGATCGAAGTAGATTTGTATCTGTGAAACGGCGCGCTGATGCGTTATTTCCTCCGCTCGTAGAGACAATTTTTATTGATGCTCGCTACGAACCAATGAGCATTGTTGAAGATGAAGCTGTTTTGAAGATTCTGCAAGGTTCGTACAAGGGTAAAAGTTCTCATCCCTGCCGAGATTATAATTTAGCAAAAAGTCGATTATCGGTTCTCAATGAGTTTGTTGATGAGAGTAAGTGGCCTGATTTGTGCACTCAGGCGCGTGAGACTTCGGAAATACTGTTGCGCGATCGCACTTCTTTCATCGAACTCTGCGAACAGCGCGCCAAAATCGCCGATCGGAAATTAGGAAATAGACTAGACCAACTGCGGCTGCGCCTCAACCGAATGGCTGAAAGCGCACAAACTTCGCATTCTTTACTAGCCAAGGAAGTTAACATAGAAACTGCGTTAAGTCAAGCGATGTTAGAAGGGATTCGCTATCCCCGAACCAAGCTTGATTCTGTAGGATTCATTGTAGTTTCTGGGCGACCTCCGGTTGAATCTCAGGAAGGGGGAGATGAGTGATGGCTGATTCTTTTCAAGAACTCAGAGAAATTCTCCAAACAGGTAAGATTCCTGCCGGTACAAGTCAGTTTTCAGAAGTTTGTCACAGGCGCTTGCTGGAAACTTTGGGTGCTGCGGGAACAGATTGCGCGCCGGGAATGGGAGATATTGCGGCTGCGATCCGTCAGGTTCTGCGGCGGGAATACGAGCAAAAGGGCGGGATACCCCCAACTTTGAAAGTACCTCGGACTTCTCTTTTTCCCGATCGCGAAATGTGGCAAGAAAGCGGTATCGATATTTTGGGTGAAACTGCGGATTGCTATTTAATTAGCGCCCGTCCTTGGCAGCCTGATTGGCTGGATTTTTCCGCACAATATCCCCCAGACAAACCCGTATTTGATGATAAAAAACGTCGCAATTACGAGCCAGTTGAGGGAGATCCGTTTTGGGAATTGGTGGGTAGGAAAAATTACCGGAGTGTGGGACAGCGCGAGGCGATTCGTGCTGTTTTAACTGCTCCTGAAAAATCGACACTAGCGATTAACCTGCCTACTGGAGCGGGCAAAAGTCTTTGCGCTCAATTGCCTGCTTTGTTGCGATCGAAAAATGCTGGTGTAACTGTTGTTGTAGTGCCGACTACAGCACTGGCGATCGACCAAGAAAGAGCTGTAAAACCTTTTGTGAACCATGCCACTGCCTATTATGGCGACGAGTTTGGGCAAGAACAAGAGAGACGGCAGGAAATTCGCGATCGCATTCGCAATGGCACCCAGCGAATCGTTTTCACCTCACCCGAAAGCTTGATGAATTCTCTCGCACCTGCTCTTTACGAAGCAGCAAAATCAGAAATGCTGCGGTATTTCGTAATAGATGAAGCGCATATCGTCGAACAGTGGGGTGATGAATTTCGCCCCGCTTTCCAAGAACTTCCCGGCTTGCGAAGAGATTTGTTGCGCTTAACTTCTTTTACTACTTTATTGCTGACTGCAACCTTAACAGAATCTTGTTTGGATACTCTTGAAACTTTATTCGGAAAACCCGGCCCTTTTCAAGTGATATCTGCCGTACAGTTGCGACCGGAACCGTCCTACTGGTTTGCTTGGTGTCAAAGTGAAGAAGTCAGGAAACAGCGATTAATTGAAGCAGTTTATCATCTTCCCCGCCCTTTGATTGTTTACGCCACAAAGCGCGAAGATGTCAGGCGATGGAAACAGGATTTATTGTCTGCTGGATTCCAACGGTGTGCCATTATGACCGGAGAATCGAGCTCGCTAGAACGCTCTCAACTGATTCAAAACTTGCGCGAGAGACGAGTTGATATAGTGGTTGCTACTTCTGCTTTCGGATTGGGTGTGGATCAGTCAGATGTTCGGGCAGTAATTCATGCTTGCATTCCAGAAACGATCGATCGTTTCTATCAAGAAGTGGGTCGAGGTGGTCGAGACGGCAAAGCAGCAATCTCGCTCACCTTACACACCAATGAAGACTTAGAGATTGCCAAATCGCTTAATGACAAATCTGCCATTACGATCGATCGGGGTTTTCAGCGGTGGAAAAGGATGTTTTTGAGGAAAGAAATTCTTCCCGATGGGCGGTTTCGCGTTCCCGTCAATATTCCTCCATCCTTACAACCAGGAGACATTGACATGAACAGCCAACAGAATCAGGCTTGGAACATCCGCACTTTAACGCTGATGAGTCGATCGGGTTTAATCGATATTGATGCCGATGAACCGCCGCGAAGAAGAAATTTTAAATCGGAAGCAGCTTATAACGAAGCTTGGGAAGTTCACAGAGAGTCCCGTTTCATCCGCATCCGAGATGAATCGCACCTCAAGCGTCAAACTTGGGAACATAAAGTAGAGCCAATTCGCCAGCAGCGCCAAAACTGGAGCTATAAAAACCTGCAATTAATGCGCGAGGTTTTGCGGCCGGAACGCTGTATTTCCGAAATCTTTGCTGAAGCTTACACTATTCCCGCCCGTGTAGTGCCAGAACCGAGAAAACTGGTCAGAGTTTCTCCCGCTTGCGGTGGATGTCCTGTTTGCAGAAAAAACAGGGAACCAGAGTTTTCGGGAATTATGCCCGCGCCATTACCTGTATGGCAAAAACCTAATTTTTTTGTAAGTGAAAAACTCAAACGATTGCTAGGAGAAGATAAGTTAATGCTAGTTTTCTATGAGTCTCTTGAAGCTCAAAGCTGGAAACTCAAAAGCCCTAAACTTTTTAACTGGTTAATCGAGCAGGGAATTAATAATCTGGTGGTGGCTGATGAATTTCAGAGTATATTGATAGCAGAAACAAATCGGATAGCCGATGCTTGTATATTTTTGTTTCAAAAATACGAGCCTCTGCTGATGCCGCGCATTCCCACCCTGATATTTCATCCGCCCGGAAAGGCTATCCCTCACCACTATCTGTCACTCAACAGAACTTCTCAGGCTCCGCTGATTATCGTACTTCCCAGAGATACACCCGATCCGAGCCGCGATGACCGCAAGCTGATTGATATTTTTTCGGGGAAACTTTTTATGTTTGACCACTTTTGCAGGGAGGTTAATTTATGAGCGTCTTAAAAACAGGTAGAGCTACTCCTAGTCGAATGCGAGGAATATTTAGATATTTACTTGAAGCACCCAAACAGCGCGAAAACAAGGAAAAACTCACTCGCCTGCTTTCTCCACATGAATTGTCAGAAGGGAGAAACAAAAGTGCCGAACATCCGATGTTTGATGATGCACTGCGAGAAAGCATAAAATGTCGCTTATTAATCGCAGACAATGATGATATTGCTATAAATTTTGAGCTTCCCGAAGCATCTCGACATCCTAAAATGGGTGATAAATTGTTACCCGATACGCTGGTAGAGCTATTGTTTGCTTTTGATAACGAAGATGAAGAAGATTTAGGTCGGTTAATAGCATGGTATTTAGCACAGGATATTTATGATGCTCCCCGTACTTACAAAGAAGTAGAACAGCTTGTCGTAGAGCAGGGAGTCGATCGGTCTTTAGATTTGAAAGCATCGAGCGATGCTTTGTTGGGTCAAGCCGAGGACTGGATGTGTTATTTAGGATTTGCTTGGGGTCATGCTTTAGATTCAAACAAAAAACTTGTTGTGGCTGAGCCAACTGCTTATCTCAGACGAAATTTAAAGGATTTATTTCAAGGAGAAGCAAAAGCTAAACTTTCAATCCGAGATTTTCTCGATCGCCTAGCTAAAAAATGTCCTCTGTTTGAAAATGGAAAATTTCGAGAACAGGTAGAAGAAAAAATTGGTGGTCGCTTACCAAATCACTTATCAACTAGCACGGCTTTTGCTTTATTTCGCCTTCAGGATGATGGTTGCATCAAGCTTGTAAAAGAGTCGGATGCTGATTTATTCATCTTTCCAAGTGGAGACAAAGAAGCGGGATTTTCTCATATTATTTTGACGGGGGTAGAACCATGACTTTTACAAAATTTGTTTGCTGGGATGTCGATCGCGTTCGCCGCGTGATGGGTGTGGAGGCTACCCAAACTCCAGATAGTATATTTGTGGCAACTCACCATCCGATCGCCATGTACCGCCAGGAACTTATCGATGCACCGTCGCGAGTTACCTACAGTGAGGAACAATTTCTGAAAGACTTTCTCGCCGAACAAGATTTCGCTTTCGTGCCAGTTTTAGGAAGTTCGGGAACGGGAAAATCTCACCTGATTCGCTGGCTGGCCGCCAATATTGCATCGACCCAAAAGCGCCGAGTTTTGCTGATTCCCAAAATTGGCACGAATCTCAAAGATATTATCAGTTTAATATTAGAAGGGATGCCAGGAGCAAGTTTTGATGAATACCGGCAGCGTTTAAATCGAGCCACTAGCAGCTTGACAGAAGCCCAAGCGCGGGAACAACTTCTGAATCAGCTTGCGGCTGCTGTTGGCCCAAACGGTCGGGGCGATCGCACTAAACTTTCTGATGTGGAAGATTACCTCGTCGGTGCTGTTGATGCTCTACTCTACGATCCATTTTTCCGAAAACACTGGCTAAAGGATGGGGGTATTATCCATCAATTAGTTATCCACATTCTCGGACAGCGAGATACGGTAGAAATTGTGGAACAACGGAGGCATTTTTCGCTCGGTGACTTGCCTCTTAATGTTTTAAACTTGGGAAAAGCTGGCAAGCAAGCACAGGATTTTTATAGCTTCCTCATCGGCGATGAGGATACTCAAAAGGCAACTGTAGATTGGTTGAACCGGCATTTAGATGAAGCGATCGCTCAGGTTTTGAGTCTGGGGCGCGAAGATTTACAAAGATTAATGCGGGAAGTTCGCGAAACTTTAGCAGAACAAGGAATAGAGTTAGTTTTGCTGATTGAAGATTTTGCTAAATTGCAAGGCATCGATCGCGAAGTTTTAGAAGCAGTTTTAGCGCGACCTCAACAACCGGGACCCAAACCTTTGTGCGCGATCAGAACGGCGCTAGCTTGTACTACGGGCTATTTTGACAGTCTGAGGTTAGATACAGTAAAACAGCGGATTACTTTTAGCGTTAATCTTGACCTTGGCACAGTTGGCGAACAATCTTTAGTGAATTATGCAGATATCAAACAATTTGTGGGTCGATATCTCAACGCGGTGCGTTTGGAGGAGAAAACAATTCAAAATTGGTGGGCTGACTCTCGCAATCGCGAAGATTCGGATCGAGAATCTCTACCTAGTGCTTGCAATGAATGCGAACACAAACTAGCTTGTCATGCGGGTTTTGCAGAAGCAGACGGTTTTGGTTTGTATCCTTTCACTCCGGAAGCATTAGAACAAATGCTTTCTAGAGTCAATCCCGGCAATTTTAACCCTCGGATTTTGATTAAAGATGTTCTTAAGTGGACGCTAGAAAATTCTGCTGCTGATATCGAGGGCGGAGAGTTTCCTGCTATTTCTGTGCGAGAACACTTTGGCAAGATGCGGCTGAGTGCAATTGTTCAGGGAGATATTCAAGCGAAAGATCCAGAAAATTGCGATCGCCGCCAGATTCTGATCGATTTGTGGACGAATAGTAACGAGCTTTGCGATTTGCACCCAGAAGTTCACTCTGCATTTGATATTCCGGCGCTGGGCGTGAAGGTTCAGCCTACAAAAAAATCATCATCTGTTTCGGGTGCTAAAGAGTCTAGGTCTTCTGTTAGTAATTATCAAGTTGAGTCACAATCTCAAACTAAAAAAAATCTGACAGCAGCCGGACAAGTTCCCGACAAGCTGAAGAGGCAAATAGAAATTCTTAATGGCTGGAACAATCAAGAAATTCTCCCGCAAGATATCGCTGGGGAACTGCGGCCGTCGATCTATTCAGCTATCGGCGAGCGGATCGAATGGGATACGGAAATGCTGCTTAAGGGAGTTTTTGCTAGTAGCGGGACGGCATATTTTAAAAGCAGAAATATTACTTTTTTTAGTCCAAAAGTGACGAGGGAGACGATTTCTGGAGTTAAATTATCTCTTCCTCTGAATCCTGATGATGCAGATGAGTTTCGGGAAACGGCGATCGCCTTTCAAGGTATCTTGCAATACAGCCATTACAAGCATTGGAGGTTCCCCGAGGGATCTCGCTACTTCCGCACCTATGCTAAACAACTGGAAAGATGGAGTCAGTATGTAGTTGAGCAAATTCGCCTGTATCCCCGCGAGTCTGGGGAACCCTGGAGCCCTGTACCTGCTGCTGTTGAGCTACTGGCGATCGCAGCAACAATGGCAGGACATTCTACCAATTCTACTGAAGATTTGATAAATGCTTTGTTTCTCAAACTAGACCCAAAAGATTTAGAACATCGTTCAGCTACTTGGAAAAAGCTATTTGGTACTTTACAAAAACACCGCGATGCTTTACTAGACATTGTTAGGAGTCGAACCGCTTGCACGAAAGGAAGCTCTACACAATTTCAAATTATTGATACTGTTCAAATTTTGGAACCTTTGAAGCAGGTTAGCAAATCTTGGCTGCCTCAATCTGAAATTCCGGCTGATGTTCGGGAGAAGTTTCCTGAAATTGATAAAGCGCGTCAAGCGGTGGATGAATTGCTAGAAAAAGCGATGCAAGAGGAGTGCGATCGGCAACTAGCTGTTTATCGTTCTCTAGTATCTGAACTCGGAGAAGATATCAATAAAAAGGATGTGGTTGATGTTGTCAAGCAGGCAATGGAGCGAGCAAGAGACGCCGCTGTAATTCGGGGAATGAAGAATTTCGATGAGCTAACACCTGTCTTGAAACAGTTTAAGGCGATCGGACTTTCTAGCTATGTAGATACCATGAAACGCTTGCAAATTGAAAAAGATAGTCCAGACCTTCAACCTGGGAAGCTGCTCAAGTATCTCAGCGAAAATCATCAAAAAGCAATGACAGAATCTGCCGATTTTATCAAGAGTACCAATAATTTTCTTGATGCTTCTCTAAAGGAGGTCAAAAACCGGATTGAGGAGTTAGAAGTGTCAGGCGGTGGAACAGTAGAATCGAGCCATAGAGCTATTCAAGATGGATTGGCTAAACTGCGGAATCTAATTACTGAGGTTAAAGGATAGACAATATGCTTCTAGAAAAATCCTATGAATTGAGTGAGTTGTCTCAAAAGACAATTAATCTTCGGAAGTATGCAGAGCATTATCAAGGGTTTCAATCTCGACAAAAACAGATCGAGCAAGCTGTCACTGGAACTCTACCTCTTGTGCAATCTTTAAGAGCTTTTCGCGACAGAGGAATTGCCAATTTTGATTTAACTCAAAAGGCTGAGATTTTGCTGACATTTATTGCTAATGTTGAGGCAGAATTAAAAAAAAATCCTGAGTGGATTATAGACAATGAAAATTTCAACAGAAATAATTTTGACTCTCGGGTAAAGGACTTACAAAAAGCTCTGAGAGAGCAATTGAGTCAAGCTTGGGGGCTGTACCGAACTGAAAAGATGCCGAACACGAATAAGGAATTCCTGAATGTGCTGGATCGAGTTTCGGCATCTAAGCCAACTGTCCAACGAATTAGAAATTTAGATGTGCAAATTCGGGAGTCTAACTCAATTCCCCAAAGCAGTGAGGATTTTGATAAAGTCGATCGGCTAATTGAGCAATTGAACCAATGCTGGGATAGGCTGGATGCTGATGAAGTCCCGGAAGCCGCGCTTTGTTTTCTCAGAGTTGCTGCTAATCAGGGTGCTACCCTGAGTCTTTTAACTCCCGAAGTAAAAGATTGGCTGACTAAACATGGTTTGATTGATTCTTTACGAATTCGGTTGACCTAATAATTTTAGCCGTGAAAAAACCTGCGCTGCGGCGCACCCTAAAAATAGAGTTGATGCCTGGTAAGGTGCGCCGCGGCGCACCCTACAAATAGAGTTGATGCCTATCATTTTGCTAAACTGTTAAACCGCATTCTTTCATACACCTGCGACGGCAACATTCTGTGAACTTTCGTCCGCGTCTCAATCTTAGCAAGTGTCGTCCCTGCACTCGCTTCTGATGTTTGTTTTAATTCTAAGCCGGATTCTGTTGGCGGCGAAACTATAAATTTTAAGATGCTTTCTATTGAAAGCAAATACAGATTGTGACGCAAGAGTGCCATAAATAAATCTTCTTTGAAAGCTCGATACAGCCAAAACAATGTACTCCGGTGATTGCCGCTGCGGTTGCTTTTTACAGCTAGATAAATGTAGAAATTGCTGCTAGACCAGCGATAAATACTGTTGGGAATTTCGGGATGTTTCTGCCGGACATCTGCCATAATTAAAGAGTGACCTTTTGCCATTGCTGCATAGTTGCAAGACATACTGCTGGAAATCTGTCGGTAGCCAACTAAATATTCTGGCACTACTTTAAATTGATAGTGTTCGGCTATGCGGAGGTGAAGTTCCCAGTCTTCGCAGCCTTGAGCGTCTTCTAGTTTAAGTTTGCAGTTGTAGGCGCCGACTCTCTCGAAACAAACGCGACGGATCAGAGATGAGCTGGCATTGCCTAGAAAATATTTATAAACTAATGCTGTGTAAACTTCTCCTTCGATGGTGGAGTTGTAAAATCCACCTGTGAGCAAGTCTTGTTCGTTGATATCAAGTGACCAGGAATAGACAACTCCGACAGATGGTTCTGATTTGATTAGGCATTCTACTTGTTTTTCTAGGTTTTGCGGATACCAAATATCGTCTGCATCGATGGGTGCAATATATTCGCCTTTGGATTTTTCAATGGCTAGGTTGCGAGCGGCGGCTACGCCGGCATTTGACTGCTGCAATAAGATGATCCGGCTATCTTTTTTAGCAAAAGATTTGATGATTTCAGCGGTTGTATCTGTTGAGCCGTCGTCAACTACTAAAATTTCTATGTTTTGATAGGTTTGAGATAATACAGACTCTAATGTTTTAACAATAAACTCCTCAGCGTTGTAAGCAGGTATGATTACTGAAATTAAAGGTCGTTCTAAATCGTTTTTGGAGAGGTTCATGTAATATAGAAACTTGTTTATCTAAAAGTTTTGGCTCTCAGGCAGCTATCTAATGGTATGTTAACAAAGAACCAAGCTCGATCGTACACCGTCGGAAATTTTAAAATGTACATTTTCAATATATTGCCAAAACTCATAAAATGTGCATTGACACAGCAGTCGGGATACAGACTTGGTGCAAGAGTCCTTGGCGGATGAGGTGTGTCAAAGAAACTGTACGGGGCAAGTCCTCACAGTCGGCTGGTTTCCGTAGGAAGATGTTGCTATTTATACTAACAACCCACTAGAAAATGAAAGTCTTGCGGGTGGGAACGCTGCCAGAGACAATGGCTGGTGGGGCTTTTTCTAAGGTTTACAAAAACAATCATATATATAAAGATTCTGTAAAGCTGCTACCTGCATCAGGTCAGTCTCAGCCAGATGTGGCGTAGAATACAGGCATGAATCGGGAAAATTCAGTCTACAATACCAGCAAAAAATTTAGTTGAAGAGAAACAGAAATCGGGTTATAAACAAAAAAGTAGAGCTGATTTTACCCTTCGTAAAGTAGTAGCATTGACCATCAAAGATTTTATTTCGATGTAATTTAAACAATTTAGGTGATGATTTATACCGCAGAGCCGACTGTATCCGTGATTATCCCCGTCCACAACGGGGGATCTTACTTCCGCACCTGTTTGTCAAAACTGGCTCAATCTGTGCCGAGACCGATCGAGATTATTGTAGTAGCAGATGGTGAAAGTGACGGTTCCTGGCGTCTGGCCAAGGAATTCGGGGCAAAAGTCATCAGAATTCCCGAATGTGGCGGCCCGGCCAGAGCGAGAAATTTGGGAGCGCAAGCTGCGAAGGGAGATATTCTGTTTTTTGTGGATGCTGATGTCGCTGTTTGTCCTGAGGCTGTGGGTTATGCGAAATCGGTGTTTAAAAATAATCCCTACTTAGCTGCTTTGATCGGCTCTTATGACGATGCTCCTGGAGATCCAGATTTTTTATCGCAGTACAGGAACTTGCTGCACCACTACGTGCACCAAACCGGTAACGAAGAAGCTTCGACTTTTTGGGGCGCTTGCGGAGTGATTCGCCGGGAAATTTTTTTGCAGATGGGCGGCTTTAATGAGGGTTATCGCCGAGCTTCCATAGAAGATATTGAGCTCGGCTACCGTTTGAAACAAGCTGGTTATAAAATTCGGCTGTGTAAAACATTACAAGTCAAGCATTTAAAGCGCTGGGAAGCGGTGGGGATGGTGAAGGCTGACTTTTTTTACCGAGCGCTGCCTTGGACTGAACTGATTTGGCGCGATCGCAAATTGAATAACGACCTCAACTTGCAAGTATCGAACCGAATTAGTGTAGTTTTAACTTATGCCATGCTGCTGGCAGTGGTGGGGACGTGCTGGTCGCTGAACTTTCTGCTATTGGCTGGGTTGCTGGCAATACCGTTAGTAGCAATTAATTCACAGCTTTATCGATTTTTTCAGCAAAAACACGGTATCTTATTTGCGCTGAAAACAATTCCTTGGCACTGGCTTTTCTATTTTTACAGCGGACTGGCATTTGCGATCGGCACGGCTCGCCACTTATCGCAAAAAAAGCCGTTGACTGGCAAAGTTAGGTTGCCAGTATCCGCTCAATAAATCAAGGCAACTTGTCCTTCAACCTCTGTAGGTCGATCGATAGTTTTTCAGGGTATTCACGGGTGCATCTATCAATTTTAGAAGTTATAAATAATTGTATAGTTAGATAAAAAAGCTGGAGGTAGGCTGAGTGAAACATTATCCTGTGGCGATCGTCGGTGCTGGGCCTGCTGGTTTGACTGCTGCTTACGAGCTGGTCAAGCAAGGCATCATCCCTGTTGTACTCGAAAAAGGAGATAAAGTTGGCGGGTTGGCCCGCACCGAAAGCTACAAAGGCTACCGTTTCGACATTGGCGGCCACCGCTTTTATACTAAAGTTGAAGCCGTGCAGCAGTTGTGGCAAGAGGTATTGGGAAATGAGTTTATTAAAGTGCCGCGATTGTCCAGAATTTTTTATCGAGGTCGATTTTTTAACTATCCGATTAGTGCCTTCAATACTCTTTTTAATTTGGGCCTAATTGAGAGTGCGCTGATTATCTTGAGCTATCTGAAAGTGAGAATCTGGCCGCTTCGGGAAGAAGCAACTTTTGAACAGTGGGTGATAAATCGTTTTGGGGAACGCTTGTACAAAACATTTTTTAAGACTTATACTGAAAAAGTTTGGGGAATTCCCTGCTCGGAAATTCAAGCGGATTGGGCGGCGCAGCGGATTAAAGGATTGTCGCTGACAACAGCGATTATTAATGCTTTGTTTGGTAGCAACGACACTAAAACGTTAATCAAAGAGTTTGATTATCCGGCTTTGGGCCCGGGGATGATGTGGGAAAAGTTCGCGGAAGCTGTGGAGAGTAAAGACGGCAAAGTTTATCTCGATACTAAGGTGATTAGCTTTGAGCGGGAAGGTAATAAAATTAAAACTATTACTGCTGAGCATAACGGAGAATTAGTTCAATATTCGGCGGATAATTTCATTACGAGTATGCCGATATCGGCGCTGGTAGCACGGATGAAACCGCAGCCTCCTGAAGAGGTGCTGCACGCCGCGCGATCGCTCAAATATCGAGATTTTTTGATTGTATCGCTGATTGTCGATCGCCCAAATTTGTTTCCCGACAACTGGATTTACATTCATTCTCCCGAAGTCCAAGTCGGACGGATTCAGAACTTTAAGAATTGGAGCGCTGCATTAGTTCCCGACGCTAGCAAAACTTGTTTGGGAATGGAATATTTTTGCAATGAAGGCGGCGAAATTTGGAAAATGTCGGACGATGAACTTGTGGAATTAGCAACTCGGGAGTTGGTTGAGTTGGGTTTGGCCACTTCGGCGGATGTTGAAGATGGGGTGGTGCTGCGGCAGCCGAAGGCTTATCCTGTGTACGATGCGGAATATCGCGGACATTTGCGGGTACTTGAAGGTTTTTTGACTGGGATTGACAATTTGCAGACGATCGGGCGAAACGGTATGCACCGATACAACAATCAAGACCATTCTATGCTGACGGGGATGCTGGCAGTGAGAAATCTTCTGGGCGAAAAGCACGATTTGTGGGATGTGAATACTGAGCGATCGTACTATGAAGATTTTAGTGCCGATCGCTCAAAGGAAAAAAGAGATGCGTCTTTGATTTCGCAGTCTAGTTGATTTTTGGGAACTGTAGTTGTGACAATGTGAGTTAACTCAGACTTGAAAGGGCGATCGCCGGTTCATATTTTCCGCATAATCTTGTACGGGCAATCCCCCGCTCAGTTGCGTCGCTTCATCCGGGGTAGGTACGGGGGGACTCCCCTACATCTACTACAACCTATTTAGGTGCTCTGAAGTGGAAATATTGTATATTGGTTAATTAAGCTGACCATTTTTTTAACTTTTGACTCGCAGTCGTTTTTCTATGCTCCAAAGACTATACGTACATAACTTCAGATGCCTGGAGAACTTTGAACTGATTCTCAAAGAGATGCCATCCTCCCTTTTAATTGGGAAAAATGGTGCAGGTAAATCAACCATCCGTGTTGTATTGGAAATCCTTCAACACATCGGTCGAGGCATTAACAGAATGCGTGAATTTGATAAAAATCATCTTGGTCTTATCGATCCGAAAGATTTCAATCGAGGCAGGTCTGATGTTCCAATTCGATTTGAAATAGAAGTATTACTTGATAATAAATTATACAAATATATCCTGGCATTGGAATTACCAGAAAACTTTAGAGAGCTTCGAGTTTTTGAAGAGCAACTGTTAATTTCAGGAAATCCAATTTACTCTCGCAAGGAAGCCCAAGTCACTCTTTACACCAGCCCGCGAAATCCTGAAGCTCAGTTTCTGGTGGATTGGCATCTCGTTGCTCTTCCAGTGATTCAAGAACAATCAGAAACCGATCCGCTTCGTATTTTCAAGACTTGGCTGGCGCGCACGATTATTTTAGCCCCGATTCCAAGCCTGATGACTGGAGACTCTAACGGGGAAACGTTGGAACCCAAACGAGACGGTTCAAATTTTGGGGAGTGGTTCTCTGGGTTACTCAGTCGCTACCCTGCTGCCTACACACAGGCTTACAGATACCTCCAAGAAGTTATGCCTGACTTTCAGGATTTTCTGAATGAACAAATCGGGAAAGACTCTAAAAGTATGGTGGTTCGGTTTGAAGAAAAGAATGCCAACCTGAGTGTTGACTTTAAAGACTTATCTGATGGGGAGAAATGCTTTTTTCTTTGTGCTGTTGTCTTAGCTGCTAACAAGTATTACGGCCCACTTTTTTGCTTTTGGGACGAACCTGATAACTATCTTTCCCTGTCAGAGGTTGGACATTTTGTTACATCACTGCGACGCTCATTTAAAAATAGCGGTCAGATTATAGCAACCTCACATAATGAGGAAGCAATCCGAAAGTTTTCAAATGAAAATACCTTTGTACTCGCTCGAAAAAGTCATTTAGAGCCAACCTTAGTTAGGTTGCTCAGTGATATACATGTCAGTGGGGATCTTGTAGATACCTTGATTCGCGACGACATAGAATTATGAGTGTGAATAACTATCAAGACCATGTTCTTGTGTTGCCAGAAGATGATGCTAATCGCCAAATTGCCAACGGATTCATTAACAACTTAAACGTTAAGGAACGTGCTATTCAAGTCTTACCGATTGCTGGTGGTTGGGGAAAAGTTGTGGAGAAATTCCTAAAAAATCAGGCCGATGAAATGAAAAAACTTTCAAAAAGAAGGATGGTCTTGCTGATTGATTTCGATCGGAAAGGAGAGCGGTTGAATCATGTAAAGAGTCAGATTCCAGAAGAGCTGCAAGATAGAGTGTTTATTCTTGGAGTGTTATCTGACCCAGAGGATTTAAAGCGTATTAAAAAGAGGTTTGAGAGTATCGGAACGGGCAAGCTCGAGCAGCTCGGAGACACCCTTGCAAACGACTGTTCCAATGATAACACGAATGGATTATGGGGGCACGATCTTCTCAAACACAACAAAACAGAGTTAGATCGTATGATTAAATCTGTTAAACCATTTCTGTTTAATAAAGTGAACGAGGAATGAATGCGTTTTGTCGATCGAAAGAGCGATCTAACAGTAGGGTGGAGGGGACAGCCGGGAAAGCGTGGGGCAAAGTCGGTCGGCTCTGATATCAACTATCATCAGGTAACGGCGGCAATAATGCCTCTACTTGTACCAGCAAACTAGGCAAAACACCTGTAACAATATTCCAAATAACTTCCGATCTCACTGGGTCATAGCGGTGAACCAAAATATTTCGTAAGTTAATCGCATTTCGCCAATCAATTTCGGAATGGAACTGCTGAAACTCGATCGAAACTCTTCGAGCTGCCTCCCCCAAAATCCCCAACTGCCGCTCTACGGCACTTTGCATAAAAAAACTTTCAAGCCGGAGTCTCGTATGAGGCATCAGCCGTAAACTCTTGAATCCGACGGATTGCCTGGGTCATGTCCCAAAGTGAAGCACTATCCCGATCGTTCGCTGGCATAAATCACTCGATGCGTTTTCAAAATGTTCGATCGCCGATAGGGATTTTTTAACAGCTTTTTTTCCACCAAATCTACAGGACGGTGAAATAAATGCTCTATCTCTTCCTGCATACTCAATAAATGAGACAGCGTGAGGCGGTGCGATGGCTCATAGGTGACCAGTACATCCACATCACTATCAGGGCGAAAATCATCCCGCAGCACTGAGCCAAACAGGGCAAACTCGATAATGTTCCAGCGCTGGCAAAATTGCGCGATCGCATCTAAAGAGACTTTTAGGCGATCGCTCACTACATATTCTAAATCCGATTGCAACTCAACCATGCGCGAGCAAACCTCCAACGAGAGCAACTAACGTCTGAGCTAAAGTGAAGCAATGGCATCGCTAACTTTCACGATGAGTGTCATCGGCTCGATCGGCGAAACAGTAAACCCGCACTTCTGGTAAAACAGCTTCGCATCTTCGGAGATAGCGTGTACGAGAATTGCGCGTATTCCTGCAATCTCAGCAGCTTGCAAACTGCGAAGAATTGCATCCCGCAGCAAAGCGCGTCCGATGCCGCAGCCTTGCCAGTTGCGATCGCAGGCAAGCCGTCCAATCACCATAAAAGGAATCGGATCGGGCATATTGCGCCGGACTTTACCCGTTGCAGCAGTTTGTGCTACTGCTCCAGTTGCCAGACAATAGTAGGCAATTACTGTTTGGCGATCGCACAAAACATAAGTCCGTGAAGCCCCCTCTAACTCATTTTTCAGAGCGCGGCGCTTCAGCCATTCATCTAACTGATTGTTGCCTGAATCAAAGGTCTCAATTTGATGTAACGAGTTGAGTTTTTCAGGCGGACACAGTTGTTCTAAATCTCGATCTAATCCCACGGAGATTTTGTTTTTAGTATTGCGTTGAGCTTCTGATTTGGGGTTGGTCGTGCATCAAGCAGCGCCAAAAATTGCTTAAATTTAAGTTCGTCTAACCCAAAAAAACATCTGTCTAGAAGAACATCTTGAGCTTTTTGGTAAGCTGATTCAAGCATGAACTCCGATCGGCTCTTTCCCTGTAATTGTGCCGCGCGATCGATGAGAGCGCGTTGATTCGGCTTAGCTCGAATATTGATTGTCACATCGCGGGTCTGGCTGACTGACCCTTCAGATGCTGGCGGGTGCATAACAGTTACCTCTGGCTAAACAGAGCAGTAATTAGAGCTAGTAGCTCTAGAATATTTATATTTTAACTTTTTGTATACACAATGTCAACACATTGACTGTAATTTGCGATCGCGCGTCTAGTTAACCGCAATCAAATCGTGAACTTACGCATTGTACGGACAAAGCCCCCGCCGCCCCGAAGACAGGATATCTGCCCCAAGTCCCGAGCTTGTCGCAGCAGTGTATCTTTAAGAGTTGACCTAAAATTTGAAAATCTGTGCTAACTCTTGACTACATACTGACTAAAGTGAAAAATATCCAAAAACGCAACCAACAAACGAACCAACCTATGAACTTTTCCCAGAAATCCGGGGGCAAGAGTGCCACACCCTCAAAAACCAACAAAACCCAGAATCTCGGCACAGGATTGCGGAAAATACTTTTTGCCGCCGGCATAGCCTCTCTGTGCGCTAGCTGTCAAAGTCCTCAAACACCGACCGCCACAGCTCCCGGAAGCAGTCCAGGAACCAGCGGGGGAGCCACTCCCGCAGCCACTCCCGTCGCAGTCAGCAGCCCCGGAGACCCAAATACTGTCAAAATTGTCTCCATGCTCCCCATGACAGGCAGCGCCTTGGGTCAATCTCAAACAATGGTCAACGGCATCAAACAAGCACTCGCCGAAACCGACTCCAAAGCTTGCGACGGCAAAATCAAAATCGAATACGAAGTTCTCGATGACGCCACCGCAGCGGCCGGCAAATGGGACCCGTCCCAAGTAACGTCCAACTCTAACAAAGTCGCCGCTGACGGTTCGGTAGTTGCCGTTATCGGTCACTATAACTCCGGTGCAGCCAAACTTTCCATTCCCGTGCTCAACCAAGCTAACGTCGTGATGATCAGTCCGGCCAACACTTATCCGGGACTGACTAAACCGGGAAAAGGCGAAGCCAAAGAACCCAACGTTTATTATCCCGCAGGCACTCGCAATTTCACCCGCGTTGTCCCTGCTGATGACCTTCAAGGAGCTGTAGCTGGCAACTGGGCGAAATCTTTAGGCGTGCAAAAAGTCTACATTCTCGACGACCAAGAACTCTACGGCAAAGGTGTCGCTGACGTTTTTGAAGCAACTGCTAAAAAGTTGGGAATTCAAGTCCTGGGAAGGGAGGGAATTGATATCAAAGCTAGCGACTACAAGGCGTTAATGAATAAGATCAAAGCTTTAAATCCAGACATGATTTACTTCGGCGGCACTACTCAGAGCAACACCGGACAAATAATTAAAGACATGAGAAATGTCGGGATGGCGGCTGATGCAGTTAAGTTCATGGGCCCCGACGGCATCAAAGATCAAGCTTTAATTGACGCAGCAGGAAAAGATGGCGAAGGTGTTTATGCTACTTTTGGCGGCTTGCCTCCTAAAGAATTGACTGGTGCGGGCGCCAAGTGGTACGAAAGTTACAAGGCCAAATATAATGCTGAACCGGAAGCTTATGCAGCTTACGCCTTTGAAGCTGCTAAAGTTGCGATCGGCGCAATTAATAAAGTCTGCAAAAATGACCGCGCTGCGATCCGCGATGCTGTCTTGGCAACTAAAGATTTTAACGGGGTACTCGGCACTTGGAGTTTTGACGCCAACGGCGACACGAGCTTGACTACAATGTCAGGAAATGTTGTTAAAGGTGGCAAGTGGGAGTTTGTGAGCGCGCTTAAGACGGAATAATGGATAATTGGGAATTGGTAATGGGTAATGGGTCATCGGTCATCGGTCATCGGTCATCGGTCATCAATCATGGGTAATAACTGACAAATAATCGCTAATAAATAATAGCGGTCGGAACACAAAAAAATCCCAATTCCCAATTCCCAATTCCCAATTCCCAATTCCCAATTCCCAATTCCCAATTCCCAATGCCCAATGCCCAATTCCCAATTCCCAAAATCATGAAAAAATGGCCGAGTATTCTTCTATATCTAGGTGTAGCTTATATAGTTTTGTTGTTAGGGCCGATCGCCGGATTTGACTTGCCCAAAATAATTGGAGAAATAGCCAGCAGTCCTGAAGTTTTGATCCAACAATTATTAGTTGGTCTGGTCAACGGCGCGCTGATTGCGATTATTGCTTTAGGTTATACGATGGTTTACGGCATTATTGAATTAATCAATTTTGCTCACGGCGATTTGTATATGTTGGGTGCTTTTGCTTCCCTCACTGTGTTCGGCGCTTTTGGCATTCAAGACGGCGCACCTTTAGCTGTTGCGATACCGGTGATGTTAGTCGCTTTAATTGTATGTTCGGCGTTTTGTGCGGGGCTGAATATTGTTGTGGAAAAGTACGCTTATCGGCCTTTGCGCAATGCTCCGCGTTTGGCTCCTTTAATTTCGGCGATCGGGGTGTCGTTTATTTTCCAAAATATGGGGCTGTTTTGGGGAGGATTGAAAGCTTTTATTCCGGTGATGGGTTCTAATTCTGCTGCTCCGAAAAGCTTTCCTGATTTGTTGCCGCGAGTTGATATTCTCAAAGCTTTGGGAATTCAAACGAGTATTGTGTTTACCACTAAGGATTTAATTGTGTTGGTGGTGGCGGTGGTATTGATGGTTTTGCTTCATGTGTTTGTGCAGTACACTCGTCTGGGAAAGGCGATGCGGGCTACTGCTCAAAGCCGCGATGCTGCTAAAATCATGGGGATTAATGTCGATCAGATTATTGCTCTGACTTTTTTGATTGGGGGAGCTTTGGCTGGTTCGGCTGGGATTCTGGTTGGTCTGTACAACAATACTATTGTTTTTACGATGGGGTTTACGGCGGGTTTGAGGGCTTTTACGGCGGCGGTTTTGGGGGGAATTGGCAATATTGTGGGGGCGATGTTAGGAGGGGTTTTGATTGGGTTGCTTTCGTCTTTGAGCGATCAGTATTTGTCGAGCCGCTGGACTAATGCTTGGGTGTTTGGGGTTTTGGTGGTGATTTTGGCTTTTAGGCCTGGGGGTTTGTTGGGCGAGAATGTTCAGGAGAAGGTTTGAAACCTAAGACTCGGCGGTTGAAACCAGGCTTAGCCCACGCAGACTAAAGAATAGAGGGGGTATGAAAGTCGGATTCGATCGCGAGTCTATCTGAACTCAATTTGAGTTTGAGGACAGGATGCTGGTAACATTTGCTTCAAACTCTTCTAAAGCTTGACAGACGCCAACTCGTGCAGCCCGATCGACTGTTGCAGGAATCATCTCACCAAGCTGAAAGTCGGGAAAGTTAGGGCTACGGGGGGATTCCACGTACCCGCTGTCTCTAAGCAAATAGATCGTCAACCTGCCGCGATCGTAGATCCATACTTCCGGGACTCCCAGTGCTCGATAGGCATCCAGAGCGGTTTTAGAGGTTACATCGGTTTCTACAGCCAGATCCGGTGGCGGATCGCCCGGTTCTAGTCGGCGGTACCCGATCATGCGCTGGTAATTCTGGATGTAAAAACAGGCATCTGGTTCTACTCCTGCATTGTTGCCTTTGAAAGTGGTCGATCGGTAAGGTTCGTAGCGTCGCCCTGTTGATTTTAATAATAACTTGACAATATCCGATATCAAGTCAGTTGGTTTTTCATGTTCTGGCAGGGGAACCATAATTTCTAGCGTTCCATTACTGTAAGCAATTCTAGACGAACGCTGTTCTCCTAACTCCTCTAGGATGGCTTCAAACTCGCGCCAGGTGACGTTAGGGATCGCGAGCAAACTGCCCGGAGCCAGTTGCATCAGGCTCACAGGTTTTTGCACCGGAGAAATGACAGACATAGACTGCATCAGCTTAAATCTCACAGCGTACAAGCAGGCGGTTTTTCCTAGCGGTCAACCGAGGGCGAAAAGAGCCTCAAGTTGTCACAAACAAACTAAGATCGAGACAATTCCGCATTTGCTAGTGTCCCAACCCTATTCTATATCATGTCCGACTAATCCAGCTAACGTCAATTTTAGATTATTTAAGTTGCGAACGCTTCGGTAAAAACAATTGGGTAGTCCTGCTTTTTTCAACGGTTCAATGTAGTACAACCCTTTCAGTATAAGGATCGAGAATCAGAAAATCCTTACTCCTGCACCACTACCCACTATCAACTTAAATATTCCCTGGTTTGAGCCAGCCAAAAACTTCGCCTAAAGTTAACTGCATTTCCGGCATAAATTTGGGAATCGGAAGTATATCTGTCGGTTTTTCAATCGAAATCGGCTGCTGCCCTGCCGGATAGACTAAAATATTTTTTTCATCGGGATCGAGCAACCACCCCATCTGGCAACCGGCATTCAAACAGTGCAAAATATTGTTGGTGACTTTGGTTTGGCTTTGGCCAGGCGACAAAATTTCGATTGTCCAGTCTGGGTAAGCATTAAATGTATTGGCAATTTCACCGTCAGCGTCTAGGGGAATTCGATTCCAAACAAAAATCGCGATATCGGGAACAATAGAACGTCCGCCAAAGGTACACCGAAGTTCTGGCAGGGCTAGGGCAATTTGCGGTTTCTCTGCAATATCGTTGGCGACTGTTACGAGTTTCCCTTGCAGTTTGCTGTGTTTTCCTTGTGGCATAGGTTTTTGTACGATCGCACCGTTGATGTATTCGCTAGCGGGTTTGGTTTCTGGCAATTGCAAAAACTCGTCCAGGGTGATTGTTTTTTGAGGAGCTTGTACCATATAGCGATCGCCCTTTTGAATTGTGTTGCGGTAACAGTTCCAGTATATTTCAATTTTCGATCGCTTCGGTAAGAAAAAATGAAGCCAAAATATCCTACACTACAACTAGCCCGATAACTATCCGATCGGCAGTTCCCAAATAAATCCGTTACATCCCGTACATAATCCGTTGCCGAACTTCCTTCTTATGTCAAACAAAATCCTACAAGCAATTAAATCGAGCGGTATATTAGGGGCGATCGCCTTTTTGACTGTTGTGCTATTCGGCGGTTGGAGCGGCACCGTCATCGGGTGGCTGATGGGCACGGCTGCGGGCTTCATTAGCTGTCAAAATCCGAAGGTACAAAGCCCGAAAATTGGTGCGACAGTTGGCAGTTTGGCGGGTTTGGGATTGGGCGTTTGGCTGTTAGTTGCTAGCGTGCTCGAAGGGGTTTTAGTTAGACCTTTTTCGGGTCAATCTGCTGTGGATTTGCCCACTACTCTGCTGTACGGGATTTCAAGTTTGACGATCGCAACTTTGACAGCTTCGTTAATGGGTGCTTTGCAGGGTTTGCAGGGAGAACGCCAGCGGCAAGCAACTCTGGTAACATTAGCTTTTATCTTAATTCTGTTTCCGTTTATCGACCTTCAAGCTAAGACTGGCTGGATTGCTACGGTAGTACAGATTCAAATCTTTATTATGCTGGCGCTGGGTTTGAATATTACTGTGGGTTTTGCGGGTTTGTTGGATTTGGGATATGCGGCGTTTTTTGCGATCGGCGCTTACACCACGGCTTTGCTATCTTCTGGACAGTTAAATATTGCTTGGAATTTTTGGCTGGTTTTGCCGATCGCCGCCGGTGTAGCTGGCATTGCGGGCGTTATCCTGGGTATTCCGACACTGCGGCTCAAGGGCGATTATTTGGCAATTGTTACCCTCGGTTTTGGCGAAATTATCCCGGTGGTATTTCGGAATTTAACCGCGATTCGCATCGATGAACCAATCTCGAAGATTGTAGCTTCCATTTTGGGTAAGCCGGAATTGGTGCTTTGTCTCGTTGGGTGCGATCGACCTTTCAACCTCACCGGAGGCGAAGCGGGCATAAACCCGATCGGGCGTCCATCTCTCCCCATCGTCGGCACTTTCAGCACCGGCAACTACTTTCCCTGGTACTACCTAATTTTACTGCTCGTTGTCTTCTCTTACTTCATGATTTCGCGGCTGCGAGATTCCCGCTTGGGACGGGCATGGAATGCCATGCGCGAAGATGAATTAGCGGCAAGTGCGATGGGCATCAACCTGGTCAAAACCAAACTTTCGGCTTTTGCGATGGGAGCGACGTTTTCGGGCTTTGCAGGCGCATTTTACGCCGCTTACATCAGCGCAATTTTTCCCAGCGTTTTCGATTTCTCGGTGTCGGTGATCATCCTGTGTATGGTGATTTTAGGCGGTTTGGGCAACATGACTGGGGTGATTTTGGGCGCTATCATTATCATGTCTGCCGATCGGCTTTATCTGCCCCAACTCGCCCAAGTCCTCAAAGGTTTTCTGAATACTTTTGTACTTCCCAGGATTGCAATTCCCCAGTTGGCAGACTTTCTAGCAACCAGTTTAGACCCGATTCAACTGCGCTTATTTCTCTTCGGTTTAACTCTTGTTGTGATGATGCTCGTGCGGCCCGAGGGGCTGATTCCCGATCGAATCCACCAAGCCGAACTGCATTCGGAGGGTGAAGCGAGCAACGAATCTTTAGCAGATGCCAGAAGTCAATAGTAAAGGTAAAATATTAGCCATGAACAATGTAACTGGTACTGCTTTTATCGTTGCCGAATTTAGAGCAGAAGAAAACCAAGAAACAGCCCCGCTTTACACGGATAATGTAGTAAAAATCTGGCTGAATGAGGAAACCAACAGACTTGCCTGCGAAATCGCTCAAAACTCTCCCGCAGCCAAAGAAATGATTAAGCTGCGGACTAAGTATTTTGATGATGTTTTGTCAAATCAAATTTTAGGAGGTTGCAAACAAGTAGTTATTTTAGGCTCCGGGTTGGATACTCGCGCTGCGAGAATTAATGGAGAAAAAACGACTTATTTTGAAATAGACGACCGCGCGACACTGCAATTAAAGGAAGAAACTCTCAAAGCCAACAAAATTACTGCCAATGTTCGCTACATTCCCGGCGATTACGTAAAAGACGGTTTAATCTCCTTGCTGAAAGAGAGCGAATTTGATTTCGATATACCGACATATTTTTTGTGGGAAGGCAACACTACCTTGCTTGACAAGAAAGATGTAATATTTGTCTTATAACAAATTCGCGACAATGTTAATACTTTCCGATTGTCCATTGATTATATGTCGGAAAAGGTGATTTTGAGAACGACGGGCTACCAAGATATCAATGATTACATAGATAAATACGAAAGTATGTATGCACCGTGGATTACTGGTTTTGACCAAATTGCCACTTTGACTGACGAACTCAATCTCAAACTTATTGAGAACTTTTCGACGGCAGATTTGCACGCACAATATCGCCCTCTCCGTTCGCTGGAATCTAATCTTTTTAAGTTCTATTTTGTGTGTACGTTAGAGAATTCAGTAGCGTCAGTCTGTCCCGATATTTGACTTAACTGACACAATTGGCTGCTGGCGCACCGCAGATCGCAGACGATCGCACTTTGTGTGTACGCTATAAAATGTAGTAAGTAGTCGGACAAAAGTAAATAGGACTGTATTAACTTTTGTTGCACAAAGGCACCGAGGCGATCGCTTCGGTGCGTGTCAACTGAAGGAAGTCGTGGCTCAGCTCCTTTAAGAACAAATTGCAACGCCCGATTGAGCCGACTTTTCCTACGACGCAGGACAAACTATCGTGATGAAGACGTTCTTACGTTTGCCACCCAACAAGAAGGTGCTGATGGTGTTACGATTGCTCTTAGTTAGGCCTGTATCAATGCTGTACCCTAATGCCTCCAAAAGTATTTGCCAATGTCTCAGGTAGGCTAAACTAGGAATTAACCAGCTTGACCGTCACGGCAGCAGGATTAGCCATCCTCTGTATCGTCTGGCCAAGGTCGAATCACTCCAATTATTCAATGCTATGACTTTAGCGACAAAACAAATCATTGAAAACAGCAATTATACCGAAGAAATTAAGGGAGTTGGAGAACAATTTGCAGCGATACAACAATCCTTAGAAAAAGCATTCCAATCTCAAGATGCTCTGGCACCACAGGAGGCGCTTAGAGAGCTGCTGTCAATCTACGACCTTTATCTCCATATTGAATCAGAAAGCAATCCTTCGGAGAGACTTAAAAGCTTAGAAGAACTTGAACGTAGCGTCGAAGTATTTAAGACCAAGTACAAAGACTTTGCCCCGAAGGAAGCTGTTGATGGCATAGAAAATGTACAACTTTGGGCTAAAATATCTAGAACAATGATGTTTGCCAAATCTTATACGCTTGCTGCATCTGTTGAAGACAACGAAATAAAGCAACTAAGATTTTTTTACACAGGACTCATCAATTTATTAGATATTGCAGAAAATTATCTAAGCTTCTTTACGGAAAGAGGTCGCGAATTAGCCAAAGCTATAGCTCAGGCATTCATCAGCTATAAAACATTTGAAGATTATGCCAAGAAAAGACCAGCAGATGAAATCACCAGCCAAGCTCTAGGCATAAGAAATGCAGCCAAAGCAATTTTGTGGGAAATTGATAGGCACGACCGCAAAAAATTTTCGTATAAATCACTCTATGAAGAAGCCAACAATCCACTAACAACAGATGATAAAGAAGAACTCATTAAAACTCTGCGTTCCTGGCGTGAAGAGTACATTAATGAGCTGGAAAAGCTATCAGACAACTAGCAACCTAATTCATGAGTACGTTAATTTTTTTAGATACGGGTGTCGTCGGAAAACTCATACATCCCCTTGTTGACCAAAGCAAAAATAGGTTGGTTCAAAACGCTGAAAGTGAAGTTAGGGAATCGACTAGAGAAGCAATTGAATGTAATGAGTGGTTAG
Source organism: Microcoleus sp. ARI1-B5 (assembly GCF_036705795.1). Lineage (NCBI taxonomy): Bacteria > Bacillati > Cyanobacteriota > Cyanophyceae > Oscillatoriales > Microcoleaceae > Microcoleus > Microcoleus sp. ARI1-B5. Next base: position 178,105 of record NZ_JAUBVK010000013.1, read on the forward strand.
AGAGGCTAACAAATGAGGGATATCGTGTAGTTATATCCGAAATCGTAAACTATGAAGCAAGGCGCGAGCATATCAGACGAATCCGCGATCGCAAATCTGGACTAGAAGAGAAACAAAAAGCTCTTAAAGCTATTGAAAAACTAGATGCGCTAATCACAAAAAAAGTTGTATATTTTCCAGTTACTTGCGAAGAGGGCAACGTAATGCAAGAAGCGGCTGAGCTATGGGCTTTTGCACGCAATAATTCTTATACAGCCTACGATGCAGATTTAATTATAGCCGCCCAAGCCATCATTATTAAGAGAATAGGAATAGATGTAATCATTGCAACAACTGACACCGAAGACTTTAACCGATTGCTAAGACAGCACCACATTGAAGCTAGACGCTGGAGAGATATTATACCAAATCCGCCTTAGCATAATACCTGACGCCAGTGAAAAACTTCCAGTGTCATTTTATTTTCCACGGTTTTTGTCCTGAAACTCAAGAGGCAATTCTCTAACAACTAAACTAATATTAGGAAAAAACAACCAAAATGTCACTATTAGAAGCACAGCAACTTACAATGAGATTCGGCGGTTTGACAGCGGTCAACCAGGTTAGTTTAATCTTGGAAAAAGGCTCGATCGCCAGTTTGATCGGCCCCAACGGTGCGGGCAAAACCACGTTTTTTAATATGCTGACGGGTATCTACAAACCGAGTGCCGGTCAGTTGCTGCTAGAAAATAAGAATATCACCGGTTTGCCACCCGATCGCCTAACCAGCTTCGGGATTGCGAGAACCTTTCAAAATATCCGCTTGTTTAACAATATGACAGTGCTGGACAATATTTTGGTAGGCAGACACAGCAGAATGAAGACAGGTTTGCTGGGTGCAATTCTCCGCCCACCGACTGCGATGGCCGAGGAACGGGAAGCTAAAATAAAAGCCCTGACTATGCTGGATTTTGTCGGTTTAGGCGTGAAGAAAGCGCCGGAGTTGGCAAAAAACCTTTCCTACGGCGACCAGCGCAGATTGGAAATTGCGAGGGCTTTGGCTTCCGATCCGAAAGTGTTGCTTTTGGACGAACCGACTGCGGGGATGAATCCGAACGAAACGGCTGATTTAACTCGGTTTATTTACCGGATTCGCGATGAGTTGGATTTGAGTATTTTGCTGATCGAACACGATATGAAGGTGGTGATGGGAATTAGCGATCGGGTTAGTGTGATGGAGTACGGTACTAAAATTGCTGAGGGAACTCCGGCAGAAGTTCGCGCAAATCCTCGCGTGATTGAGGCATATTTGGGAAAAGAAGAAGATGCCAATGGGTAATACAATTTTAGATTTGAGATTTGAGACTTCGGCTAGCGCGAGCGTCGAACGATTTTACATTGGGGATGACTGATGACTGTCGGGCTTTCAAGCTTGTCTAAAGTTGCATTCTTTGTTTAAACTTAATGGGTTTTGTGCGCCGACAGATAAGTGAGGTGCGCGGGGCGCACCCTACGGATTGATGTTCGGGGATTTTTGCTAAACTTTTGATGGGATTTCAGACAATTTATTCTTGAGTTTTCGCGCCCTGACAAATAAGCCTAAAAATATTGCAGTACCTAATACTGTGCTCGGTTCGGGAACTGCTTCTGGTTGTGCTTCTGCTTCTGCGAAATTGTTCTTAACTTCTACTAATGTTAATTTAGTGGCGCTGTCGAATGTCCGCGAATACACCCCAGAAGTATACAGGAGGCTTTTTGTTGCACTTCCTTCAGTCATAAAATTAAAATTAATTGCTGTGGGATGAAAGCTGTTGTCGGCGGACAAATTCAAAGAACGTCCCCCAGAAGAGTCTAAACTGCTGACAAGTTGAAAAGAGTCTAACAGAATGTCAGTAACAGTGTTAATCAACGAGAAAGATATACTTCCAATCGCTCGGGCGCGTTCTGATTTGTTGTTGTCAACTGATGTAAAAAGATGTAAAACTGTCTGAAAATTGAAGGAAAAAGTTTCTGCGGCATCTATGTCGAAGTCGCCGATAACTTTGGCTTGACTTTGGGCTAAACCTGCATAGTTGCTGCCGCTGCCTGCGACTTCACTTTTAGAGAGATTTGCTGCCAGCAATTCCTGACAGTTAGATATAAAAACTGCGTCAGCTTTCGCTTCGCTAATCACAATACCTTGGTTAGCTATTGTCTGAGTGTTAGTGTTAGTAGATGTACCTGTTTCTGTGGGTCGGTGACTGAAGTTGTCAATGCTTACTTCGGCTGCAGAACCTGCTATTGTGGCAGCACTGCTGGGCGCTATACCTACAGTCAACCCGGTTACTAAAGGAGTTGCTAATAAAAATGCGTTAGCGAAGCCCTCGAAGAGGATCGCTCCGGTACGGGGAGTTAATTTCATGGTAAATCTCCTTAAATTTGCAGGATTTTAAGTGCTGTGATTTGGGTAATTTCTAGTGGGGGTTTTCCCTTACGTATTCATACTATCCCTTTACTTAGAGATTGTTGTAAAGTTACGGTCAAGAAATCTTTTATTTGATTAAACTTTCTGTAAAGTTGGCGGCAACAACTGCTCAAAATACCTGATATTCGAGCGATCGCTGCGTGTTGATTTAAGTAAAATTACTGCTTACTCTAAAAAAGGTTAATTTTAAATAAATGCAATAAAAATTTATGATTAGTCGGGATAATATAACAAAGGACAAAGCAGAAAGAGTAATTATGCTAGAAATCAAAGACATACACACCTACTACGGAAATATTCACGCTCTCAAAGGAGTCTCGCTAACAGTCTCGCAGGGAGAAGTTGTGACATTAATCGGTAGCAACGGGGCGGGGAAAACTACAACTCTGCGCACGATTCAAGGGCTGCTGCGCCCGCGCCAGGGTAGTGTACTGTTTGAGGGAAAGCCTTTGGAATCGCTGTCTACGGAGGCGATCGTCCGTTTGGGCATTTCTCAAAGTCCGGAAGGGCGGCTGATTTTTGGGCGCATGACGGTGCAAGAAAACCTGGAAATGGGTGCTTATCTCCGCAACGATACTCTCGGTATCAAGTCGGATATGGAAAAAGCTTTAAATTTATTTCCCCGTTTGCGAGAAAGAATTAGTCAAAAAGGGGGAACTCTCAGCGGGGGGGAACAGCAAATGCTGGCGATCGCCCGGGCTTTGATGTCGCGCCCCCGTTTGCTATTGTTGGACGAGCCGAGTATGGGCTTGGCGCCGATGTTAGTCAGTCAAATTTTTGCGATCGTCCGCGATATTAATGCTGAAGGAACAACTATTTTACTGGTGGAACAAAACGCCCGCATGGCTTTAAGTGTAGCCCACCGCGGCTATGTCATCCAAACTGGTGAGGTTGTAGTCGCCGGTACTGCTAGCGATTTGCAGTCGAATGAAACTGTTCGCAAAGCGTATTTAGGTGAAAGTTAAATAGCTATTTTGGGAATGGGTAATTATCATGTCCGGTTATGCAACGATAATTTAGTTCGCAGCATCGGAATGCAAGTCCTTATTAATTCATATATAAAGAGAGGACTTGCATTCCGAACGATCGAACACTCGCTAATTACGGGCAAACGGGACATTATATTAGATCGAGTGCGGTTAATGAAGCATCTTGGTTGGGTTCGGGGCGGGTTTACTAGGCTGTCTGACTTGTCTTAGAGATTTTGGTGAACCCGCCCCTACAGGATTTATGTTTATCTTCCCGATTACCAATTCCCGATTACCAATTACCAATTCCCGATTACCAATTAGCAATTACTCAATTTGCGATCGCAAATTCCCCGTTTTCAATTCCGTCTCAAAAGCCGCCCGCACCTTTTCCCACTCCGCTTGGGCTTCCAACAGGCGATCGCGCGCCGTCCTCGCATCAAAAACCTGTTCCCCTCCAGACTCAACCGCCACGCGGCCCATCAACTCCAACTCCTTGCAAACTTCCGAAAAAGACACCGCTCCTAAATTGGCGCTGCTCGACTTCAGCGTGTGAGAAGCCAGCTTCAAACTGTCAGCATCGCCGAGAAAAATAGCCTCCTTCATTGTTTCTAAATGCTGCGGTGCGTCCAACAAATATATCTTAATCAACTCCCCCAAAAAATCCGGATCTTCGTCATCGTCTAGCTCGCGGAGATTTTTCAAAACATGAAAATCTATCGGCGAATTTGCTGGCGGTTGAACGCTCGAATTTCTAGCAGCCTCACTGCCAATTTTGTCAGAAATTTCTGGATGTTTCGACTCAGTAACGGCATTCAATTCATCCCGATGCAGCGGTTGGCACTTGCTGAGGGCGATCGCCAACTCTTCCCGGCGCACCGGCTTAGTAATATAATCGTCCATACCGGCTTCCAGACACTTTTCGCGATCGCCCTGCATCGCATTAGCAGTCATCGCAATAATTCTCGGCTTCTTGTTAGCTGGCCATTCCCGACAAATGCGCCGCGTCGCTTCCAACCCGTCCATCTCCGGCATCTGCACGTCCATCAGCACAGCATCGTAAGATTGCCGCTTCAAGGCCTCCAAAACCTCCAACCCATTAGCCGCAATATCGGCCCGATATCCTATCCTGTCGAGCAAATGCGTAGCGACTTTTTGATTCACCACATTGTCCTCGGCCAGCAAAATCCGAATCTGACTAGAATTAGCTGCATCGTGTGCGGCAGAATTGCTCGCAACCTGCCTCAAAACCGCAGGCGTCCGCTGCACGCGGTGCTGTTCTTGAGAATTTTCAAAATACTTCAATCCCGAAGTCAAAGTCGCCACATTTGAAAGTTCTCCCTTGCCGCTTCTGCCGGCAACATATCCAAAAACTTGCAGCAATACATTATAAAACTGCGACTGTTTTAGAGGCTTAGTTAAAAAAGCCGAAAAATGTACTTCTGTAGTTTCAAGTTTTTTCCAAACTTCCGCCTTGCTCAAATAAGTAAACAGCACCAAAGGCAGCGTAACTTTGCGAGGGCTTTTAACTTTGATGACATTCGGATTTAGCCCGTCGCGGCCAGACAAATTGCTCAGCTCCCATGAACGAATCTCCACAGCCAAAGCCACACCGTCCATATCTGGTAGATTCATCGCCAAAATAGCCAAATCGATCGCCGAATTTTCTTTGATGATTTCCAAAGCCTCAGCACCCGAAGTTACAGCCACGGGTATCATGCCCCAAGACTCAGCTTGCCGGATCAAAACTTGCCGGTTAATGGCATGATTCTCGACAATTAACAAACGCTTACCAGCCGCAAATTCCGGCTGTTTTTCCTCAGCCGCGCTTTCCGTCGCTTCAGCAATCACCGTGAAATAAAAAATCGAACCCGAACCCGATATCGACGGCGCAGAAAATTCCGCAGGCGGCTTTCCTGCCGTACTTTGTCCGATCGCAGAAACTGTCGGTTGAGACTTAGAATTTCCCGGAGCAACCTGACTGACAACCCACATTTTACCCCCCATCATATCGCTCAAACGCTGGCTGATAGCCAGTCCCAAACCCGTCCCGCCGTAATGTCGCGTTGTCGAAGCATCCACCTGCGAAAAAGCTTTAAACAGGCGATCGATCCTGTCTGGCGGAATGCCAATGCCCGTATCTTGGACACCAAATTGAATCTCGTATTGTCTCCTACCTGCCAACTTTTGCGGCTCTAGAATATTGCTGATTTCCGGCAAACTCTTAGCAGGTAAAAGCTCTATTTTTCTCGCCGTACAGCAGACGACAATTTCTCCACATTCTGTAAATTTAACTGCATTTGCCAGCAAATTTACCAATATTTGGCGCAGCCTCGTGACATCTCCTAAGATTTTTTTAGGAACAGAATCATCAATAAAGTAAGCCAACTCTAAACCTTTTTCCGACGCTCTCGGAGCCAGCAATTCCATAGATTCTTCTATACAGTTTTGCAGCTCGAAGGGGCTGCGTTCCAAATCCATTTTGCCCGATTCAATCTTGGAAAAGTCGAGGATATCGTTAATAATAGTCAGCAAAGCATCGCCGCTGGTGCGAATTGTCTCCACAAAATCGCGCTGTTCTGGAGTTAGTTGCATATCCAGCAGCAAACCCGTCATCCCGATTACCGCATTCATCGGAGTGCGGATTTCGTGACTCATCGTCGCTAAAAATTCACTCTTAGCTCTGTTAGCAACTTCCGCCGCTTGTCGCGCTTGATCCAAAGCTTCATTTTGCTCGGCCAACTGTTGCTGTCGCTGAACTTCCGTTTCTAAAAGTCGTGCTTGAGCTAATGTAATTCCGACTTGAGCGGCAACATCTTCTAAGAGTTCAATTTCGTCGGGAGTCCACTGGCGAGTTGCATCGCACTGGTGCAAAGTAATAATGCCATTCGGTTCTCCTTGATAGGAAGTGCGAACCGCCAACATAGATTTTAATCCGATGCGGCGGCACATCGGCACGGAAGATTCGAGCAAAGGATCGGCAAACACATCGGGAGATGCCAGGGCTATATCTTCAGCGAGCAATTTTTCTGTGTAGGGGTTGTAAGTGACAGAAAGTTCTAAATCTAAAGCCGATTCGTGACCTGGTTCTAAGTATTCTGCGACGCAAGGAAGGTGGGCATAAGGTTGGGCAAGATAGGTGTGAATTGTACAGCGATTGACGCCGAATACGCGGCCGATTTGGGTGGCGGTAGTCTGAAAAATTTCTTGAGTGTCTAAGGTCGATCGCACTTTTTGAGTAATTTGTTTGAGCAGCAAAACGCGCTGGTACTGACGCTGCAAAGTTCGCTCTCGCTCTTCGCGGGCAATTTCCGCGCCGATGTAATTGCCCATCAACTTTAAAATTTCAAAATTCAGCGGTTTTAAAGGAGGTTTAGCGGTGCGGGAAGTAAAGCTCAAAGTCCCAAAAATTCGCCCTTGTACTATTACCCGCGTGCCGACAAAAGCCTCCAACCGGCGCACGGCGTAAGCGGGGTGGTTGCGCCACTCAGTAGTGCCGGCGGATTCGATCGAAATAGGTTCGCTCGATCGCAAAACCTCTCGCTCGAAGGTTCTGCTCAAAGCAAAACCGTCTCCTTTGGCAAATCCGAAGGGAAAATCTTGCGGTACATAAGCCGCGAGCACTTCGTAGCGATCGCCCAAAACCCTGCCCAACAGCCCGATATCCATCCCAAACTGACTGCAACCCATTGCCAGCAACCGAGCCGTTCGCTCGTCAAAAGAGCCGGACGAGCCCACCATTACCTCGTAGAGCGATCGAATTGCCCGCTCGCTTTCCCGCAGTTCCTCAACCCCTTCGACGCGGTTGCAGACATCGTGCAAAGTCCCTAAAATTCCCACTATTTCACCTTGGGAATTCCGCCGGACTTGGGCAAATATTTCAACCGAAACAAAGCCCGAATTACTGTGAATTCCCAATTCGTTTTGGCCCGAGTCCGACTTGTATTTTATTCGCAGTTCTCGCCGATAAAATGCCGACTTGGACGACAGCAAAGACTCCAATAAATTTCTACAATGCTGACCCTCATCTGGATGCACCCAATCTAAAAAATTAGTTTGCAAACTTTCGGAAACCGAAAACCCAGTAATTTCCGTCCAAGCGCGGTTGAGAAATGTCCAAATTCCCCCGGCATCCATCTGGAAAATTACTGTTGCTTTCAAAGAGTCAAATACTTGGAATTGGTCGAGATCGTTCTCGCAGTTTTTGAGTTCTAACTGCTTGTTTGGAGTAATATCTGTATGAGTTCCGACTACCCGCAGCGGTTTGCCCGCAGCGCTCCGCAAAACTTGACCTCGGTTCAGCACCCAGACAGTGCTGCCGTCTTTGCAGTACATCCGATATTCTGCTGCAAAATCCGGTGTTTTTTGTGCGAAGTGATCTTCTAAAGCTGCTTTTACTCCGTCAATGTCGTCTCGGTGAATGCGACTCCACCATTCCGATCGCCGATTCGAGATTTCCCCTTCTTTGTAGCCCAGCATTTCTTGCCACTGCGCCGAATAAAAAAACTCATCAGTTTCGAGATTCCAATCCCAAATCCCCTGATTGTTGACGGTAGCGGGGAGATTGAGAGGCCCGGCGAAACTGTTTTCAGCAATTTCTGCACTTGGGGGGCGATTGGCGGCCGTTCGCTGTATTTGGGCCAAGAATTTTTTGTATTGCGCGTTGCTAGATTCTAGCTGGCGCTGCAAAGCGATCAAGCCTGAATGCAGAGATTTTGAATCCAGCGCTTGTAAAAGGATAGTTTGAGGATTGACAATCCCGATCGGGTGATTGCTGTCGTTGATGACTAATAAAGGCAACTGGCAGTAGTTTTTTTGCAGCAGGGCGATGGCTGCTTCCAGGGTAGAGTGCGATCGCACCAGCGGCGGCGAACTGTTGCAAATTGCTCCCGCTTTAATTCTGTTGGAGTCTCTGTCTAGGGCCTGCAACTGCACGATGTCCCGCGAACTTACCACCCCAACCAGTTTGTGGAGGTTGGGATTTGTAAATTTGGAATTTTGAGCAGCACCAGTCGAGGTTTGTTCTGGGGTTTCAGTGATTAATACATAACTAACATTGTGTCGGAACATCAGTTGCGCCAAATAGCGAACCGAAGCCGTAGCTGGAGCGTGAATAATTCGCGAGGCTGCAATTTGAGGGATTTGATCGAGTTTAATTAAATGAGCGGGCAGCTCTAATTTCGGAGGTGAAATTGGCAGCGGTGGAGGGAACGCGAAGACCGCCGCCGGTGGCGAAGCGCTGCTAATTGCTGGTTGTGCCGATTCCCCAATTTTCTGCAACAGTTGAACCCAGCTTTGAGAGCTAATTAAACCGACAAGTTCTTCAGCGTCGTTGATGACTGGCAAATGGCCGATCTGATTTTTCTCCAGCAGATTTGCTAAGGCAAAAAAGTCGGGGATTTCCGATTCTCTTGCTACAGTTACGGTTCGGATCATGATTTGTTCGATCGCAAATCCCCTCAAAGCAGCGCCGATCGAATTTAGCTGTACGACATCACGCGCTGTAAAAATCCCCAGCACCGTCTGCCCAGCCCGATAGGATGGTTTTGAGCCGTTGAGACCCGGCCCGTTGACGGATGGCGGTAGCGCACGCGGTACGCCGTGGTAGAAACCCGACTGTTTGCGCGATTGTGGAGAAGTCCCGTTCGTGGGATTTCCGAGTTGAGAATGCCCGCGCGGTTCTACCACGAGGACGTAACTGGCTCCTGTGCTGCTCATCAGCTCGATCGCCTCTTCTACGGGCGTCCCAGGGGTGACGGTGAGGGGATTGCGGTTAATGACCTGACTGAGAGAGGGAATAAACATCAGGGGGCATAAGAGTGATATTTGTTAGAAAAACCCGATCGCCACAGCCGACAGCAGGTTGATTGAGAGGCTTTGCCCGCGAGGTTTCCAAACGCGCTCAAAGTTTCTGTACGATTAAAATCACCCCTACTTCCAGCATCTTGGCATTGAAAATTAATTCCGTGCCAAATCCTGACAATTGACAGGTTCGGCAAGTCAGAAGCAATGCTACCTGCCAGAGGGTGGACTTTGGACTCGCCGGCAATTCCTCGCCCAGTCTAACTGCTGAGGGTTTACGAGCAATAATTTCTGCGATCGTCTTGAGTGCACCCGAATTTCTGGCCTTCAACGGAACTCTCGCTCGGATTCTGTTGGAGGCAAGATACCTGCACGCTAACAATTTACCAGCGACACGAGGGGGATCGCAACATGACGATTTAGGTATTTCAACTGTGCAATTAGAGTCCGAGGGGGATAGGGAGAGGGTCCGAGGGGGAGATAGGGCGAAACAGGCCGAAAATAAATAATTGCGATCGTAACTAATTCTATCTTATCCCAATTCTGAACTCCGAGGATTTGACATTCAATTCGGGCGATCGAACTTGATGAGAATAGCGCTGTTCCCCGGCACCGCAAAAGTCGCATTGCCGCCTTTGAGGCTTAAGCTACCAACAACCTCATCCATTGACCGAAAACTGAACTCCCGCACCGTACCATTACCAGCTTCGATCAGAGCCGAAATATCGGCACGAACAGTATAAGATTTGGCTCGGTCGTTAACAGCCAGCAAGTAAACATTCTTACTAGCATCAAGAGTTGCAACTGCCATTAAATCCGAACTGTTAGTGATAGGAAAAAAGCTAGCTCTACCGCCCTGCAAAGCCCGAATTCCCATCCGCAAAGCATAGTAGCTGGCGCGCCGTTTTCCTCCGTCCCCCAGCAAACCTTCCGCCAGTCCCGGCTTTCCCCAGTCGTACAAACAGAATACGTGACTCCCATAAATATAATTATCCCCCGGTTGGGAAGCTCGGATCAAATTTTTAATCAAACTTAAAGCTAAAGGGAAATCGTTATAGCTAATTTGATAACTTCCCCATTCTCCCACCCAAAGCTGCGAGTTGGCGCGGACAGTACCCTTCATCCAGCCGCGCACTTTGCGGGTGTAGTTAGAAAGATCTGCATCGTAATTGTGGAAGTTGACAGTATCGAAATAATTGGGTATTTCTCGCAAAGCATCAGCCGGCCAATTGCTGCCGCCTACGGTTTTCGGGCCGTGGATGCGGTAAGCGCGCGCAGGCAAATAAGTTTTGTAAACAAAGTCGATCGCATCTTTAGCCACCTTCACCAACTCAAAATAGTCAGCCCTAGTCCCGCCCCAACCCTGTTCCCGGTTATCCGGTTCGTTGTGAATTTCCCAATCATCAACGCGGTAATCGTTGCGCACGTTCAACCAATAAACAGTAGCAAAAACGTGTTCCCACCACTCGTTCCAATCTTCTTTAGCGCGCGGCGGATTCAGTTGCAGCGCCCAGGACGGATTCCAGCTACTATCAACATTGCGAATGCTGACAACCGGGCGAATATTTGCTTGTTTGAGAGTATTAAAAATAGTCCTGGCATTGCCTTGCCAAACAGTGCCAGGTGCTCCCGACCACCAATAATCGCTGCCCTGGGGCGGATCGGTCATAATTTTATCCCAATGCGCCCAATTAATTATATTGGGATTTGCCTTAATTTGGGAGATTTCCGGCCAGCCGTATTTAGCGTCATCGTCTTCGGGTTCCCACCGGGACATCCCGCCGTAAATGCGGTAGGTATTAATTCCCAAATCTTGCAAATCTTTGAGGTCAAAGTTGATGTTGCCCTCGACTGCACCGATGTAGCGAGTGCTGACACCCGCAGCAGTGCGGGAGAATTTAATTGCGACGACGTTTTGAGCAAAAATTGTCGTTCCGCTGAACAACTCTATGCCGATGGCAATTAAAAGGGCGAGGGTAAAATTCCTAATTGTTGTTTTTGATAACACTAGGTTGATAACTTACGTCTAAGGATAAAACTCTGGGCTTCTGATCAGTCTGATGTGATAAAAACAGACTGCAAAAAATTGATTTGCTCGATCGCTTTTTTTGAGGTAGGCAATGTCAAAAATTATAACGCGACTCATCCCCGATGACTTCGCCACTTTAGTAAAACTTTTAAAATACATAAAATCTCCGCATCGTTTCTCAAAATCCCCCGGATTCCTTCGCAGGCTGATTGACGGGAATAATTCTCAAATCTATAGTCCTGGACGCACGGGTAGTCAGAAACCGAGTTTTTGTACGAAAATCATTCGCTATAGTCCACAGTAAGGGTAAAAAACCCGGTTTCTCTGGCCTTAGTGCGTCCAGGAGCGATCTAGACTAGAATCTCAAGTCGGCTGACTGTGGACTATTCCCAGGCAGCCGGATTATATGTTATTTTCTGTCAGACGTAAAGAGAGCCATCGCTAATTTAACTCGACTGGCGATCGAGTTTGTTAGCTGTTGCAATAAACAAGCATTAACTATACAAATTTCAATGATTAATACATAAAGTAAAATAGCACGGCTAGCAGTCAAAAGTGCCGGTTCACCTCGAACAACCACAGTAAAAAAATTTGGTATCACAATTAACCCAATAAACTGCGTCAAATATAGTTCGTAGGAAATCCGAGAAACCCATGTCAAAAATTTAGTTATTAATCCAGATAGATTTATTAAATTTTTACATATATTAAATACAATTACAAATATGCCAAATCCAATGAAAGCATCATAAAAAGACAGCCCAAAAGGTAAAATTATGCCTAAAAATTTTATGTTATTTGTAAATTTAAAAGAACCCAGAATACCCAAAACTTCCAAGACAATTGCTATGGCTATTGTAACGGGCTTAGTTAGGAAATTAATTAATAGAGTAGGATTACTTGCATAAACCTTTGCCATTGCCATTCCCAAACAAAACTCAAATGACCTTGAAATTGCTAAATATCCTGGATAATTGAGGTCGCCTAATATTGGCTGAAATCGGTTAAAGCCTAACGTTAAAACTAAAAAAGCATAGGTTATTTTAATGAAAAGAGAAGTAAAAATAAACTGAAAAACCGAAAGTTTTTGTAAGTATTTAAAGAGCAAAAAGAAACACAAATAAAATTGAATCAGTGGAAACATAAACCAAGAAAATGGTATTGCTTTATCGAGAATAATCAAACTTCTCCACAATGAATGCCAATCAAAATAGCCATAAAATAAATCCGCTCTTAACCGAGGAATTATCAAAGATACGGCTAAAAGTATCCAGTAGGTAGGGTAGATTCGGAAAAACTTTTTTCTGATAAAAATGCTCCAGCTTTCATCAGGTTTTAAAATTCTTGAATAAGCCAGTCCAAAACCACTGAGAATGAAAAAAATATGAACTCCCTGATATCCAAGCAAGAAAAATATATTCAGCAAATCCAAAACTATATTCCCCAGACTATTAAATGGCAGGGGTAAAAACTTGGCGATAGTCGAGGCTGGGCCCACTACTTTTGCATACTCAAAAAAGTTACTGTATCCAAAAAATGGAGGGATGAAATTGAAGTACCAAAAATGAACCCCCAGTACCCAGCAGGCAGCAAAGCCTCTCATCATATCTAATTCTTGAAATCGATTAGACTTCATAAATAAAAATATCCGTTTTACTCAAATTTATATCAACAGCCAGGACGGTTACAATGTCAAGCCTAGGACTTACTCGATCGCTCTTAGGATTTGGCACAACTTCTAGTCTATCTCATAAGTGCCAAGCCGATCGCATTTGCCGCGCTGTAAACCGCAGCGCGAACCATCGCTAAATTGCTTGCTGCCATTGGCACGCGAGGTTTTTTTATACAGGGATGATATCTAATGTCAGAGCGTTCCAGCGGACGATCGCATCTTGAGACTCGCGAATAGGGCTTTGGGCGATTCCAGCGGACGATAGCTTCGCCGCGCGTACTTTCCGCCTGCTGCACCCATCGCAAGGGATGGGTGCTCCAATTTAAAAATAGACATCTCCATAAAACCCAGTCTTGGGCCTGCAGGATGCCTAACCCCTACTTCCCACAAGAGTTATTGGAGATGTCTATTTTATTAGTCCTGAGTCAACAGTCAAATACATTGAGAAAATTTGCGTAATTCCTGTAACTAAAACTTCTCCACAACATACTTGCCCAAATTCCTGCCCGCCTTCAACCCATCTCGATTGTCCGACGGCCAATGAGCACCGCCGTAAACGCGACTCATCCCGGCTTCCTCCGCAGCTTCAGCAATACTTTTAAAAGCCCGAGGCTGCAAATTTACCGAAGCATCTGCGACGGCGGTAAAACTAACATTATCGCCGAAAAAAGCAGTCAAAACTGCATCCGCTGCACCGCCAAAGGTACTGTGTCCAGAAACATAAGCTGGGGAAGATGGAGTATTCAGTAACGCCGTCCAATTTGCATCGGCTGCTGTCTGGGGATTGCCGTCTTTATCTGCTTGCTGAATTCCTGTAAGCGGCCGCCACCGATTGAAGGTGTATTTTTGGTCGCCGTCGATGATGCTGGCATCCGCGAGGGCGATATTCAACACTGCAAATAAACGCACGTTTTGCTCGAAGGTATTGCCGCGGCGAACGGCAATATCCGCAGCAATTTGGTTCCAATGTCCGGGAGGAGTGACAGTACCTGGATTGTTCAACCAAAATTTGGCGATCGCACTTTGATCTGCTGTGCGAACTTTACTATCTTTGGCTCCTAGTTCTTTAAGTTTGTTAAACTCTGCTGTGTATTCTTCGCTTGTCAAACTTGGCATATTTGCAATCTGAAACTGCGAACCTTTTGTCATTGCAAAAGGTTTGACATTTTTCCAGTGCGGCATGGAAGCTGGTTTCAAATCGGGCGGTATAGGTTGCCAATAACCGGGTTGATTAGTAGGAGTATATGTCACCTCGGCATTTGCGCCGTCATCTTTGCGCCATTCTAAGATTTTGCCTGCTACAAATTCTCCCAATTGCACGCCGTCGGTTTTTGATTTCCCTTCAGCTATTGCGGCCAAAGATGCTGTTTTTGCTGCATCTAAAGTTTCTGTTTGTTTCGGGTACAAATTTGCTAATACGCGGTGTGCTGCTGCTACTGCTGCTGCTTCGGCTGATGCGCCGGCGGGAGGTTGCACTTGCACTTTGTATAGTTTGCGAGTTTTGGAAACAGCGTTCGCGGCATCGTAAACGGCAGCGTGAACCATCGCTAAGTTGCGGGCTGCCATTGGCGGCGATGTTTTTTCGGCTTTGATGATATCTAATGTGAGAGCGTTCCAGCGGACGATCGCATCTGGAGATTCTTGGGTGCGAGTCGGGGTTTGGCCGATCGCGCTTTCCGGTTGCAGGAGCGATAGGAGCGCAGTTTCTTGCAAGTTAGAACTAATAGTGGCTGTACCGGCGATCGAACTAACTGCCAGACAAACGAGAACTAAAGTCGAATTCAGGGACTTGCGCGGTTTTGAATTCATGGCATTTATTGAAAATAATACTCAAGAGATAGTTGCGACAAGGATTTTAAGCCCAACCAGTTAATCGGCTAGTTTTCTTAAACAATTCTTAAGAAAATTTATTGATAACATTCTTATTAACGAGAACGGTCGATAACTGATTTCAGCCGTGAAACCTTTGTATATAGGTAGTTACAAAGATTTTGGATGTAAAAAAAATTATTATTTCAGACAAGCTAGTTGACTTTAATTAGCAATAGGCTTTACAATCTACTTCGTCTAGATTAATTGGAGCCAAACGCTTCAAAGTAATTGCAGATACATGATTCTCCTAGTCTTTTGACTGAGAAAATAATCCGAGCCTGTCAGAGAAAGGGCGGATCTCGATCGATCTATCGATCGAGATTGCTGCATCCTGTTGACATTGCTTGACCCGCCCAAAAACGGATACTTGCTTTCCGACTCCTGTCGTGGAGATCCAAAAATTTTAGACGCTAGTTCCTGCTCCCTAATTCAATGCGAGAGTAAATCTAAAATCTAAAATCTAAAATCTAAAATCGACTGACCCGCAGATAGCGCTTGTGAAAGCTAAAAACGCTATGCGGGGAAACTTCTTTCATTAGATGCGTTGGCCCTGGATTCCAGGTAAATTATTGTTGATTTTTTAACAAATCAACTCAACTCTCGTAAGGTTTTTTCGAGATTATAGCATCAATATTGTTCCCCACAACTCTGACTTTTGGGTGCAGTTCTACACGCTTAAATACCGTTCAACCGTAAATATCAAAGGAGTTCTCAATGGTTCCCGATAACGTGCTCAATACATCCGCAAATACAACAACATCTCCCCTATTTCCCAACACGGCAGTCGCAGATTTGGGAATATCCAGCGGTTTATCAGCTGCAGAAAGCCTGTTGTCAAAGTCGATCGGCTCACCAAGCAGTCTCAATGCAGAAAGAACCGCTTCACAAATTAATTTCCAAAATGATGACAGCCTCATCACTGGCGACGCCAGCGGTACTATTTTTGCAGGCCAAGGTAAAGACATTATTGATGCCGGATCGACAGCAACCACCATCTTTGCTAGCGACGGCAATAAAATCATCACCGGCAGCCCCGGCGACGATACCATCTACGCCACAGCAGGCGACGACATCATCAACGGTGGAGAAGGCAACAATCGCGTCTTCTCCGGCAAAGGCAACAACCGCGTCGTCACAGGAAGCGGCAACGATTTCGTCACCGCAGGCGACGGCAACGACCAAATTTACACCGGTCAAGGCGACGACAACATCAATGCAGGCGACGGCAATAACGTGATTAAACCAGGAACTGGCAATGATGCAGTTTCTGTCGGCAATGGCAGCGATCAAATCGTTCTCGAAGCAGGCGAAGGTTCTGTTACCATATCTGGATTTAATCCGATCGCCGATAAACTGCGCTTAGGTGGCAGCCTCGTAGGTAAACCCATCTCCCTTGTCATCGAAGGGGGCAACACCCTCGTCAAAGCCGAAGATGACCTATTGGCAATGGTCACAAATGTAGCTGCAGGAGTCGAGAAAGCAATAATTTCGGCCGATATACCCCTCTACCGCTACCAAGTTGTTGATTTGGGTGCGATCGCACCCACAGGCAATGCCACCCAAGCTAATGCCATTAACGACCGAGGACAGATAGTCGGCCGTTCCCAAACCACCGAAGTGCTGGGCACGGGGTTCCGCAACCAAGGGTTTATTTGGGAAAACGGGGAACTCAAGCCGCTGACTAGCACCGGCGTGAAAAATGGCGGCGGCCTCCTCACCGGACAAACCGTTACTCAGCGGGGTGGAGGTGGCTTTACTGCGGCCATCAACGATTTAGGCGCGATCGCCGGTACAAGCGATGAAATTGCCGGTCAAGCCACAGACCGCGGCTTGCTGTGGCAAAAGAAAGATGGGGCTGACTACAGCCTGCAAATCACCGACTTGCCCGGTGTAGAAAGCTATTTCTTCGACATCAACAACAAAAACGAAATCGCCGGCCGCCACATTTACGGGCCCGGTGGAACTGCAACGGCTGCCAATCGCACCCGACCTTTCTCTGTAAACCAGGGTTTCATAAACCCGCTGCCCGATTTAGGCGGTGACACCGGTGTCGCAAATGGAATTAACAATAAAAGTACGATCGTCGGACAAATTGACAGTGACGGACTCAACGACAAAACTGTCAACACTGCGGCTTTGTGGGAAAAAGGCCCAGACGGTAAATACAAACTGACCAACCTCGGCACATTTGGAGCCGAACAAGCCAATCTCCGCGACATCAACGATGCCGGACAAATCATCGGTTGGACTGCCAGCGGCACCGGCGCGACAGCCACAAGTTCCCCATTCCTGTTACAAAACGGCCAAAAAATCGACCTCGGCAGCTTTGGCGGTGCAAACGGCCAAACCGCCGGCATCAACCAATTCGGTCAAGTAGTCGGCTACTCCCAAAATATGTCTGCTCAAGACCGCGCTTTTGTCTGGAACAACGGTAAACTCCAAGACTTGAATAAATTGGTACTCACAAATCCCAGCTTTGGCGGCCAGCAAGTGACTTTGACTCGCGCTAGTGGCATCAATAACTTCGGCGATATTTCTGCCTACGGAACTTACACGTACAGAGATGCCAAGGGCGCGACCTTAACGGGAACTCGCGCTTATCTGTTGAAGGCAATCCCGACAACTTAAATTAGTTGAGATTAACGCAGATGCTCTCAAAAAGCATCTGCGTTAATCAGCGCCGATCTGCGATTAAAAATATCTCTTATGTGAAAATCAAACTAACGCGAAGTTAAAACAATGTATTGAGGGCGCGATCGATCGATAAATCCCTCCTCTTCCAGCCTCGCCATCAGCCGCGTTACTGTAATCCGCGTAATTCCAATAGCTTCGGAAATCTCCTGGTGAGTCAATCTCAAATCAATTAACAATCCTTGTGCGACTTCGCGACCAAATTTTTGTCCCAACCAAACCAATAGTTGCAGCAGTCTATCGCGCAGAGATTCGGTGCGAACTATGCAGAAAAATGCTTGAGTTTGCTGAACGTGCGACAAAATTTCATCCAAGGATCGATCGCACAAATTTTCCGGAATGTAGCTAATTTCTACATGAGTTTTGCATTCAATTTGATAAGGTTGGACACCTGACAGCGGCTGACCGATCGCGTCTCCAACTCCCCAATATCCCAGCGTCATTGGTGTCCCCCGATCGCTCCAAGTCACGGTTCGGACAGCTCCCCGTTCTATTCGCAGCAAGCCTTTAGAAGGCACGGGGACTAACTGGCGGCAGGTGAAAGTCTGGTGTCTGAAACTAGCGTACAAGGCTGGAGTGTAGGTGGAAAAAGTCATGGGATTCACCGCTACTTGGAATACAATATGCAGTTTAAGTTAATTGATAATTTATGTCAACTAATTTGAGATCGGGACTGACCCAAAATCCAAGAAACCGGGTTTCTTGACAAAAATCTACGCTTTGATGCTAATCCCCTGACAAGAAACCCGGTTTCTCAGGCTCTTAGAGTGCGTCAGCCCTAGGGATTTTTGCCGCAGTCGCCACTGGGGACGGAACTATGACCCAAACCCTTTGCGCCTGCTGTAGCAGAGGTTTCGGAACTTCACAATGTCGGTGTCGGGGTCGTAAAGAGTGTAAGTTGCCCGATCGGGAAAACGACCGACCTTCCCCACTCCAACCACCCGCCGCCCGGTTGCAGAGACCGCTGACACTCGCTCTTGAGAGTCAAGAGTTTGCACAGAGTTATTGATAATACTTCCCTGTAATTGATACTCAAACGCACTCGCCCGATCGCCCGCAAAACCACGAAGAGAAGAGTTCAAAATGCCGCACTGTCCGCTCTCATACATTTAAATTTAATTTGGCGATCGGGCACAATGCCCGCGAAGCAAGGGTTATACCATTTTAGATTTGGGATTTTAAATTTTTGATTCTAAGCTTAGTACAAAAGTATGTGACGAGCATCACATATTTTTGTGCGTTATATCACTTTAATAAACTTAACACTTTGTTACATTTATTTACATAAAGCAACAAAGGAAAAACAAATGACTTCACGCAACCTGATTATTGACGACCAAGGCCTGCTGAACAACTTTGCGATCGAGCCTAAGATGTATGTAGACAGCACAGTCAACACCGGATTTACCGAGTATGCCGAGAAAGTTAACGGACGCTTTGCAATGATTGGCTTTGTTTCCCTGCTGGCGATCGAAATTTTGACCAAACAAAGCTTTATCAGCTTGCTCAAAGACACTTTGGGCTAGGCGAATCCGTTACCTAGATTTAATATAATCTCCGTGGAATAGCTCATAATAAAAAATGTTTGTAGTAAGGACTTCAGTCCTAATTGCAAACTATTTTTTTTGTTTAAAATCGGTTGGCTATCGGCGCTTGTGGCGAATCAAACTGCATATTTGCTCAAACAGCCTTGCTTGCCAAAAAATCTCTCATGTACCGATTCACTAACTGCGGCTGTTCCTGCTGCACCCAGTGGCTGCAATTGGGAATGTATTGAATCTGAAAATCCCGCACGTAATCTTCAGTTCCGTAACTTAACTCTTTGCCGAGAGCAACATCATTTTCGCCCCAAATCATCAGTGTCGGAACTTGCAGCACATCCCTGTGGGGGCGATCGAGAAATCCGCGAGCAATATTGCGGTAATAATTGATAGTAGCAGTCAGAGCGCCCCGTTTGGCAGCCGCATCTTTGTAAGCTTCGATATCTGAGGGGGTAAAGGTGCTTTTGTCAACTGCCATGCCTTCCAAAGCAGCAGAAATTGCCCGATAGTCACCCAACTTAATTAAAAATTCCGGCAAAAAAGGCAACTGAAACAAAAAAATGTACCAACTTTTCAGCAATTGTTGGGGAGTGCGTAAACCTTCCGCAAACTTTGCCGGATGCGGTAGATTCATCACAATTAATTTATCCACCATTTCGGGATAAGCATAGGCAAAATTCCAGGCGATCGCGCCTCCCCAGTCGTGACCGACTAAAACGCAGCTTTCGTATCCCAAACCCTGAATAATTCCCTTGACATCTTGGACAAACTCTGCCATCACGTAAGCAGATTTATCCTTGGGTTTATCGCTGTCGTTGTAACCCCTGAGATCCACAGCCACCACTTTATAATCTGATGCAAATTCCGGGATTTGATGGCGCCAAGAATACCAAAATTCAGGAAATCCGTGCAGCATCAGCATCAGCGGCCCCGAGCCTTGAGTGACACAGTGCAGTTTGATACCGTTTGTAGCGATAAATTCGTGTTTCCAAGCAGATTCTACTACAGACATATTTGATGTTTCCTCTAGCTGTAAAGTTATCCTAGCAGTTGCTACCTTTAATAGAGGTAAACTTTAGGCAGATACTTAAGGAGTTAATACCATGTCTGGCGATCGCCTGCAACACATTGTTAACCGCTTGACAGATACTCTCAAGCGCGACGTATTAATAGAAAAATCCCTGTACGACATTCGAGAAGTGTTGCAGAGCGATCGCGCGGTGCTGTATTATTTTTACAGGCAGTGGCAAGGTCAAGTTACCTGCGAGATGTTAAGTGCGATCGAACTCTCAATCTTGGGTTCGACGGGGCCAGACGAGTGTTTTAACGGCGAATACGCTGCTTTGTACCAAGACGGCAGAGTCAGAGCAATTGCAGATATTGAAACAGAACCAATTCACCAATGCCACCGAGAGTTTCTGCGCAGCATGAAGGTTCGCGCCAATTTAGTCGTGCCAATTTTAACGAAAAAAGGGCTGTGGGGGCTGTTAGTTGCTCATCAGTGCAGTCGGGCCCGCACTTGGTTGCGATCGGACATTGAATTCATGCAGAAACAAGCACAAAATATGGCAATGTCTCCCACAATTCAAGATAGTTAGTATTTAATCCCAGATTCTGTTTTGTGAAAGTTGAGGTGCATTCTATCCCTTCTGCTTCGGCTTCCAAAACTCAGTTTTCGGCGTGTATTTCTCGTACCCAGCGCCATCATTTATGCCCACAACTCTATGACCAAAGCACTCAAGTAAAGCGACCATGCAACCTGTACCACCGTATGGATAGCCATGCGGAGCGAACCTTAAGTAGTATTTTCCTTTTTGTTCTTGAATGTCAATCAGCTCGTAATCTCCCATCCAAAACCCATCGAGCATAGATTCTAAATCCCACGGTGGGGTCAGCATTCTAGAAGAGAGGCGAATTTCGATCGGCGTGGAAAACCATTCGTCGCTCCACTCTTGTTCTTCTTCAGGGGAGGGATTCCAAAAATATGAACGTTCTGCGTCGGTCAAATAGTTTATCAATGGCCGATCGTTGGTTGTCTCATCGGTCTCTTTTGCAACCTTAATCATTGTGAAGAGTTCAATCGCGCGGGAGAGAGAATTTGTATCTTTTGATGCGAACTCTATATAACAATAATCCATAATATTTAAGATTATAATTAAATAAATACTAATGTTTTGCTAACTCTTACACTACTAATACACGGATAATGAATATACAAGGGCTTGAGATTCTTCCCTGCGGTCAGAATGACATAATTAGGTTGTGGCTGCGTAAGTCCTATGTTATACAGAACTTCAAGCTGGAATAACAGTAACCGATCGCCCCATTGGAGTAATATGAATCTCAGTTTTCAACCGTTCTTCCAATTCCAGTGCATTCTCGCGGCGATCGAAAATGACCAACCAACCGGAATCTGGTCCCAATCTAGCCAGATATCCATCTAACTGTTCCAAACCTTTGTCTCTAGGAATAGTTGGTGGCAAGGAGTTTTCGGATGCTGGGGGAGCGAAACCCAAGAATGATATTTTGAGGAGACACGCCACGTTGAATCAGTTCTCGATCGATGTAGATTTCGGTACTGTTGTGTTGAATCCAGATTTTATTTTCGATGATATCGAGCTGCATCGCACACCCATAGATCCGATATTCGTCGCGCCATTCGTTGTGCATCACTAGATATCTATCGCGGGCGATATCAAAGATTAACTGAGCATTTGCGTCATTTTTACAAAAGTCTTCGAGAAAGTCACAAACAATTTTGCGGTATTCGTTTAGTCTATCCATTGGTCGATCGCCTCACGAGTTGGATTGTAAATAATTAGTCGGATTTCATAACGTTCGATGACAGTTTTTGCGGGTTCAAATCTGAGAAACATTTGGTAGGTATCAGTGGGCACTGCCAGATACAGTATACGTTCTGGTTCGCTAGAGACTTCGATCGCAATGCGATAGTTGAGGAATTGACCGAGGGCGGTGTGGAATTCAGAAATGGTGGAGCCACCTGCGAAACTTTTGACTTCTACAGCTATTTTACGTCCTTCTTTTTCAGCGGCGATCGCTTCTTCGGCTGCAAGATCGATGTAGACATCAGCAACACCATAACGTAACTGGTAGGGATCGTGGGTAATCTTCCAGCCATCTTTTTGTAGGGCGATTTTGACCGTGTTGTGGAAGAGATCCTTTGCCATTTGTAGATTTTACCCATGGATTTACATCGGACACTATTAGTACATATTATACCATAATCTTACGCACCAATAACTGTAACCTATCGCCATTGGAGTAGTACGAATTTCAGTTGTAAGGTGCGTCAGATATTTAAACTCTCAATAATCGTTCTCAAAGCTCACCTGACGCACCCCAATTGCGTAATTCCTGTTAGTATTAACTAACGGCTACAGCACTCCCTAATGGATGCTGCTGCAAAACAGTTTGCAAATACTTCCCAGTATAAGACCTCGGATTGGCCACCACATCCTCCGGCGTCCCCGCCACAATAATCTCGCCTCCCTTATCTCCCCCTTCCGGGCCCAAATCGATCGCCCAATCGCAGCACCTAATCACATCCAAATTGTGTTCGATGACCAAAATTGAATTCCCCTTATCCACCAATCTTTGCAGCACATTTAGCAAGTGGTGAACATCATAAAACGACAAACCAGTCGTCGGTTCATCAATCAAATAAAGCGTCTTCCCAGTAGCGCGGCGCGACAGTTCCGTTGCCAGCTTCACCCGCTGCGCTTCGCCCCCAGAAAGCGTCGGCGCCGGCTGTCCCAACTGAATGTAACCCAAACCAACATCAACCAAAGTTTGCAGTCTCGCGCCCGCCCTAGGAATATTTTTAAACATCTCCCAAGCCTCCTCCACAGTCATGTTTAAAACATCAGAAATTGACTTACCTTTATACTTCACTTGCAGCGTTTCCCGGTTGTAGCGCGCACCCTTACAAACCTCGCACTGCACGTAAACATCCGGCAGAAAATTCATCGAAATCACGTTGACGCCTTGACCGCCGCAAGCTTCGCACCTTCCCCCTTTCACGTTAAAAGAAAACTGCCCCGCTTTGTAACCCCTTGCCTTCGCTTCAATGCTTTCGGAAAACAAATCGCGAATCACATCAAAGACTCCCGTGTAAGTAGCGGGATTAGAACGCGGAGTGCGGCCGATGGGAGATTGATCGATGACAATTACCTTATCAACGACATCCTCAAGAGAGCGTTCGCCCTTGGTTTTGAGGGCGTCCATATCAGTCGGTAAAGGAACTTTTTTGGTGAGATAGTGTTGCAGCGACGGGTACAGCAATTCATTGATTAAAGTAGATTTTCCCGAACCGGAAACGCCTGTCACGCAGACAAGTTTTCCGAGCGGAATTTCCACATCTATATTTTTTAAATTGTTGCGCGTCGCATTTTTGAGCGAGAGAGCTTTGCCGTTGCCTTTTCTCCTTTCATTAGGAGTTTCAATTACTCGCTTTCCCGACAAATAAGCCCCGGTCAAAGATTCCTCGGCCGCCAGCAAGTCTTCTAAACTTCCTTGCGAGATAATTTTGCCGCCGTGAACGCCGGCGCCGGGCCCGATATCGACAATGTGGTCGGCGGCGCGCATTGTTTCTTCATCGTGTTCTACGACAATCAAAGTATTGCCTAAATCGCGCAATTTTGTTAAGGTTTGCAGCAGGCGAAAATTGTCTCTTTGGTGCAGTCCGATGCTCGGTTCGTCCAAAACGTAGAGGACGCCAGTCAAACCAGAACCGATTTGAGTGGCGAGGCGAATTCGCTGGGCTTCTCCGCCGGAAAGCGTCATGGCTGCACGGTCTAAAGTCAGGTAATCTAATCCGACATCGAGCAAAAATTGCAGTCTTGCTTTGATTTCTCTCAGGGCTAAATCGGATATTTGGAATTGCCGATCGCTCAATCCCAAATTATTTACTCGTTCGCGACATTCCCGAATCGAAATCCCCGTCAAATCCACAATTCCGTACTGTCCCAACCGCACCGAAAGCGCTTCGGGTTTCAACCTTTTTCCGCGACAAACATCGCAAGAGCGATCGACCCGATACTGTTCCAACTTCTGCTTAATTAAATCTGAACCAGTATCGTCGTACTGGCGCTGCAACATGGAAATCACGCCGTTAAAATCTCTCCTCAAATCGGTGGCGCTGCTGTCTCGCTTCTTACCTTCTGCGGTGCCCTTGGACTGATTGCCGTACAAAATCACCCGCTGGTGTTCTGGCCTCAAGCGGAACCAAGGAGTGTCGATCGCAAATCCGCAAGCATCAGCCACGCTGCACAGCAAAGAGAGATAATAAGAATTGTCTTTGTCTGACCAAGGGGCGATCGCACAATAAAGAGGCGCTTTCTCGTCAGGAATCACCAACTCCGGCGCAAAAGTCCGCAAACTCCCCAAACCGTGGCAGTTCGGGCACGCGCCGTAGGGCGAATTAAACGAAAACAACCGGGGCGAAAGTTCTTCCATTACCGCGCCGTGTTCGGGACAAGCAAAGTTTTCGGAAAATACGATCGGCGGATTTGGTTCGGAATTTTCGTCAGCCGGTAACTCTTCAATTACCGCAATTCCCTCAGAATGGCGCAAGCAAGTTGCCAGAGAATCCACTAAACGTTCTTCTAAACCGGGTTTTTTAATTAACCGATCGACAACTATCTCGATATTGTGGGTATGATTTTTATCTAATTCGATATTTTCCGAAAGTTCTAAAATTTCTCCGTTAACTTTGACGCGAATAAATCCTTCGGAAGCTAAACTCGACAATAATTTGCGGTGAGTGCCTTTTTTTCCGCGCACAACTGGCGCCAGAAGGTGAAAGCGAGTGCCGTCGGGAAGCGCCATGACTCGATCGCACATTTCATCAATTGTCTGCGGTGCAATGCAGCGATCGCAAATCGGACAGTGCGGTTCGCCAGCTCTGCCGTAGAGCAATCTGAGATAATCGTAAATTTCTGTAACAGTGCCGACAGTCGATCGCGGGTTGTGAGAAGTTGACTTTTGGTCGATCGAAATAGCCGGACTCAACCCCTCGATTGCGTCCACATCCGGCTTGTCCAACTGTCCCAAAAACTGGCGGGCGTAGGCGCTGAGAGACTCAACGTAGCGGCGCTGTCCCTCGGCAAAAATTGTATCGAAAGCCAGGGAAGACTTACCGGAACCGGAGACACCAGTAAACACGATCAGTCGATCGCGCGGCAGTTCCAAATCGATATTCTTAAGGTTGTGCTGTCTCGCACCGCGAATCCGAATCGTATTTTGGCTGTTGGAGTTAGAAGTCGTCACATGATGTCCGTTGTGGGATGCACTTGGCAGGCTGTGTGAGGTTTCGGCGCGTTGGGACATGAGAGTAGTGCAAAACAGTGCTTAACCATCTTAGCGCTGCCTTTGGAATAGGTAGCATCCAAACTCAAGAATATCAAAGAATCTTAAACAGTTGACAGTTGACAGTTGACAGTTGACAGTTGACAGTTGAGGGTTCAGTTTTAATGCCCGCTGCTGTTTGCACAGTAGACTGCATAATGTTTACTTCCCCTCCATTGAAATTAACATCAAAGAATCTTAAACAGTTGACAGTTGACAGTTGACAGTTGAGGGTTCGGTTTTAATGCCCGCTGCTGTTTGCACAGTAGACTGCATAATGTTTACTTCCCCTCCATTGAAATTAACATCAAAGAATCGTCAAATAAGTTTCCGTCGGCCCGTCGGGCAAAACCTTCAAACTTTGATTTTTCAAATCCACTTCAATTCCCAGCGCTTCCATAGGAATCACGCCCAAAAGTGGCGTTTTCCCCTCCGGCAATTCCAGACACTCAAACGTGCCTTCGCGCCCGCACAGAGAAATTTTAGCATCTTGAAAAATCCTTGCCTCGCTAATACCAGTGGCTGTTTCCACAACCACTTGCTTGAGGATTCTCAAACCAAGTCTAGCAATGACATCTTTCGGCAAACATAAAGTTGTCGCGCCCGTATCCACTAAAACATTTTCTAGAATGACAGACCTGATTTGCTCTACTGGAATCATGCCTCGTTCGGCATCAGCTTGATCGATCAGATTTTGAATCGCTAGGGTTGTGGTAACTTTTCCCATGAGGCTTTCGGTAGTTGACTGCATAATGTTTACTTCCCCTCAATTCATGTTAAAGTTAAAGAATCGTCAAATAAGTTTCCGTCGGCCCGTCGGGCAAAACCTTCAAACTTTGATTTTTCAAATCCACTTCAATTCCCAGCGCTTCCATCGGAATCACGCCTAAAAGCGGAGTTTTCCCCTCCGGCAATTCCAGACACTCAAACGTGCCTTCGCGCCCGCACAGAGAAATCGAGGCATCTCTAAAAATCCGAGCCTCACTAATGCCAGTGGCTGTTTCCACAACCACTTGCTTGAGAATTTTCAAACCCAGTCTTGCAATGGCATCTTTCGGCAAACACAAAGTTGTCGCGCCCGTATCCACCAAAACATTTTCTAGAGTGACAGACCTGACTTGCTCAATAGGAATCAAACCATCTTCTGCTTTCCCTTCATCCAACCGATTCGTAATTACTAGAGTTGTGGTAACTTTTCCCATGAGGCTTTCGGTAGTTGACTGCATAATTTTAGTTTGAAAAATTGCTTTCTTAATTTTAGCATATACGGCTGAATTTAAACCAGAGCTAAAATAAAAAAAACTCGGGATTATCCCGATTCTGTGAAAGCATTTTTTAGGAATGCGATCTTCCCGCACAGCCAGCCTATATCTTTACTGGTATAAGTAAGTCATTGCAAAAACACAAGACTTGCCGAGAAACCGGGTTTTTTAGCCAAATATTGGCTCGCAGCCCTGACGGGGTGACAACCCCGTCAAAACCCCTAGCTGAAGCAGGTTAGACCGATTTATGGTAAAAAAAGATGGGGTC
>NZ_JAUBVK010000063.1:0-6386 GCF_036705795.1 Microcoleus sp. ARI1-B5
GTTGAAGGCTCCTGCAAATTCAAATCCCGCCGGCAGCGGTAGGGACAAGTTTTGTTGGTTGACTGGGGCAATGCTGATGGTTGTGTCTTGCTTTAAGGCACCGGGGGCTATCATTACTGTTGATGTGCCGTCTGTTGAGCTGATGACATTCAATAAGGAAGGCTATCCCAAGTATTTCCAATAGATTCTTGACTGGGAAAGCGGTATTATTAACACTATCAACCGATTACAAATTAAGGGTTAAAGTTATGGATGCTGAAGAATTACTTAGAAGATATGCCAATGGCGAGAGAGACTTTGCTGAGGTTGACTTGAGCAATGCCAATTTGAAGAAAAGCAAGCTTATTGATATCAATCTCACCAAGACCAATTTAACAGATGCTGACTTGAGTGGTGCTGAGTTGATGAATGCTAACTTGAGTGGTGCTAACTTGATTTCTGCTGAGTTGATGAATGCTAACTTGAGTGGTGCTAACTTAAGCGATGCTAACATGGATTGTATTCACTTGATTAATGCTAACTTGACCGAGGCTAACTTGACCGAGGCTAACTTGGATGGCGCTGAGTTGATTAAGGCTAATTTTAGTGGTGCTAACTTGAAAGGAGCTTGGTTACAAGGGGCTGACTTGACGGGAGCTAATCTAAGTAATGCCTGCTTAGAAAACGCAACTTTGCACTATGCTGACGTGACTGATGCCAACCGAGCGTGGAGCTAATTTGAAAAATGGTTTTTTATCTAGGCTCAACTGCCAAAATACAAACCTCACTGGAGCCGACCTCAGCGATGCAGACCTCGGTGAAGCTGGTTTTTATGAAGCGACTCTAATTGGCGCGAATCTAAGTAATACCAAGTTGCATCAAACAGGGTTTTGGAATTCTAACCTAAGTAAAGCTAACTTTAGTGGTGCGATTATGGATGAAACATCATTTGATGGTTCAAATCTGTGCCACGCTAATCTGATGGGAGCTAGACCCGATCCTGAATATGACGACTCAAATATAATCAATCTTTGCGGAAAATGGGAAGACGCTACCTTGTGCAATACTGTCATGCCAGATGGAACGATCCGAAATGATAATTGTACAGCTTGATGAATGCTAAACATTGCTGAAAACAGATATACCCTCCGTTTGAATATTCATCATATTTCTGTGTCGATAGGCGTCAGATAAATTAATACAAATCCGCGTTAAATATCCCCTTGATAATTAACTGCACCAGCGCGACTAGGAGGTGGAGTGCGATCGGATAGGACTAGCAAAACATAGGATAATTGTACTATAATTCAGAAGTTAAAATAATTGACTAGATAATTTATGAATGCTGAAGAATTGCTCGAACGGTATACCAGTGGAGAAAGAGACTTTGCTGGGGTTGATTTGAGCGGTGTCGATTTGAACAAGGCAAATCTCCTTGAGATCAATCTCGCCAATGCCAATCTGATTAATGCTAACTTGAGTTATGCTGACTTGAGTGGTGCTGACTTGAGCAATGCTAACTCGATCAATGCTAACTTGCGTTGTATTGACTTGATTAATGCTAACTTGACCGAGGCTAACTTGACCGAGGTCAACTTGGAGGGCGCTCAGTTGGAGGGTGCTAACTTCAGTGGTGCTAACTTGAAAGGAGCTTGGTTGATAGGGGCTGACTTGAGTGGAGCCAATCTAAGTAATGCCTGCTTAGAAAACGCAACTTTGGACTCCGCTGACGTGACTGATGCCAACCGAGCGTGGAGCTAATTTGAAAAATGGTTTTTTATCTAGGCTCAACTGTGAAAATACTAACCTCACTGGAGCCGACCTCAGCGATGCAGACCTCGGTGAAGCTGGTTTTGATAAAGCAACTCTAATTGGCGCGAATCTAAGTAATACCAAACTACATCAAACAGGGTTTTGGAATTCCGATCTTACTGGAGCTAACTTTAGTGGTGCAATTATGGATGAAACATCATTTGATGGTTCAAATCTGTGCAATGCTAATCTGATGGGAGCTAGACCCGATCCTGAATATGACGACTCAAATACAATCAATCTGTGCGGAAAATGGGAAGACGCTACTTTGTGCAATACTATCATGCCAGATGGAACGATCCGAAATGATAATTGTACAGCTTGATGAATGCTAAACCTTACTGAAAACAGATATTCATCTGACTTCTGTTTCAATAGGAGTCTGATAAATTAATACAAATCCGCGTTAAATCTCCCTTTTATAATTAACCGCACCAGCGCGACTGGGAGGTTGAGTGCGATCGGATAGGACTAGCAAAACATAGAATAATTGTACTATAATTCAAAAGTTAAAATAATTGACTAGATAATTTATGAACGCTGAAGAATTGCTCGAACGGTATACCAGTGGAGAAAGAGACTTTGCTGGGGTTGACTTGAGCGGTGTCGATTTGAACAAGGCAAAGCTCATTGATATCAATCTCGCCAATGCTATTTTGATTAATGCTAACTTGACGAGTACTCATTTGAGTGGTGCTGACTTGAGTGGTGCTAACTTGAGCGAGGCTAACTTGGATTGTATTCACTTGATTAATGCTAACTTGAGTAATGCTAACTTGAGCGATGCGAACTTGGATGGCGCTCAGTTGATTAATGCTAACTTCAGTGGTGCTAACTTGAGAGAAGCTTGGTTGGAAGGGGCTGACTTGAGTGGAGCCAATCTAAGTAATGCCTGCTTAGAAAATGCAACTTTGCACTATGCCGACTTAACTGATGCCAACCTCAGTGGAGCTAATTTGAAAAATGGTTTTTTATCTCGGCTCCACTGTCAAAATACAAACCTCACTGGAGCCGACCTCAGCGATGCAGATGTCACTGAAGCTGGTTTTTATAAAGCAACTCTAATTGGCGCAAATCTGAGTAACACCCAGTTGCATCAAACAGGGTTTACTAATTCAGATCTTACTGGAGCAAACCTCAGTGGTGCGATTCTAGAGGAAACATCATTTGATGGTTCAAATCTGTGCAATGCTAATCTGATGGGAGCTAGAGGAGAGCCTGAATATGGCCCAAATACAACAATCAATCTTTGCGGAGAATGGGAAGACGCTACCTTGTGCAATACTGTCATGCCAGATGGAACGATCCGAAACGATAATTGCCCAGAGCGATAAATGCTAAACATTGCTGAAAACAGATCTACCCTCCGTTTGAATATTCATCATATTTCTGTGTCGATAGGCGTCAGATAAATTAATACAAATCCGCGTTAAATATCCCTTTTATAATTAACCGCAGCGCGACTAGGGCCGAGAGGGAGATCGAGAGAGTTGGGGAAGAACATAAAGGGGATTTTAACGCGGATTCGGTATTATTTATTATTCCTCCTCAAGTTCCTCAGATTCACCCTCAAGTTCCTCAAGTTCCTCTTCCGGATCTGTAGGGTCTTCGGGAAGTGGCGGTGGATTTGATTTCCAAGGAAGGCTAGCCCAAGTATCTCCAATAGATTCTTTACTGGGAAAGATGTATTTGATATCTTTGATATCTTGTTTTATTTCTTGAGGAAGAAGAGGGAATAGATCGTAGCCGATCTTGGTTTCTATTTCTTCAAGAGACCAGACAGGACGTTGAGTGAGATCGTCAATCTTACTCCAATCCTTGTTTCTCCAGCCTTCGGCAATGTTACCGGGGTTTTCATTTGGATAATAAAAACCAACGGCATATACAGGAGTTGCGCTAGGGTCTGCACCCGGCTTATCCAAAACCACCATGACTTTCCATATATTTTCAGGAATTTGAATAGCTTTACCGCCCGCATCAAGACTGCCCTTAATGCCATCAATGCCATTAATGACATAGACTTCTTTACCTTCTTTGGCAAAATCTTGCCCGTAGTTTTCAAATTTCTCCCAAAATATTGACCTATTATGATCCTCGTGCTGTGGAACAATATTTGTTAGCAGATTGACAGCTTTACTGTCCTTGAGAGTAATACTGCGAGATGCCAGAGGTGTTTGATGACCTCCAACATAAGGTTTTCTCTTTTTATAATCATTGTTTGTCACTTGGTAAAAATCTGGTGGAAGGCTGCGATCATTAGTGAAACCGCGCTTACTAAGATTTTTCTCTCCATCCAAAAATATCCATGAT
This sequence comes from Microcoleus sp. ARI1-B5, assembly GCF_036705795.1. Lineage (NCBI taxonomy): Bacteria > Bacillati > Cyanobacteriota > Cyanophyceae > Oscillatoriales > Microcoleaceae > Microcoleus > Microcoleus sp. ARI1-B5. The sequence goes on from NZ_JAUBVK010000063.1 coordinate 4,102, forward strand.
TTATTGATCTGGAAACTCGCCCAGTTAGGTATATTTCCAGTACCGTTGTAAGACAGAGTATATTGCGGTTTTTCAAGCAGCAAATTGTCTTTATAGAGATTCCCATCATAAGCAGCACCGCTATACCTTGCTGGACTACGGCCATCCTTTGGTGTCGGTTCCCCAAATCTTAGAGAACTACTCTTGAAGAAGACATCATCCAAGTAAACCACGTCGTTACCTTCCAATTCAAATTTGAGCGTCGCTGTTTTACCTCGGAACTTATCTAATTCTTTTTGTTGGGTTGACCCTTCATAAAAAGTGTCAAATACATTAAAAGTCTCAAAGCCTCTAGTTGCATAACCAAGTTTTCGGGCAGCATCTTTTTCGAGATCGTTGTTGTAGAAAGAGTCTGATATTCCTGTTAGGAAGTTAGCTTCATTGAGAAGAATAGTTTCAGTTATTTCTTCACCCGAAGCTGCATCGGTGAGAGTAACTTTCAGCTTATTACCTCGGTCTGCTGCTTTTTTAGGAACATGAATGTTGAACCGCAAAGACCCCCAATCTGGTACAACAAAGCGGTTGTGCGTAATACTGTCACCACCCTTTAATTCCAGAGCATAGTTAGAGAATTTAGGGTCATCCCTATCAATACCCATCCTTTCTAGGTAAGAGGTTCCAGGGATCTCATTTGTGCCGTTTAGGCTACGTTGTCTGAGACCATCAATGGTACTCCAATTTACTAAATGCTTCGTGGGGTCTGCCAACTTTGATGTGGCACTATTGTGGAAAGACCACCCAGGAATTTCCTGAGAGATAGCATTCCGACCAAATTCTTCAGCCCCACTCCTATTCGGAATGTACTGGTCAAAATTCCCATTAAACAGAGTAGGAACCGCATAATCCCCCCGCATACCAGCCGAAAGCGTATTATCAAAACTAACCGGAACGCGCCCAGTAGGGCTATACTGACGCTGCTCTTTACCACCACCCAAAACAGAATAAAACCAGCCTTCGCCAATCCCCTCACCGCTAGCATTATCATACCAAGGTCTAGCTGCCGGGAAATTAGGATCGAACCATTGGTTCGCATCCCTTTCACCCAATTGGTCATTAATCAATTCTGGAACATTTGGATTTGAAGCATGAGGATACTGAGTTTGCACTTGCTCCAAGTCTAAATCAACCGTCCCCGCATACCAAGTCCAAGCCCGCTTGTGCGTTCCTCCAATATCATCATCTTTCGTAAACCCAATCCGACTATTTATCCGATCTGGTTCCCCCTCACGAGTACCGAGTAAAATCTCTCGGTCTGCTTTACCTAAATTAACACCCGACGCTTTAGGAAAATTTAGTCCAGCGGGTTTTGGATTCTTATTCAACTCCTCTTGTGGAAGTTGACCCAAAGCACGACCATTAGGAGTAGCAGTACCATGATTAGGATTAGCCACAGTCTGGTAATAGTTATCAGCAAACGTAACATTATTCCAAACCTGAACTTTTGGTTCGTAGAAATCGCTGAAATTTGTGCTGATAAAGCCCGCTAATTGTAAATTCAAACTAGGTTGGTAGAAATCATGCGGGTCGATTGTTGTCATCTGGAGGTCTCGGTTAGCCATAGATGTTCCACCAGCTTGGGGGAAGAAAGTTCCTAAACGCTGTACGATTTCGCTATTGACAACCGTCCCCCGACTGAAACCCATGAAATGCAGTGGCGAGTTGAACAAATCCCCCTGCTGGCGAATCAGCTTCCCTTGGCTATCGTACAACCGCTTTAATTGATTGCCTTGATACTCTCCAACGCCACCCCCCAACGCCAAATCCAATTGCACCATAGAAGCAAACAAAGCATCAGCCGCGCCCTCAGAAAAGCCAACGTCAGGAATAACTGATTCTCTGTCCAACGACCATTCTGGCAGTAACACTAACGATTTATTCTGGTTAACATAGTTAGCCTTAATATTGCTAGTTAAAGTCCGAAAATAGTTGGTATCTGTTGGTTGCAGTCCACCGGTTAAAGTTGTTAAGACTCCTCCATTTTTATCAATAGGAATCCAAGATCCGGTGGGTTTTTCGTAGCGTAAAATCAACCCATCATTACCAGTTTTTGCAATACTGTCAGCTACCTCGTAGAAGGAGTCAGGAATTCCCCCTTGGCCTGGCAAAAGTGTAAAACCATGAGTCAACACACTCACGCTGCTGAAAGGACTATTGCTACCTGGAGGTATAGTTTTAAACTGCCCCAAATCTTTGGTCACAGCGCCGCTATTACTCACAGCTTCAACAGCAAAATTGTAGTTCTGCCC
>NZ_JAUBVK010000064.1:2500-5797 GCF_036705795.1 Microcoleus sp. ARI1-B5
GAAAGGGTTGAAGTTGTTTACGGCATAACGCGTCAGGTGAAAGACCTGGCAAGTCCTTGAAAGATTAGACGGCGGTGTTTCGCAAGAAACGTCAAAGTTATAGGGTCAAGTGACTAAGAGCATGTGGTGGATGCCTTGGCGATTACAGGCGACGAAAGACGTGATAGCCTGCGATAAGCTTCGGGGAGCTGGCAAATAAGCTTTGATCCGGAGATTTCTGAATGGGGAAACCCACCTCGCAAGAGGTATCGCATGATGAATACATAGTCATGCGAGGCGAACCGGGTGAACTGAAACATCTCAGTAGCTCGAGGAAAAGACATCAACCGAGATTCCGAAAGTAGTGGCGAGCGAAATCGGAAGAGCCTTCTATTGATAGCACGACTGTTAGCAAAACGGAATGGAAAGTCCGGCCATAGCAGGTGATAGCCCTGTATGCGAAAACAGACGTGTGGTACTAAGGTAGAGACAAGTAGGGCGGGACACGAGAAATCCTGTCTGAATATGGGGGGACCATCCTCCAAGGCTAAATACTCGTAATCGACCGATAGTGAACCAGTACCGTGAGGGAAAGGCGAAAAGAACCCCGGGAGGGGAGTGAAATAGATCCTGAAACCGCATGCTTACAAAAAGTAGGAGCCCGCAAGGGTGACTGCGTACCTTTTGTATAATGGGTCAGCGACTTACATTCAGTGGCAAGGTTAACCGAATAGGGAAGCCGTAGAGAAATCGAGTCCGAATAGGGCGAATCAGTCGCTGGGTGTAGACCCGAAACCAAGTGATCTATCCATGGCCAGGATGAAGGTGCCGTAACAGGTACTGGAGGTCCGAACCGACTAGTGTTGCAAAACTAGCGGATGAGCTGTGGATAGGGGTGAAAGGCTAAACAAACTTGGAAATAGCTGGTTCTCTCCGAAAACTATTTAGGTAGTGCCTCAAGTATTACCGTCGGGGGTAGAGCACTGTTTAGGCTAGGGGGTCATGGCGACTTACCAAACCTATGCAAACTCCGAATACCGACGAGTACAGCTTGGGAGACAGAGCACCGGGTGCTAACGTCCGGACTCAAGAGGGAAACAACCCAGACCGCCAGCTAAGGTCCCTAAAATTGGCTAAGTGGGAAACGAAGTGGGAAGGCTAAAACAGTCAGGATGTTGGCTTAGAAGCAGCCATCATTTAAAGAAAGCGTAATAGCTCACTGATCGAGTCGTCCTGCGCGGAAGATGTAACGGGGCTAAGCCAGTTACCGAAGCTGCGGATTTGCAATTTATTGCAAGTGGTAGGAGAGCGTTCTGTAGGCCTGTGAAGGTGTCTGGTAACGGATGCTGGAGGTATCAGAAGTGCGAATGCTGACATGAGTAGCGTTAAAGGGGGTGAAAAGCCCCCTCGCCGTAAGCGCAAGGTTTTCTACGCAACGTTCATCGGCGTAGAGTGAGTCGGCCCCTAAGGCGAGGCAGAGATGCGTAGCTGATGGGAAACAGGTCAATATTCCTGTACCGATCAATAGTGCGATGTGGGGACGGAGAAGGTTAGCTCAGCCAACTGTTGGATATGTTGGTTCAAGCCTGTAGTCGTGCCTGGTAGGCAAATCCGCCGGGCTTAGATGAGGGGTGATAACGAGTCTGCTTGCAGACGAAGTGAGTGATACCCTGCTTCCAGGAAAAGCCACTAAGCTTCAGCTATTGACGACCGTACCGCAAACCGACACTGGTGCGCGAGATGAGTATTCTAAGGCGCTTGAGAGAACTCAGGAGAAGGAACTCGGCAAATTGATACCGTAACTTCGGGAGAAGGTATGCCCCAAGTAGGTGAACCTGTACAAGGCGAGCCCAACGGGGTTGCAAAAAATCGGTGGCTGCGACTGTTTAATAAAAACACAGCACTCTGCAAACACGAAAGTGGACGTATAGGGTGTGACGCCTGCCCGGTGCTGGAAGATTAAATGATGGGGTGCAAGCTCTTGATTGAAGTCCCAGTAAACGGCGGCCGTAACTATAACGGTCCTAAGGTAGCGAAATTCCTTGTCGGGTAAGTTCCGACCTGCACGAATGGCGTAACGATGGCCACACTGTCTCCTCCTGAGACTCAGCGAAGTTGAAATGTTTGTGATGATGCAATCTCCCCGCGGAAAGACGGAAAGACCCCATGAACCTTTACTGTAGCTTTGTATTGGACTTTGAACAGATCTGTGTAGGATAGGTGGGAGGCTTTGAAGTGAGGTCGCTAGATCTCATGGAGCCAACGTTGAAATACCACCCTGGTGTGTTTGAGGTTCTAACCTAGGTCCATTATCTGGATCGGGGACAGTGCATGGTAGGCAGTTTGACTGGGGCGGTCTCCTCCCAAAGCGTAACGGAGGAGTTCGAAGGTACGCTAGTTACGGTCGGACATCGTGACGATAGTGCAATGGCATAAGCGTGCTTAACTGCGAGACTGACAAGTCGAGCAGATGCGAAAGCAGGACATAGTGATCCGGTGGTTCTGTATGGAAGGGCCATCGCTCAACGGATAAAAGGTACTCTGGGGATAACAGGCTGATACCGCCCAAGAGTTCATATCGACGGCGGTGTTTGGCACCTCGATGTCGGCTCATCTCATCCTGGGGCTGTAGCCGGTCCCAAGGGTATGGCTGTTCGCCATTTAAAGAGGTACGTGAGCTGGGTTTAAAACGTCGTGAGACAGTTTGGTCCCTATCTTCCGTGGGCGCTGCAGATTTGAGGAAGCCTGCTCCTAGTACGAGAGGACCGGAGTGGACACACCTCTGGTGTATCGGTTGTCACGCCAGTGGCATTGCCGAGTAGCTAAGTGTGGAAGAGATAACCGCTGAAAGCATCTAAGCGGGAAACTCGTTTCAAGATGAGATCTGCCGGGGCCTTGAGCCCCCTAAAGAGTCGTTCAAGACCAGGACGTTGATAGGTCAGGTGTGGAAGCGCAGTAATGCGTTAAGCTAACTGATACTAATTGCTCGTGCGGCTTGACCCTATAACTTTGATTGCCAACGCAAGTAATTGCGATAAGCTCAAAGATTGTTATGCCAAGTTGACGCAGTCAAAAGACACAAAAATCTGATTCCAAACTCTATGAATTCGTTGTGTTGCTCCCAGAGCAGCCCGACACCAAGTTATGCCTGATGACCATAGCAAGTTGGTACCACTCCTTCCCATCCCGAACAGGACAGTGAAACGACTTTGCGCCGATGATAGTGCGGGTTCCCGTGTGAAAGTAGGTCATCGTCAGGCTCTTACAGCCCAAACCGCCCTTCTGCTCGTTCGAGTAGAAGGGCGTTTTGCTTTGCGG
>NZ_JAUBVK010000065.1:0-5726 GCF_036705795.1 Microcoleus sp. ARI1-B5
CTGGCCTGGTTTTGGCTAATGTTTTGGGAGCTAATAATGCTATTACTGCTCGGGATTTTGTGACTTTTTCCCAGTAAAAATCACAGCGCATTTAATGCGCCCAACTTGACCTAACATTGAGAAACCCGGTTTGTTTACAAACCGGGTTTCTCAATATTTCACAACTTAACCAACCTCAAGCTCCGGACTTATAGCAGTGGACAGTTGACAGTGGACAGTTGACAGTTGCACAGTACGGGAATCAAACCATTTATGCTCTTCGGGTATCGGCTCTATTCATGAGGTTATTTATGTCCTCACGCCATGTGGCGGTTGCTATATCTGATATTATGTCCTCCGAGGACGACCGTAATAAGATTGGTTCGATCGTTCGGAATGCGAGTCAAGCGTCATGGATAAGGACTCGCATTCCACACTACAAACTTTATATAGCAACCTTCTTGGCTTTTAAGACATAGATAACCTCATGAATAGAACCCGAAACCCCTCTACCCTAAACGGTTTGATTCCCCTATGTAACTGTCAAGCGGTCAACTGTCAATTGTCAAGCGGTCAATTGTCAACTGCTATAATACCAGTTTCAAAAAAGAATGCAACTGTAGGCAAGCTGCAAACCCTTAGAAAATCAGTTATTCCCAATTCTAAAATCTAAAATCTAAAATCTAAAATCTAAAATCTAAAATCGTATAACGGTTATTTGACAGGAATAGATATCTGCAAATCGGTCTGTCGAGAGGCATAAAATTGGTTGGTAGTGAGGACTTAAGTCCTCATAAAAGTCAGAGGAGTTAAGTCCTCGCTACTAACACGAAGGATCTTCAACCGATTGTTGCAACCAAATCTCCGACTCCACGGCGTATTTTCGTACATCGCACCCGGGATTTTTGCGTTTGAGACTAAAAATTTTTCTGCGAAAAGTCAGACTTCGCTAAAAAACGCCCGACTTCCCAGGTAAAAGCAGCTAACTGTTACTTTGGGAAGATGTCGATTTTAAAAAAATCGCCGTAAATGGAACTTGTTAACTATCCGAAACGGAGCAATTAGCAATTATAAATTCCCGCTCAAGTAGGTAGGTGGAAATCATTTTTGGTATGTCACAGAATCTGTATTGCTATCACAACAATAGCGAGGGCTTTTATCTAAAGACAAGCGATTGCTAACGTTTCACTCGCTGCGGACATATTTATATATTTTCTCGCTCATCTACTTAGGAATTAACAATAATATTTGCCATAGAAGGTTGACAAGTAACAAGTCAGGGAGCCCTGTAACTCATGCAAAAATTATCGTACAACTACTCTTGCCCAAATCAAAAATTCAGTGGCGCTCCCAGCGACACAGACTGCATAAAAGCTGCTGTGATTTGGGAACCCTTAGCGGGCGATCGCCCGAGCGATATTTACTGTTTAACAAAATCCAGTCTTCGCGTCAAGACCGAACAAAAAAAACATTTAGTTTGCATCGATCCGAGGGTAGAGAATTATCAGCATCTTGCCAGCGGAGTCAGACCGGGGACAGAGGTAATTGTACTCGATCGCACTCTGGACGGAGTAGAACAAATTACCGAGATTCTGGCTAAACGCCACTCCATCGCCAGCCTTCAGATAGTTGCTCACGGGAGCGAAGCTGCGGTGCAACTGGGGTCAACCGTACTGAAGGGTGAAAACTTGTCAAAGTACGATCGGCATTTGCAACAGTGGCGAAATGCCTTCAGCCAAACAGCCGATATTTTATTGTTAGCGTGCAGGGTGGGGGCCAGAAAATCCGGCATTGCTTTCGTGCGGAAGCTGAGAGCATTAACAGGGGCAAATATAGCCGCTGCCAACAATCTAATTGGCAGTGCAAAATTAGGAGGAAACTGGCAATTAAATGTTGCAGCAGGACGAGTAAAAACCGCAATAGCCTTTGAAACAAAAACGCAGGAAACTTACAGCGCTGTCCTCGCGACTTTAGTTGACGAAACTTTTCAAGACGCAAGTCTGACAGGGCCTTGGATATCTGGGGTAACAGGCAATTCAGACACTCCAGCTTTAACATCAGGAACCGGAACGGAGAATTTTCCGGGTTTGAACATCGACGCTCCCGGCAGCGGGGCTTTAAGATTAACTTCAAGCAAGTTCGACCAATCTACTTTTGTCATCTATAACAGTGCGCTACCAGCCACCAGCGGCATTAAAATTGTCTTCGATATATTTGCCTACAACGGCACTGCACGTGCGGGTTTTGGCAACCTGACAGGGGACGGTACAAGTTTCTTTTTAATTGACGGTACTGCGACGCCGACAAAAGCTGGAGGCTATGGAGGTTCTATCGGCTACGCTCAAAATTCAGATACAAATGTACCCGGTTTAGTCGGAGGTTATTTAGGAATTGGATTTGATGAATTCGGGAATTTTTCAAATCCAACTCAAGGGCGTGTAGGGGGAATTCCGGGAACTACAAAAGATTCGGTGACGCTTCGGGGTCGGGAAGCTACGGGATATGATTTTTTAACTTCTACGATTTTGCCGGGGGGAGTAGATAATATTCCCGATATCGTAAATCCTCTGCCTCCAAACGGGCCGGACAACATCATTACTAGCACTCGCCAATCAGCCAGAAGAAGAGTTCAAGTTATATTGCAACCTCCCAATTCGGCAACGCCAAATCGTCTCACTGTTAACTTTGATATCAACAATAACGGTTCCTTTACAGATGCGGGCGAGACTATTATCGACATTCCCAATCTAGCGGCGATCAACGGGCCAGTCCCGCAAACATTCAAGTTTGGTTTTGCTGGTTCAACGGGAGACGCCACAAATATTCACGACGTTCGCACTTTGTCGATCGAGACTGTAGACGTGCCGGGGACTACAGCAGATGTTGCTACAACAAAAAAAGGGCCGATCGCAGCGCCAGCGGGCAGCAGCATTACTTACACAATTACGACACTAAATAACGGTCCCAACGCAGCCGAAAACGTGCTGGTTCAAGACCAACTGCCCCGAGGTGTAGTGTTTGGCAGTGCCGAGGGCGGCGGCACTTTCAACCCGACAACGAGAATAGTCACCTGGCCGAGTATTCCGAATTTAGCTGTTGGGGCCAGCGTGACCCGCACCTTAACTGTTACGGCTTCACCTACACTCGGCCCTATTACAAACACTGTATTCAGCAACAGCAGCACGATCGATCCTGTACCTGCAAACAACAGCGGTTCCCAACCCGCAGCGCGAGTCACCACCACCATCACCAGCAGCAGCGCGGATGTAGTTACTGTCAAAACCGGCCCCGCCAGCGCGGCCCCGAACTCGACTGTCACGTACACAATTACGGCGTCTAACAGCGGGCCGAGTCCGGCCGCCAATGTGGCGGTTTCCGACAGCATCGTGCCTGGTTTGACGTCCGTCAGCGTGTCGGACGGCGGGAGTTACAGCCCAACTACGGGTATTGTGACTTGGAGTGCGATCGCATCTCTAGCCAGTGCAGCCAGCGCCAGCAGAACCGTCAGCTTCGCAGTTCCCGCTAGCGGCAGCGTCGCCAACACTGCCAGCAGTACCTCAACTACCCCAGACCCCACTCCCAGCAACAACAACGGTTCCCAACCCGGATCTACTGTCACAACCACAGTAGCGGGAAATGCCGATATCGCCACCAGCAAAACAGGCCCCGCTACTGCCACCCCGGGGTCAACTGTCACGTACACAATTCTCACCCAAAACAGAGGGCCGAATACCGCCGCCAACATCACCGTTACAGACAGCATCGTTCCAGGTTTAACGGGCGTCACAGCATCCAACGGCGGTACTTACAACCCAGCCACAGGCATTGTCAGCTTTCCGCCCATTGCCAGCTTAGCTGACGGGGTGACTGTCAGCCGGACTGTCACATTCCCAGTCCCGGCGACTGGCACTGTCAGCAACACGGCAAGCAGTACCTCAACCACTAATGACCCGAATCCCGGCAACAATAACGGCAGCGATCCCGGCGCAACAGTTGCCACAAGCATCGCCCCGGCGCCGACTCCCGCGCCGGCGCCGACTCCCGCGCCGGCGCCGACTCCCGCTAACCTGCCGCCGGTAGCTAACAACGTCAATGTTATTGTTGCCCCCAGCAGCCAATCAGCGATCGCAGGACTCGGCGGCACAGACCCCGACGGGTCGATCGCATCCTTCACCATCAACACCGTTCCAGCAGCCAATCAAGGGGCAATATTTTTAGGCAGCCCAACTGCCGGAGGCACTGCCGTCACTGCGGCTCAAACCCTGACTCCGCCTCAAATAGGGCAATTGTTCTTTCAGTCGGCAGCGGGATTTACAGGTACTAATTTTACCTACAGCGCCACAGACAACCTCGGCGCTACCAGCCCCGCCACTGCCACAGTATCGGCGCTGCTGCCCCCGCCCAATCAACCGCCAGTCGCCAACAATGTCAACCTCAATATAGCCCCCAGCAGCACTGTGCCGATCGCAGGACTCGGCGGCACAGACCCCGACGGGTCGATCGCATCCTTCACCATCAACAGCGTTCCACCAGCAAATCAAGGGCTGATATTTTTAGGCAATCCCGAGACTGGCGGCAGAATTGTCAGCGCCGGTCAAACTCTCACCCCAGCACAAATAGGGCAATTATTCTTTCAATCGACAGCCAACTTTACAACAGCAAATTTCACCTACAGCGCTACGGACAACGGCGGCGCGACTGCACCCGCCACCGCTACTGTAGCTGCTGTCAAGATTCCGCCTGTTACCGGGCCAACTCCCAACCTGCCGCCGGTAGCTAACAACGTCAATGTTATTGTTGCCCCCAGCAGCCAATCAGCGATCGCAGGACTCGGCGGCACAGACCCCGACGGGTCGATCGCATCCTTCACCATCAACACCGTTCCAGCAGCCAATCAAGGGGCAATATTTTTAGGCAGCCCAACTGCCGGAGGCACTGCCGTCACTGCGGCTCAAACCCTGACTCCGCCTCAAATAGGGCAATTGTTCTTTCAGTCGGCAGCGGGATTTACAGGTACTAATTTTACCTACAGCGCCACAGACAACCTCGGCGCTACCAGCCCCGCCACTGCCACAGTATCGGCGCTGCTGCCCCCGCCCAATCAACCGCCAGTCGCCAACAATGTCAACCTCAATATAGCCCCCAGCAGCACTGTGCCGATCGCAGGACTCGGCGGCACAGACCCCGACGGGTCGATCGCATCCTTCACCATCAACAGCGTCCCAGCAGCAAATCAAGGGCTGATATTTTTAGGCAATCCCGAGACTGGCGGCAGAATTGTCAGCGCCGGTCAAATCCTGACACCGGCTGACATTAATCAATTATTTTTCCAATCGACAGCCAACTTTACAACAGCAAATTTCACCTACAGCGCTACGGACAACGGCGGCGCGACTGCACCCGCCAGCGCTACTGTAGCTGCTGTCTTGCAACCAATTTCTCCAACACCGACGCCTGCGCCGACACCGACGCCTGCGCCGACACCGACGCCTGCGCCAACACCCACGCCCGTGCGGACACCCACGCCCGTGCGGACACCCGCGCCAACACCCGAAACAACGCCGACGCCGACGGCAACACCCGCGCCCGCGCCAACACCCGAAACAACACCAACACCCGAAACAACGCCCGCGCCCACACCAACACCCGAAACAACACCGACGCCAACACCAACACCCGCGCCGACACCGACGGCTATTTTCGACCGAGTGCCCGAACCGGATACCGGCTGCGGTTGCGACCCCTTA
>NZ_JAUBVK010000014.1:0-158586 GCF_036705795.1 Microcoleus sp. ARI1-B5
TTCAGTTGACCCTCCTGACTATATGATACTACTATTGTTTATTGATGCTTACAACCTTAATGAAGTTTTATAATACCTGCAATTGTTTCCAGTTGTTCGATCGATTGGCGCAACTTTACAGTTTTGACGGGTGATATAACTTTCAAATCTGCCATCAACCCAACATCCAAGCTGCGCTATATATCTTCGGAGAGATACGTGAAAGAAAGCTGAACAGTAAAATAGTAGGCTGGACTGCCTCAATCGGAAACTGCTTAACCACCAACACAGGGTTAATGATGTGGCTGCACCGAATCCCCTTCAATTGCCTGACAACAGCAATCCGCCCCGATGGCTGGTGCGATCGCCCGCTGGGCTGCGGGTACTGCTGGTGGCGGCAATTTATCTCACAAGCTGGTATGCCCTCGACGTTGTAGCCCTGCAATTTGAATCAGCACCGGAAATTCAAATCTGGTATCCCCCATCCGCACTCGATGTAGTGCTGCTGTTAGTCTTCGGATTGCGCTGGTGGCCGCTGCTGCTGCTCAACACGTTTGTACGCCGGTGGTTTGTCACCGGGCGCCACCTGCCCCTGCACACACTGCCGATCTTTGACGCAGTAACCACGCTGGGCTGTGCGGGAGCTTGCAATTTGCTGCTGCACAAGCTGCGAATCAATCCCCCCTTGAGGCAACTGCGCGACGCAATCTGGTTTACCCTCATCGCTGGAATCGGTGCACCTTTGGTCGTCGCCGTGCTGCAAGTCGTGAATTTTGTGTCTGCGGGGCTGATTTCTTGGGATCAGTGGCAGACATTCACCCTGCATTACTGGGCTGGAGATTCTACCGGCATCGGAATGCTAGCACCGTTTCTGCTGATTTTGCTGCGCAAGTTTCCAAAGCTTTGGGCTGGCAGAGATTCGATCGGGCGGTGGGCGCGCGGGGGATATGACGAGTTGCGCTGGCCCTCGCGCCCGGGTTGGCCGGTGCTGTTATTCCATATTGTGCTGTTGGCTTTCGGAATTTGGGCAGCCTACGGCGCGCCGAGAGGCAAGAATTTGGACTATAGCTATTTTGTGTTTTTACCGATGATCTCGATTGTGGCGCAGTACGGGTTTGCTAGAGCCACGGCGACGGTTTTAGGCATCAATATTGGCATTGCGCTGTTGGTAGGTTACAAAACAGGGGTACAGGATACGCTGGCGCTGCAATTCGGCTTGATGGCGGTGACGCACGCTGGTATTTTGTTGGGGGCGATCGTCACGGATCGCCAGCGCACAGCAGAAAAGCTGCGCCTGCTGTACAAAAAGCTGCGAAGTCTCAATCGCGGGCTGGAAATTCAAGTGCAAGAGCGCACGGCTCAATTGCAGGAGAAAATGCAGCAGCTACACCTGCTCAGTCAGGTGAAAGACGATTTTTTGAGTACGGTATCTCACGAATTGCGCAGTTTGATGGCGAACATGACTGTGGCGATTCGGATGCTGCAACTCGGGGCGAATCCACAAAGCCGCGATCGATACTTGCAAATTTTGCAAGATGAGTGCGCCCGCGAAACAGTCCTAATTAATGATTTGCTGGATTTGCAGCGCCTTGAATCTGGAAGAGATACCCTAGACTTGCAGCCGCTGGAACTCCACGATTGGCTGCCGCACATTGTAGAACCCTTTCACGATCGCGCGCGATCTCGCCAGCAAACGCTCTCGATCGAATTTGCTGACAATTTGCCTGTTTTGATGTGCGATCGAGCTAAACTCGAACGGATTGTCACCGAACTGCTGACGAATGCTTGCAAGTACACTCCGCCTGAAGGAAAAATTGCGGTTGCACTTCGCGCCAGAACTTCTGCTGGTTTTATTGACGGAGTAATTTTGACTGTTAGCAATACTGGGGTTGAGATTCCTCAGGAGCAACAGACGCGCATTTTTGAGAAATTTTACCGCATTCCCAGCAGCGATTATTGGATGCAAGGCGGGACGGGATTGGGATTGGCGCTGGTGCAGAAGTTAGTCGAGCAACTGGGCACAGAAATTCGGGCTGAGAGTCGATCGATGGAAACCGTTTTTACCGTGGATTTGCCCGCCGGCTGCTGCGAAGATTTTGAGTGATATAGCAATTCTCAAGTGAGTGAGGTACAGATTGGTAATTGGGAAAAAGGTAATTGGTAATTAGTAATTGGTAAGACAACTGGCGAGTAGCTCACGAGAGTTGAGAACCGCTATATCGTGTCCGGTAAAATAACCTATATCGGGCAATTAGTGAGTTTTATGAGGACTCGCATTCCGATGCGGAGAACCTATGTGAGAGGTTTAATTTGCCAGAGGCTCCGGGGCACCTTATTACTGACAAATCAGCAGCAGGGAAAGAGGAATCTTTGTCTGCGGATGGATCGGTTCCTCGAATTGGCATACTCTCCAGCCAGCTTCTGACACTTGTTGAAACCACGAACTAACTGTGCGAAAATACCACGGCATCGGCTCTCGAAAAGCTCCGCCGAAATGGTCGAAAGTCTCGGTTTTCCATCCATCAACATATGGCTGTTGCTGACAGGCTGTGAATGGATGAACTGTCTGGATTAACAAATGTCCGTCTGAGACTGTGGCTTGGCGTAACGATCGCAATAAATCTCCAATTTCCTCACCGAGTAGCGAAAAATTGCAGACAATCCCATCGTAGGATTGACCGAGTATCAGCGGATCGGCAATAATTTCATCGTAGCCGATCGCCCGAAAACAACCGCTGCTTTTCTCGATCGCGCGATCGATCAAACCACGGGAAGCATCAACCCCAACCACCTCTACACCGTGCTTTGCTAGTGCCCGCCCCAGCCAACCTTCACCGCATCCGACATCCAGCACTCGCCGATGCCCGCAGCGCAGCACTGCTTGCAGAATAGCCTCGTCCGTTGCTGCGCGGCGGCTTTCGATCGAGTTTTGGTCGATCGCCTGTATCCATGCGTCAGCATTTGCTTCCCAACTTTGTTTAATTTGTTGCTCTCGCTCGGATTTTATCGTCATTCTTTTAGTTTATTGATATCATGTCCGAGCGATTGCTCGGGTTTGTAGTAAGGACTTTAGTCCTTGAAAGATGCGGACTTAAGTCCGCACTACGAGCCGTTTTTGTTATAGTAATTGAGCGGATATGATATTATGATGTATGTTTAAGTTTCAGATTGGCGATCGCACTTTAGCATCAACTCTTAGCGTGCAAAATCATAAACAATATTCGTGATGCGGCCGCGCCAGTAAGGCAATAGCGAACCATCCGGCAATTGCCACGCCACCTCACCGGAGAGCGGAATCCGGATACCGTCTCGCACTTCGTAGTCCCAGAAACGGCCGATCCAGGGCGCAAACACCAGCGAGCCCTTAACTGTACGGGCGCGGGCTTCGGCGCTGACAGTGGCGATTAACCCTGCCTCATCAAAGCCCAAATCGAGGGAAACAGCGGTGTCGCCATCTTTCAGGGTAGCTCTGGCCGCAGAATTGTCGATCGGCTCCCAGCGAACGCCCTGACTCGGCAGCAGTCTCGTCGGATACCAAGCCGCCTCTGCCAAAAAGCGCATCAGTTCCCCCTGTGCAGCTTCTGGAGTGCCGCGGATATCCGCCACAGTCACCAGGCCCAGCAGCGCCGCGTGGAGGATGCCTTCGCCGGAAACGTAGGCGTCATGAACAAACGCATTGATACCGGGCATCATGGCAATTCGCCCGTCCCAGTCAAAGCCAGGGCGCTGAGTAATTACCAGTTGAGTTGAGGTGAAGGCGCTCCATTTTTCTGCGGTGGAGCTCATGTTAAACGTGCCTTTGTGGGACACCCGCGCTGCGGCGATTAGCGGTTGTCCATCCTCGAGCACCGCGCGAAAGTAGCGCTGCACGGGCTGGGGTAAATCGGCGATTTCCCGCGCATCAAATGTCAGAGGTTGAATTGGTAAGCGTGCAGCTTCCAGATTCGATCGCAGTTTTTCCGTACCTCCATGCCAGCGGTATCTCGATCGGGCGATCGCGCCAACAATGCCAACTACAAGCGCCAGGATGATTAGTACGATCGCCGATCGCCACATGGTGATTCCTCTTGATACCTAAAAACGAGTTAATCAAGGGCGAGTCTTAAACCCATCGACCCACTACAACTCTCACCGTTCCATCTGCCAAAGTTTCCTCTTCTTCAACATGAAAACCCTCTGACTGCACCGCCGCCATCAAACTTTTGCGCGCGTATTTTTGACTAATTAAATTGACCAATTCCTGCTGATTAATGCGAGCGCCCCAAAAATCCGCCACCAATTCGTAATCCTCTCCGCTGCGGCGAAAACCCAAATCGTAACCGTTGGATTGCCGAATCACGTACTCGGCATTAGTTTTGTCGCCGCGATAACCCCGCACCTGCACATTGGACTCTACTTGATAACCCAACTCTTCCAACACTTGATGCAGCAGTTCGCCGTTCTTTATCTGAACCTTGATCGTTGTGAAGTGTGACATATCACTTTCGGATTTTTGTGTGAAACGCTGATTTGATTATAATACTATAAACTGCAACAGTCAATAAGTTAGAACTTGCGATCTTAAACCGGGTTTGAGCGTCAGCGAAAGTAGCCCGGTTACAAGCCCCCGGATTCATATGTTCAGAAAATCACAACAGAGTATCCGATAACAATTGCCCCGATTTATCCGTGCGTGAGTTCGCTTTTTTTACTCATCCAATTCTTCAATCTAAAATCCCAAATCTAAAATCTAAAATCTAAAATCGTATGATGCCCGACAATTCTAACCAACGAGCGAGAATATGATGCCGTCCTCGGCGGCCAAAGTCAAATCCCGATCGCCGCCGCTGTTTTGGGAGGCATCGCCGGGGTCAAGCAGCGCTTGCACAGTCCTAGTATCGAGCCGCGCATTGCCGCCGTTAAAGATGCTCCTAAATACGGAGAGGCTGGTTTAAATTTAGCAATTCAAGCGCTGCTTGACCCCGCACCAGATGTGCAGCGAGCTGCTTATTCTATTTTGCGACCAAGGACAGAACCTCTAGTCCGCCAAGCTTTAAAAGACTTCGTACCTTACAAGCTTTTTGACTGCATCCGCACTGTGAAAACAGGGACAAATGTGGCGATTAGTCCCGCAGGAGATCGCACGGCGAGTTTGCACGGGAAAATAATTAGAATTTGCGATTTAGATACAGGAGAAATACTCTATACTGTTGACAAGTATCCCCGCGCTAAAGAAAATTTTGTCCTTTGCCAAGAAACCGAAGTTTTTGTCAGGAGCCGAAATACTGCGAAACACCGCGCGATCGATATTTGGCAGGGAGGAGAATTGCGCTATACTTCCCTCGGACACGAAGCAGAAATTACCGCAACACTCATCAGTCCCGACAGTGGAGTTATCGCCACCGGTTCGGCAGATACTACTATCAAAATTTGGAATTTAGAGACGGGAAAGTTAATCTGTACTTTTGGCAGTCTTTTAACTTGGAAAGCTCACAAAGCAGGAATTGCGAGTCTTGCTTTTAGCCCGATCGCAGAAACTCTAGCTAGCAGCAGTTCTGACGGTACAATTAAACTGTGGAACCTCCGCAGCCGAGAATGTTCCCAAACAATTAAAGGTTATGCGAATTGTCTGGCTTTAAGTCCAGACGGGCAGACTTTGGCTGCTGGCGGCTGGGACAGAAACATTCAACTGCGCCAGCTATCGCACCCCGATAGTCCAATAACTTTGGCAGGGCATTTTAACTCGATAAATGCGATCGCCTTTAGTCCCGACGGGCGCACTGTTGTCAGTGCTAGCGCCGATGGTAATCTCAAATTTTGGAATGCCCGCACCGGCGAACACATTCACACTCTCTCCGGACATCAAAGCTCTGTTACTTGTCTTTCTTTTAGCAGCGATGGCGAAACTGTTATCACCGGTAGTTTAGACAAAACTGTCAAAGTTTGGGGAGTCATACCATTTTAGATTGAAGAATTGTAGATTGAAGAATTGAAGAATTGGGAATGACTGATGAAGCTCGTGGTTGGGAGCATCTCAATCATAGTAAAAAGCGTTTTTTAAGAGTGCTTTCCTCGCTTGCTTCCCTATATACATATAGCGATCGTCCTCCCTCGCTTCCCTATATATAGCGGTTCTAAAAAAAGTGAGGTATCCCTGCGTGCCCGCCCAGGCTACCCAGGCCGCAAGCCCTATGCCCGCAAGCCCTATGCCCGGGGAAGGCCCATGCCCGTCGGGTACCTCATCTTTCTGAGAACCGCTATACATATACCGATCGTCCCGCTCGCACTTTTGTTGGCGGTGGCTATATTTCAAAATTCGCGATTTCCGACTGACGGGGTGCGTGAATATACGCACACAAATATAATAACTTTACAATTCTAGGTCTTGTGCAAGCCGAGGATTGCGAAACTTATTTTTGCACTACTACACATACTTACAGTAAAAATATCGATTCGCAACCATTATTCAGCTTGTTGTCAATTTCTGAATAGTCGCCACACAACCGCGCAAGCCGCTATTTATGAATCCTTTACACTAGGTTTAAATTATCGAATGTTCCTCGGATGAGTATCGCAGCGAACTGTAATATTTGATTTAAAAAGTTTATGCTTAAAAGATAGGCAGGGTTTAAATATACAGTGCATGCGAGAGTAACTATGTCACACTGCAACCAATCCATGTATCCTTCCCGCAATCGGGCACAAATGTGCGGCACTGCTGTCAGTTGGCAGGAAAAAGCCGATCGGCTAACGGTAGAATTAAGCAACACCCGCGATCGGCTGCACGCAGAAATCGATCGGCTAAAACTTGCCAACGAAACCCTGCACGCCGCCGTCAGTTGTGCCCCGATGTTCCTGTGGGCAACCGACAAAAACGGCAGGTTAACCCTTGCAGAAGGCAAAGAATTAGAAAACTTGGGGATCGAACCGGGTGAGGCCCTCGGGCTGTCGATTTTTGAAGTTTACAGCAGCCAGCCAGATATCTTAGAGAATATTGCCCAGGTACTAGCAGGAAACGATCGCACTTGGAATGCCCAACAGGGGCATTTTATCTACGAAATTCGATCGGCAGCGCTGCGATCGGGCAACGGTGAAGTTATCGGGGCTGTCGGTGTTTCTTGTGACATTACCGAGCGCGAGCGGTCGATAGCCACTCTGCAAACGGCAAATCAAGAATTAGAAGACAGACTTACTCTGCAAACGACAGTCTTGAATGCTTCCCTTGCCGAAAGCGAAAAAAAGTACCGCAACCTCGTAGAAACGTCGCAAGAGTTGATTTGGTCGATCGATATTCAAGGCATCTTGACTTTTGTCAATTCCGCCGCCAAACGCATCTACGGTTACGAACCGCCAGAAATGATCGGCCGCCGCTTCACCGATTTTTTACTTCCCGAACAAAAAACCAGACCAATAGAAATATTTGCGCAACTTTTAGCGAGAACCAGCATTCAGCCACAAACCCCTAATTCTCCTTACGAAACAGTACACATCCGCAAAGACGGTACTCCCGTCCACCTGCGCCTCAACAGCATCGTCAACCAAGCTGAAAACGGCGCTATTTTAGGTTTGTGCGGAACGGCGACAGATATTAGCGATCGCAAGCGATCGGAAGAAGCACTCCAAGAAGCTACAGACCAACTTCGCGCCGTCTTGGATGCCGTGCCCGGACTGATTTCTTGGATAAGTTCAGATTTGCGGTATATTGGAGTCAACCAGCACTTAGCAACCTCGTTCAAACTGTCTCCTGAAAGCTTTGTCGGTCAAGAAATCAACTTTCTAGACAAAGGCTCGACTTTTGGACAACTAATCCGCAACTTTTTTGACAGTTCATCTGGGCAAACCTGGCAAGAAATAGATATAGAAATTAACGGCTTCGTCCGCAATTATTTGATAGTAGCTCAGAAATATCATCAAGGAACCGCAGCAGTTTCCGTAGGGATAGACATTACCGACCGCAAGCGCGCCGAAGCTCAAAAAACCCAATTAATCGCTTCTTTGCAAGAGTCGGAACTCAAATTCCGCAGCCTTTACGAAGCCACCAGCGACGCAGTAATGCTGCTCGACGAAGAAGAATTTTTTGACTGCAACCTCGCCACCTTAGCAATCTTTGGCTGCAGCAATAAAGAACAGTTTTACGGCAAGAAACCGAGCGAATTTTCCCCGCTATTGCAGCCTAGCGGACAAGACTCTCGCAGTCTAGCAACACAGAGAATATCCGCAGCACTGCAAACAGGTAGCTGTCGCTTTGACTGGGTACACAAACGGCTAGACGGTTCAGAATTTCCCGCAGAAGTGCTGTTAAATGCAATGGAAATTAACGGGCGACAAGTAATTCAAGCAGTAGTGCGAGACATTACAGATCGCAAGCGCGACGAAGATCGCATCAAAGCATCCCTCGCAGAAAAAGAAGTCCTCCTCAAAGAAATTCACCACCGCGTCAAAAACAACCTCCAAGTTATTTCCAGTTTGCTCAAACTTCAGTCCCGCTACATCCAAGACAGCCGCGTTAGTGAAATGTTAAAAGAAAGTCAAAACCGAGTCAGATCGATGGCCCTGGTTCACGAACAATTGTATCAATCCAAAGATTTGTCAAACATTGACTTTGCTGAATACATCCAAAATCTCGCCCACAATTTATTTCAAGCTTATGAAATTGATACAGAAGGCGTCAAGTTGCAAACAAATATTGCGCCGTGTTCTCTGAATATTGATACAGCAGTTCCTTGCGGATTGATTATCAACGAGCTGGTTACCAACTCCCTCAAGTATGCTTTTACAAGACAAACTCAAGGTAAAATTAAAATAGATTTCACTTTAGATAAAAACAGAGTTTGCGTGCTAGCCGTGAGCGACAGCGGAATTGGTTTTCCTCAAAACTTAGATTATCGAAAGGCCCGAACATTGGGTTTGCGGCTGGTCGGGTCTTTAGTCAAGCAAATTCGGGGAACAATAGAACTATTAGAAACTCCAGGCACGACTTTTAAAATAACATTTTCCAAGCCCAAGTTGCACTCTTAGGAGATAATTTAATGTCACCGACAAAAATTTTGATAGTTGAAGACGAAAGCATCATTGCGGAAGACATTTCCGACAGTTTAATATCTCGAGGATATTGGATAACAGGTATTGTCTATTCGGGAGAAGAAGCGATTGAATCTGTCGCGGAATATCGGCCGGATTTAGTTTTGATGGATGTTAACCTGCAAGGAGAAATCGACGGCATTACAGCAGCAGCAGAAATTCGCTCGCGCTTTCAAATCCCAGTAGTTTATCTGACAGCTTATGCTGACGAAAACACTTTGCGGCGCGTCAATGCGACCCAACCATTCGGCTATATTGTCAAACCCTTTGAAGACAAAAACTTGCACACAACTATTCAATTGGCTCTCCACCGACATCAGTACGATAGCTTGACAAACTTGCCAAATCGTTGGCTGTTGCGAGAGCAGCTAAATCAGGTATTAGACAAGCAAAAAGCTTTGCCAGTAATGATTCCTGTTGTCACTCTCAGTTTAGATAGAATTAACCGGATTAACTGTACCTTGGGACACGATATCGGCGACTCCGTACTTTGCTTCGTTGCCGAGCGGCTGAGCAACTGCACGGAGAACATTAATATTGTGGCTCGTTTGGAAGCGGCCGAATTTGGAATTGTTCTCGAACCAGTTGCCGAAAAACAGGATGCTGCCAAGATTGCTCAAAACATTTTAGATATTGTAGCCCAAGCTATGATTATCAAAGGCTCGGAACTGTACGTCACGGCAAGTATCGGCATTTCTTTATCTCCGGGCGACGGCAGCGATGGAGACGAACTGCTGAAAAATGCTTATACAGCTATGTACAATTCTCAGCAACAAGGTGGCAACAAGTATCAGTTTTATACTGCAAAAGCCGCGAGTAATTCCATCAACAAATTCACTCAAGAAACTTGCCTGCGCAATGCTTTAAAACGCTCGGAGTTTGAAGTTTACTATGAGCCGAAAATTGAAATTAAAACAGGGAAAATTATTGGTGCTGAAGCTTTGGTGCGCTGGAACCATCCAAAAAGGGGCAGAGTTTCCCCGGCAGAATTTATTCCAATGGCTGAAGAAATGGGCTTGATTGCACCGCTGGGCGAATGGGTGTTAGAGACTGCTTGCAAGCAAACTAAAGCTTGGCAAATAGAGGGTTTGCCTCCGCTGCGGGTAGCAGTCAACGTATCAGCCCGCCAGTTTGAGCGCAAAAATTTGACGGAGAGAGTCAGCCAGATATTGAGAGAGACTAATCTCGCTCCTAAATGTCTGGAATTAGAATTGACAGAAAGTCTGATTTTGCAAGATGAAACGGCAGCGGCTAAAGCTTTTACCGTGTGGAGAGATATGGGAATTACGATAGCAATTGATGATTTTGGCACGGGATATTCTTCTTTGAGTTATCCGAAACGCTTGCCGTTTGATGCGATCAAAATTGACAAGAGTTTTATTCGCGATATTGCCGACGATCGCCAAAATGCAGCCATTACAGTAGCGATTATTCAAATGGCACACTGCATGAACATGACTGTGATTGCTGAGGGGGTAGAAAATGAGCCGGAACTGGCTTTTTTGTGCGAACACGAGTGCGACGAAATTCAAGGCTATTTTTTCAGTCAGGCTTTGCCAAGCGCTGAGTTTGAATCGCTACTGAAAAGTGATAAGTGCTGGAAGCTATGCTGAAGGAAGAAGGAAGAAGGAAAAAGGAAGAAGGAAGAAAAAAGAAGAAAGAAGAAAGAAGGAAGAAGCAATAAAAGCGAGGGTTTCAGTGTTTGGCGATCGCCCGCTGCTTCCTCAGAAACCCGGTTTCTTTGTAGATTTCTCGTGACTCAACAAAAAAACTCGTAGAAACCGGGTTTCTAGCCCCCGATGCGTCAACCAGGAAACTGACGGTAATAACTAATGACTAATGACTAATGACTAATGACTGATGACTAATGACTGATGACTAAGGACTAATTCAAAAGATGCGATCGACCAACCAATTTCCCAGCCACAGCCCGAAACCGGAAGTAGCCACCAACAGGATAAACGTGTAAAGCCCGCCAGTGCCGATCGACCTTTCCCCAGCTACCATCCGCGCCACAACTCCAGCAATAATCCCGATCGCCGCCCAAGCCCCGTAAACACTCTTAGATCCGGCGATGGCCAAGGCGATCGCGAGAGCCCCCGAACCCCCACCAGCCAAAGCCCCCGCCCACGCCCCCATCCCCAGCCCGATCGCACCGGAGAGCCCGACGGGGCCGCCAGAATTCACGCCTAGTTCCGCCGCCAGCCCGCACGTCAAGCCAACTATCCCCCAACACACCGCCCCCGCCAACGCCTTCACCCAATCCCCAGAACCAGTTCCAGCCATCAATCCCACCACTGTCAGCACTCCCGCCGCGGCCAAAACTACAGCCACGGCCCGAGACTCGGCCTCGGAACTGGCGATCGCCCCCAAACCAGCGCCAACTGCCGCCCAAGCAGCCCCTGTTCGCGTTCCTCCGGCCTGAAAACCGGCGATCGACCCCCCCACCGCCCCAGCCAAAACCAGCGCCGCCAGCCACACTCTAGGCGTTGCCGAGCCCTCCGCCAGCAAAATCGCAGCCCACAGCCAATCCGCACCGCAGATTAAAGTCCACATCCACAGCGGGGCGGCGGATACCGTCAAAATCCAACCAGTCAAAGCGTAACTCGCCACGGCGAGCGCCAGCGGCCCCCAAGGGAAGCTTGAATATTTTTGAGATAGTCGCGGTTTTGAGTATTGAGTCGGAAATTCTTTTTTCCCGATCGGGGTAAGCTTTAGATATTTTTGAGATAGCCGCGCTTCCCTCGCCACGCTTCGCCCGGATGGCTTTCTTCCCCGCGACGCTTGGCGATTTTGAGTTGTAAATCGTTTCTTGCTATTAGGCTTGTTTTGAGTTTGATTTTTTTTGGAGGCGGCTTTTGGGCTGGTTTGAGTGCGCTGGGAACCAACTCTACCGGTTGATTTTCCTGAACGCCTTCTCAGTGGCTTGGACGGCGGCTTTTGGGCCGGTGGTGGTGGCGGAGGCGGCTGCTGCTGCTGAAACTGTTGGTCGATCGACTTCGGTTCAGGCTGACTGAGAAACAACACCAACTGCTGGTAAGCTAGATTAATTTCTGTTAATCTTTGTTCAGCTTTTTGTTGCAGGCGATCGTTGTGAGCAAACCGATCGGGATGCCACACAAATGCTAAATCCCTGTAAGCGCGCTTAATTTCTTCTAGGGAAGCTCCCGGCTCAATTTCGAGGATTTCGTAGCATCGGTCAATGTCACCCATAAGCTTCGATCGGCAGGTGTTGGTAAATGTGCGATCGTACTCAATATTTTCTACTATTCTCAGCCAAGCTGCACATTAAGCCGATCGCCGATCGCAAGTCAACCGTTCTCTACTCTGGCCGTCATCCTTATGGTCGATCGATGCAGACTGACAACTGGGTACAATGAGAAAATCCTTTCGTGCGATCGCCATCTGTGTCAGTGTCGGAAAATCAAGCTCCCACCTTCATCTTAGTTGACGGCCACTCCCTGGCCTTTCGTTCCTACTTCGCCTTCGCCAAAAGTCGGGACGGAGGCTTGCGAACTACCACAGGCATTCCCACCAGCGTCTGTTTTGGCTTTCTCAAGTCGCTGCTGGAAGTCATGGCCGCCCACGATCCCCAGTACATGGCGATCGCCTTTGACCTGGCCGCGCCCACTTTTCGCCACGAAGCAGACGAAACTTACAAAGCCGGTCGCGCGGAAACTCCCGAAGATTTTAAGCCGGATATCAAAAACCTGCAAGAATTGCTCACCTATTTGAATTTACCTGCCATAACTGCTCCCGGTTTTGAGGCAGACGACGTTTTGGGAACTTTGGCGAACAAAGCCAGCGCCGCGGGTTATCGCGTCAAAATCCTCACGGGCGATCGAGATTTGTTTCAATTAGTAGAAACCGAGAAACGCATCAGCGTACTATATTTGAGTACCGATGAACTCAGGCGATCGGGCAAAGGCAAATCCCAAGAATACGGCCCAGAAGAAGTCAAAGCCAAACTCGGCATTTTGCCCGAACAAGTAATAGATTACAAAGCCCTCTGCGGCGACAAATCCGACAACATTCCCGGAGTCAAAGGCATCGGCGACAAAACCGCCCTGCAATTGCTGGAAGCTTACAATACCCTCGACGGCATCTATGCAGCCATTGACGAGATTAAAGGAGCAACTAAGAAAAAGCTCGAAGAAGGCAAAGAAGCCGCCTATCATTCTCAGAAGATGGCGACAATTATTCAAGAAGTTCCCCTAGAAATCAACTTAGAAGATTGCCAGTTGATAGGTTTTGACGAAGCAGCATTAATTCCGATGCTAGAAAAGTTGGAATTTAAAACATTTTTAACCAAAGTCAAACAAATTCAAAAGCGTTTCGGCGGCGCTGAAGTAGGAATTTTGGCAACGGATTTAACGGATGTTAAGAAGGAAGGTTCGGCAGCGGATTCTGTAACGGATTTAACGGATGTTCGGAAAAAGGGAGAAGTTACAGTCTCTGAATTGCCTAACGCTGATAATTCAAGTGATTTTTCCGCTGCAAGTTCTGAAAGTTCAGCAGAAACAGATGAATTGTGGTTTTTTAGTGCCGCAGAAACCAAAGCCGCCCAACAGGAAAACCAACTACCAATTAAACCGCGAATCATTCAAACAATAGAACAGTTAAACGAATTAATTCAACTGCTGCAAACCCACACTGACAAAGCCTCGCCCGTGGCGTGGGATACCGAAACCACCGCCATCGAACCGCGAGACGCCGAATTAGTCGGAATTGGCTGCTGTTGGGGAATGGGAGAACAAGATTTAGCTTACATTCCCACCGGACACAAAACGGGCACAAATTTGGACAAAGCCACGGTTTTAAATGCTTTGCGTCCGATTTTGGAAAGCGAGAGTTATCCGAAGGCGCTGCAAAATGCTAAATTCGATCGCCTGGTACTTCGCTGTCAGGGAATCAAACTCGCCGGAGTCGTGTTTGACACCATGCTAGCCAGTTACGTACTCAACCCAGAAACTAGCCACAGTCTCAGCGAATTGTCAAGGAAATACTTAAACATTGTCGCCAAAACTTACAGCGAATTAGTACCGAAAAACAAAACAATTGCTGACATCAGCATTCCCAAAGTAGCTGACTACTGCGGCATGGACGTTCACACCACATTTGGGTTAGTAGGCAAACTTAAAGCCGAATTGGATAAAGCTGATGAAGCCAATTTTGCAGCCAAGTCTTTGCACAAGTTGCTGCGGGAAGTAGAACAGCCTTTAGAACCTGTTTTAGCTGAAATGGAATATTGCGGAATTCGCATTGATTCAGCTTATCTAAATACACTTTCGCAGCAGCTAGAAAAGAGCTTGGCAGAAATCGAAAAAAACGCTTATCAAGCTGCGGGGAAAAAGTTTAATTTAGGTTCGCCCAAACAGCTAAGCGAAATCTTGTTAGAAAAAATTCCCGAACAGTTTGAGAAAAAGTCTCGCAAAACCAAGACAGGATACTCTACCGATGCCGCTGTTTTGGATAAATTGCAAGGAGACCACCCGATTGTAGATTATCTTTTAGAACACCGAACATTATCCAAGTTGAAATCAACTTATGTCGATGCTTTGCCGCAGTTGGTGCGTGCGGATACCGGGCGAGTGCATACAGATTTTAATCAAACTGCAACGGGTACGGGAAGGCTTTCTTCTTCCAATCCAAATTTGCAGAATATTCCCATCCGCACCGAGTTTTCGCGGCAAATTCGCAAGGCTTTTTTACCGGAGTCGGGTTGGCTGATGGTGTCGGCTGACTATTCTCAAATTGAATTGCGGATTTTAGCTCATTTGAGTCAAGAACCTGTGTTAATTGAAGCTTACCAAAATAACCGAGACGTGCATACCGTGACGGCTCAACTGCTGTTTGAAAAAGAGGATGTCACGCCGGATGAAAGACGGTTTGGGAAAACGATTAATTTTGGGGTAATCTATGGTATGGGGGCGATTAAGTTTGGGCGATCGATGGGCAAAACTTCCAAAGATGGCAAGGAGTTTATTGCGAAATTTAACGATCGCTACCGGAAAGTTTTTGAATATTTGGACAAAGTGAAAAAAGAGGCGATCGCCCTCGGATACGTCACCACAATACTCGGCCGCCGCCGCTATTTAAAATTCGAGAGCGAAAGCATCCTCGACTTAAAAGGCCGCAATCCCCAAGACATTCACTCCGATAGACTTAAATCTCTCAGCAGAGATGACGCCCAATCTTTGCGGGCCGCAGCCAACGCTCCCATTCAAGGCTCCAGTGCTGATATCATTAAACTTGCCATGATTGAGGTAGACAAAATTTTGCAAAACTATCAGGCGCGGCTGCTGCTGCAAGTTCACGACGAATTAATCTTTGAAGTACCTCCCGATGAATGGGAAGAATTGCAGCCAAAAATTAGAACGGCGATGGAAAATGCTCTGCCGCTTAGCGTACCGCTGATAGTTGACATCCACGCGGGGCAAAATTGGATGGAAACCAAATAAAAACATAGAAATATGAACCAAAATAAAATCGCCCTTTCCCCTACAATCACCAGCTTGAGTGCAGTTGTTCTGCTGTTCCTACTGTGCGGCTGTCCGCAAAAGCTACCGCCCAACAATTATGCTGTAAAGCGAGTCAGCGACGGCGATACACTTGTCGCCAGCGATGCCGCCGGCCAAGATATCAAAGTGCGTTTTGCCTGCATAGATGCACCGGAAATTGCCCACACCAACGCCGAAAAGAACAGCAAAAAAGCAGCCGATAAAAATCAGTTCAAGTGGGGGAATCTAGCCCAGCAAAGAATGCAGCAGCTCGTCAAAAAAGGGGGGGATCGCGTTGTTTTGACCGTCACCGATACTGACCGCTACGGCCGCAAAGTTAGCGAAGTTCGCTTGCCAAATGGCACATTTGCTCAAGAAGTTTTGACCCGCGAAGGATTGGCAATGGTTTACCGTCCTTACTTGAAAAACTGTCCGAGTGCAAGTGTTCTGGAACAAGCGGAAGCCGAAGCTAAGAAAAATCGCCGCGGCGTTTGGGGAGATTCTAAGTTTGTTCCTGCTTGGGAATTTCGCCGCTAACGAGTAGTCAAAAGTCATACCATTTGAGATTTGAGATTTAAGATTTGAGATGGGCAATGACTGATGAAGATCGGGGTTGGGCTCGCGGGCCGACAGTTGCATTCTTTTTTAAACAGGTGTCATTAGTGAGAAGGATATTTTTGTGGAAGTAGCCAGCAATTAAAATTAAATAATTTTAAATTTTTCTTGAATTCTGCCTTCGGCCTTCTGCGTTCTGCCTTGAGATGTGATAGGCTCCAGATAAATCAATAGACTGCCGCGAAAAGCGGTCTATTGCAATCACCCAAAATTAACTTTAAGGGACATCAATGAATTTCAAACATCTGGTTATTTCCGGGATGGCACTGCTGCTCGGTACTGCAATCGTAGGAACTGCGATCGCTCAAGAACTGACCGACGAGCAAAAAACTGTTACTTGTCGCTTAAAAAGTGAATTTGAACAGCGTTCAAGCAAAGGCCAAAAATTGGTGTTTTGGCCATTGATAGGCACTGTTCGCAAGCAAGTTTCATCTCCTTTTAGAGCCACGCTGCATCCAGATACTGAGTATACTTTTGTTGCCACTTGCGACGGAAATTGCCAGGATTTAAACCTAACTCTCAAGGATGCCAGCGGCCAGGAAATCGGTGCGAGTCAAAAGACGGGCGAACTGGTGTCCATCTCTTTTACTCCCCCATCCCAAGGCGAATATCAAATCACTGCCAAGCCTGGGCAATGCACGAAGGCAGAGGGTTGCAGTTTCGGTATGGGAATCTTCGTTCCTGCCTCTGCTAGCGTACCTAATGCTTCAAAACTTCCTGCTGAGATAGCACAATTTCGACTTTGCCAGTAGAGGAATAGTAATAAGTTGTGAGTTGCGAGTAGAGTTGAGCCTTGAATCACAAATCTCACTCATAACTCGCAACTTATATAGTGGACCGCTTGACAGTTGCACAGTACGGAAATCAAACCGTTTATGCTATGGGTTCTCGGCTCTATTCATGAGGTTATTTATGTCCTCACCGCTGTGGCGATTGCTATAACTCGCCACTTATATGTTCTTAATTGCTGAAAGCCGGGGTTTTACTGCTTTTGCCTTTTTCCTTCTTCCTTTATGCTTCTTCCTTCTTCCTTCTTGCTTCTTGCTTCTTGCTTGTTTTCACCCCCTCGCGAAGTCTTTCATGCCTTCTTCCTTCTTCCTTCTTCCTTCTTCCTTCTTCCTTCTTCCTTCTTCCTTCTTCCTTCTTCCTTCAACATCTGCTATAATTTGTTAACCATAACTCCCTCAAACTGTCAAGGATATCGAGATGTGGAACCCTGCAAAGACCCCCTAACTGCCGAAATCGTACAGTACGCCAGAACTTTATTTACCGTCAGGCAGGTATCAATTAGAATATAGACAATGCCTCTCCGGGTGACGAGTATATTGCCCATGTCTTCAACCTTAGCCTCGAACAATCAACTCCAGAACGATCCTCAAATAGGTTTGAAAAGTCTGTTGGGCCGCTTGGGTATCAGGCAGAAAATCGGCTGCGGATACGCCTTGGTCATTGGTATTGCGATTTTGGGTGCTGTGGCGGGACGGGGAGTAGAATCCTATCACAAACAGCAAGTTAGAGAAAAACTGGCGATCGACCGAGATAAAGCCGAAATCCTGACAAACCTCAATAATACCGCCCAGGAAGTCAGAATTCACCAGCTATTGCTGCTGAATCTGACGGCAAAACCGCAAATTTTCGATCGGGAACGATCGGACTTTCTGACTCGCGTTGCTCAGATGAGCGGACAGCTAGAACAACTGCAAAGCCAGCCGCCGACTTCAAATTCCGCTGCAGCCAAAGATTACCAACAGATTCAAGAGTTCGCCAAAGCCAACAGCAAAACAGTAGAAGCTTACTTCCAACAAGTCCAGAAACTGCTGGGGAATGCGAAGTTATCTGGTTTGAATCCGCAGCAGCGGCAGGTATTCCAGCAGAACTTGAATAATTTTGCCACGGGGAGCAACGCTTTTGAACTCGAACAGTTTTCGCAGGATTCAGCCAAATTAGCGAGCAGCTTTCGGGACAAAGCAGACGAGGCATTTAGAACCTACGAGAAAGCAGAACAACTCGGAACTCTAATTCTGGTTGCTTCTCTGTTCGTGTCGGCCGCGATCGCAGCCCTACTTGCAGCATACACCAGCGGGGCGATCGCCCGACCGTTAGAAGCCACCACCCTCATCGCTCAGCGAGTGACAGAAGAATCGAACTTTGACCTGCAAGTACCCGTTACCAGCTCCGACGAAGTGGGACTGCTAGCAATTTCGATCAACGAACTGATCCAAAGAGTAGCGGAATACACAGAAGACTTGCACGAAGCAAAAGTAGCAGCCGAAGCTGCCAACCGCTCGAAAAGTGCATTTCTAGCCAACATGAGCCACGAACTCCGCACCCCCCTCAACGCCATCATCAACTACAGCGAAATGCTGCAAGAAGATGCTCAAGATTCCGGTTCCGAAGACTTTCTTCCCGACTTAGAAAAAATTCAAACCGCCGGCAAACATTTGCTCGACATGATCAGCGACATCCTCGACATTTCCAAAATAGAAGCAGGCCACGTCACGCTTTATTTGGAACACTTCGATGTGGCGACGATGATTGAAGAAGTGATGACTACGGCTCAACCGCTAGTAGAGAAAAAAGGCAATGCTTTAGCACTGCAAGTAAAAGGCGAACTTGGCATGATGTACGCCGACCAACCGAAAGTCCGGCAAATTCTCCTCAATTTGCTCAGCAATGCTGCCAAATTTACCGAAAAAGGCGTCATTACTATCGAAATCGAAAAAGTGAAAAATGAAAAGCCAAAACCTAAGAAAAGAAATAAAAATAATGATGTTAACTCTGGTTCAAACTACATCTCTCAATTTTTAATTTTTCGAGTCAGCGATACTGGGATTGGGATGACAGACGAGCAATTAGAGCAGATATTTAAACCTTTTACTCAAGCTGATGCTTCGACTACTAAGAAGTACGGCGGTACGGGTTTGGGATTGACAATTAGCCAGCGTTTGTGTCAAATTCTCGGCGGCGAAATTAGCGTTGAAAGCGAGAACGGTAAAGGCTCAACTTTTATTGTCAGTCTCCCGGAACGGGTGGTGATGCAGGCTTGAAAACAGTTGACAGTTGACAGTTGACAGTTGGCAGTTGATAGTTGACAGTTGACAGTTGACAGTTGACAGTTGATAGTTGACAGTAGTCATTAGCTGTAGGGTGCGGATACATCAACAATCCCTAAAAAAATCAACAATCTCGCCCGCGACGCACCTTAGCAAATTAATCAGCAGTCATTAGTTGTTATACACTGGAAAAATGAGCAAGTACAGAAACCGCCACATCGGGCGCGGACATCAATAACCTGATGAATCGAGCCCAGAACCCTATAGCATAAACAATTTGATTCCCGTACCCTGTAACTGTAACTGTCAACTGTCAACTGTCAACTGTCAACTGCTATACATCGTTTTTAGAGCTGATTTGACTGAAGAAGAAGGTGCAGAAAACAGACTGCTAGCGCATACGGGAATGCTTACCGACATTCTTGCCGAACACTTCGACTCTTCTGACCGACCAATTCCTCAACCGGGGTACAGATTTCGAGAATTTCACCGGATAGAAAAGTTTGCAGATTCAAAATTTCCCGCTGCGAGCACGCACAGCCGAGTAGGAGACTGGGAAGTCGTCCGAGTTCAAACTTACTCGGAAGATTTACCTAGCGGTGACTTTGAGACAATTGTCGTGTGCTATTGCAGGTTCGCACCCGTAAATACTCCCCTCGAACCGATGCCGCAGATTCAAATTGCCCCTCAGTTGCAGGAAACACAGGTTTAGGAGGCATTTTTTCCAGGTTCAGTGCAAAAAAAACCTCCCCAACGCTCTTGATAAATGCAGTTTTATGAAGGTTTATCTAATTAGTCGCTAAGTCAGGGCGGGTTTATGTAGATTGTGGGTGAGAATGAAAGATTGTTGGCTCACGGGCCCCTACAAATATTGTGGTTAATTTACCGAAGATGATATTACTTCTATTCTGAATCATTAATCATTGCTCGACTTTATGGCAGATCGCCCGAAATTGAACCTGAAGCTGAAACACAGGGCGGAAATACCTATCTCCACATACGGGAACACCGATCCGCCCCCCGTCAGCAACTGCCTACAATGACAATTGTACGAGCAATTAAGCAATTGACTTGACAGCAGTCATCTTTTTCAATTCAGGGAATTAAAATTTATGCAACCGAATAATCCGAACCAATTTACAGAAAAAGCCTGGGAAGCCCTGGCGCGCACTCCAGAAGTTGTCAAAGCAGCTCAGCAGCAGCAGCTAGAAAGCGAACATTTGATGAAAGCGTTGCTGGAACAAGAATCGGGACTCGCTAGCAGCTTGTTTAACAAAGCTGGAGTTTCTGCGGCAAAATTGCGCGATCGCACTGATGAGTTTATCAGCCGCCAGCCCAAAATCTCTGGAAGCGGTGGCAACGTTTATCTCGGTCGTTCCCTGGATACCCTGCTAGACAGGGCTGAAGCTTATCGCAAAGACTACGGTGATGAATTTATCTCGATCGAGCATTTGATCCTAGGTTACGTTAAGGACGATCGCTTCGGCAAAAATCTACTGCAAGAATTTAGACTAGATGAAGCCAAGCTCAAAGACATCATCGCCCAAGTCCGGGGGAACAACAAAGTGACAGATCAAAATCCAGAAGGCAAATACGAAGCGCTGGAAAAATACGGCCGAGATTTGACAGAAGCCGCGCGTCAAGGCAAACTCGATCCAGTAATCGGACGGGATGACGAAATTCGCCGCACAATTCAAATTTTGAGCCGCCGCACCAAGAACAACCCCGTACTGATTGGGGAACCTGGAGTCGGCAAAACTGCGATCGCCGAAGGACTCGCCCAGCGAATTATCACCGGAGATGTGCCGCAATCTCTCAAAGACAGACAATTAATTAGCTTAGATATGGGCGCGTTAATTGCCGGTGCAAAATTCCGGGGAGAATTTGAAGAACGCTTGAAAGCCGTGCTCAAAGAAGTTATGGACAGCAACGGCAAAGTCATCCTATTTATAGATGAAATTCACACCGTTGTCGGTGCCGGCGCAACTCAAGGCTCGATGGATGCCGGCAACTTGCTCAAACCCATGTTAGCGAGGGGAGAACTGCGCTGCATCGGCGCTACAACTCTCGACGAATACCGCAAATATCTCGAAAAAGATGCGGCTTTAGAACGCCGTTTCCAACAAGTTTATGTTGACCAGCCGACAGTAGAAGATACTGTCTCGATTTTGCGGGGTTTGAAAGAACGGTACGAAGTTCACCACGGTGTGAAAATTTCCGACAGCGCCCTAGTGGCGGCGGCTACTTTGTCTACTCGATATATTAGCGATCGCTTCCTTCCCGACAAAGCGATCGACTTAGTGGACGAAGCAGCCGCTAAACTCAAAATGGAGATTACCTCCAAGCCGGAAGAACTAGACGAAATCGACCGCCGGATTTTGCAGCTAGAAATGGAAAGACTGTCGCTGCAAAAAGAAAGTAACTCTGCTTCGATCGAACGCTTGGAAAGACTGGAAAAAGACTTAGCAAACCTCAAGGAACAGCAAAGCAGTTTGAATGCCCAATGGCAATCGGAAAAAGGTGTCATCGGCAGCATTCAAAAAATTAAAGAACAGATTGATAAGGTGAATATTGAAATTCAACAAGCTGAATTAAAATATGACCTCAACCGCGCTGCTGAGTTGAAATACGGCACTTTAACTCAATTGCAAAAACAACTGCAAGAAGCAGAAGCTCAACTTTCAGCAACTCAAACCACCGGTCAAACTTTGCTGCGGGAAGAAGTGACGGAATCTGACATTGCCGAGATTATTTCTAAGTGGACGGGAATTCCGATCAGCAAGTTAGTTGAATCGGAAATGCAGAAACTGCTGTACTTGGAAGACGAACTGCACAAGCGGGTAATTGGACAGGATGAAGCGGTGACGGCGGTTGCAGATGCCATTCAGCGATCGCGCGCCGGATTGGCCGATCCGAACCGTCCGGTTGCGAGTTTTATTTTCCTCGGCCCCACGGGTGTTGGTAAAACTGAATTAGCCAAAGCATTAGCGGCTTATCTGTTCGACACGGAAGAAGCGATCGTCCGCATTGATATGTCGGAATACATGGAAAAACACGCCGTTTCGCGCTTAATTGGTGCGCCTCCGGGATACGTCGGCTACGACGAAGGCGGACAATTAACTGAGGCTGTGCGCCGCCGTCCGTATTCGGTAATTCTATTCGATGAAATCGAGAAAGCGCACCCGGATGTCTTCAACATCATGCTGCAAATTCTAGATGACGGCCGCGTTACGGACGCTCAAGGTCACACGGTTGACTTTAAGAATTCTGTGATTATTATGACATCGAATGTCGGCTCTCAATACATTTTAGATGTGGCGGGAGATAACGAACAGATGCGCAGTCGGGTGATGGATGCGA
Organism: Microcoleus sp. ARI1-B5; assembly: GCF_036705795.1. Classification (NCBI taxonomy): domain Bacteria; kingdom Bacillati; phylum Cyanobacteriota; class Cyanophyceae; order Oscillatoriales; family Microcoleaceae; genus Microcoleus; species Microcoleus sp. ARI1-B5. The sequence goes on from NZ_JAUBVK010000014.1 coordinate 22,568, forward strand.
TGCGGGGAACTTTCCGCCCGGAATTCTTGAACCGGATTGATGAGATGATTATCTTCCACGGTTTGAGTAAGCCGGAATTGCGCCAAATCGTGCTGTTGCAAGTCAAGCGCTTAGAAAAACGGTTGGCCGATCGCAAAATGTCTCTGAAATTGTCGGAATCTGCGATCGACTTCTTAGCAGAAATTGGTTACGATCCGGTTTACGGTGCGCGCCCATTGAAGCGGGGAATCCAGCGCGAGTTGGAAACGCAAATGGCTAAGGGTATTTTGCGGGGAGATTTTGCCGATGGCGATACCATTTTTGTGGATATCGAGAATGAAAGGTTGGCGTTTAAGCGCCTGCCGGCCCAGTTGGTGACTGCTAAATAATAGGAATTGCTGCGAAGGGTAAGAAACCGGGTTTCTAGGATAATCTTGATTGAGTGGCGAGATATCTCGGAAGAAACCCGGTTTCTGGGAATTTATGCAGTTTTTTGGGCGCACTTTTTTTATCTAAATCACGGTAGGTGCTTGAAAAACTTGTAAAATCTTTTGTTTCAAAGTAACTAACTCATCTGTAGCTGCATGAGCTTCATAAATAGCTTCCGATGCTGCTACAAAAGGATCTGCATTGAGGGCAAAATAGAGCGAATTAATGGCGCGCGCTGTGTGAAATGCAGCTAAATAATCTGATAATTCTCTACTGCCTTCTCCCATTTTTTCTTGCAAGTCCCACTGAATCTCATCGAGTCGATCGACCAATGATTGAAGTTTGTTTTGAAGTGAAACATCTCCACATTGACTTTTTTCTAGCGCTTCTAATGCTTCCTCAATAATTGGGTGACTGAAGCTAGTGCGTTCAAGTGCGAATTCACAAGCAACTTTAGCTGCATTTCGCAGTTCGGAAATAGTTGCTTGTTTCAGCAGTTCCGATTGTTCAGCATCAATAAATTCTAAGCGATTTTCTGTCATTGTGTAATTAACTCCTTGGACTAGATTTTTTGGGACTTGCGACTAAGCCACCAGCCCCTTCTATCGTTTGGACGCAGTTTTCACAGATCGGACGCCCCGCTGCTACTGCAATTACTTTACAATCATTTTTAACGGCCCAAGCAACTATGTCTGCTTCCGCATGGCCAAAACCGGGAATAACGGTTTCTCCGAGTAAGAGTGCCGACTTTACTCCAGGGCGCAAGTAACCATTGGGTTCGCTGGTTCCTATCACTACTCTGCGGTTTTCTTGGGCGATTTCAACAACCCCAGCACCCATTGTTACTCTAGATTGCGCGGGTGGTGATAGAGCTTGCTGTAAGGATCTCGCTCGCGATCTGGCAATGCCTTCAGGATTGCTGAAAAGTTCTGCTTCTGTGTAGTCTTCTGGCCGTGTTGTCTCCTCGGTTGTTAAAGATAACTGAATCAATTTTATAACAATTTTGAGCGATTATACGTTGCCAAACTGCCGATCGATCTGCTTTCTGCTTCTGCCCATTCCTCCAAAGCTTTCTGAACCTCCTCTGGCAGATAGGCGGTAACTCGCCCCCGTAAAGCCATTTATTGCACTGTAAAACGTCACAACACAGTCTATCTTACGCTGTCTTGTGTTGAGACCGATAAAAATAGCTCGCATTAAGTCATAAATTGACGATCGCACTTTTGTCGATAAGTGCGATCGCTTTTCATTCCAAGCAAAAACAAACTCGCACACCCTCAATTGAGCGCAAATTCAACTCGGGCGATCGCTCCCAGATTCTTCCTTTTTTTGCTCTTGGCGCTCTCTGACTGCTTTAGCTGCCACATGGGAGAGCAAATTTGCAATGGTTCGATCTTCCTCTTCGGCCCATTCAGACAAGGCTTGATGAAAGTCTTCTGGCAGTGTAACGGTGACTCGCATACGTGAAGGCATTGGCAGGCATGGTTTTACTTCAATTGTCTTAAATTTTACACTCCAAACCTTTCAATCTCGCGCAAATTCAACTCGGGCGATCGCTTCTAGATTCATCCTTTTTCAACTCTTGACGCTCTCGAACAGATTTAGTCAGCAGGTACGTTGCCAAACTGCTAACGGATCTGCTGTCCTCTTCTGCCCATTCTTCCAGAGCTTTTTGAATTTCCTCTGGCAGATATGCGGTAACTCTTCCCCGTGAAGCCATTCGTTGCACTGCAAAACATATCAACACAGTCCATCTTACGCTGTTTTGAGTTAAGAGAGACTCTTACGTCATATTACGTCAAAGTATTTTAATATACGGTATAGTATGTTATGCTGCAACCTATAAACAGTCAAAAGCCAGCCCCTTACTGTGGAAGGTTCCGGGCTGGCTCTGGCTCCAAAAATATCAATGGAGACGATTTCTATGTTGACATACAAAGACCGCTTGCGTTGTTGGGCGATCGCCCGTTTGTTACCGACTCAGCAATGGATTATTGTTGCCCGGTTCCGCAATCGTTCCGACGCAGAGGGGCATTTTCAGTTTTTGCGACAAACAATACCTCACGTAAAGTTTGAGGTTGTGTTCGATTTAAGTGGGGAAAGTCACCGTTTATCCGCATTGGCAGATCGTCCTTCTAATTCCGCCACCAGCGCGTTATAGACTGCCATCTTTCTAGCAGTTTCTGTTAGTTATAGCGGGCGATAGCACTTTTTTTAGTAAGGGCGATCGCTTTGAATGGATTGAAGATTGGGAAACCGCAGATCGATGCAAATGAACGCAGGTAAACGCCCATAATTTCAAGAATGAGACAAGCAGAAATGACAGAAAAGCAAAAAGCTATTCTAGCGGAAATTCACCAACTTGCCTCATATTGGTAAGAAAGACTATACTTTTAGTTGTCCCTGTCGGTTACTTAAAACCGCGCCCGTTATGAGGAACGTGAATCAGTTTCTTCATCGCGTTCTCGGTAAGAAATAACTGCGCCTGCGGTTTCGGGATTCCGAAATTCTGCTTGGGAAAGGCACCAGGCCGATCGAGATCGGCAATCAACTTGTCAATCAGCTCTGGCGTGACATGAGCCATCATGTAGATGTGGCAATATTTGCGTTTTTCTCCTTTAACATACAACTCCTCGCAGGACAGAGAATACTTGAAGACAATCTCATCATTGGGCTGTTTGAATCGAATAGTCAGTGACAGCGGCGTGTACCCGATCCACAGATCCTGCTGCAACTGCTCTTGAAGTTGAAGGAGCCGATCGACAGCATATCGTGCGAGTTCTTCCGTGTAGAGCGCCTTTTCAATCTGCGCCTCGTAGGAATGCTTAGCCAAGTAGTCCCAGAAAATCATGGCTGAGAAGCCGTTGCGAGAACCCGCAAATGTAGTATCTGGAGAACCCAGGTACTCCGGATCGTCAGGCGGGCGCAACTGGAACTTAGTCTTGGTTATGTAGATGCCACACGGCCACGGTGCACCGATCCACTTGTGTCCGCTCATGGAAATCGAGTTTACGAACGGTAGACGGAAGTCGAAGTTCGGCCCGCGCCGATCGATTAGCTTGTTGTTGTACGCCATCTCAATAAACGGCATGTACGCAGCACCGAGAGCTCCATCCACATGAAACCAGAAACCGTCGCGGATGTCATACTTGTCTGGGTGAGCGGGAAGATCGTAGTATACCTTGCGCTGGCAGAGTCCGTATTTCTCAAAAATTGGCATCAGCGCTTTACCCGCCTCTTCTACATCATCGTAAGCACCTTTGAACGTCGTGCCGTAGTTGAAACACACGAGGATGGGATATCCCTTGGAAGCAAAAAACTCGACAAGCACGGCCAAAGCCTCAATGTCGATCGAACCTGGACCTTCGTTGCCGTTCAACGAAGGGACTTCTTTTAGCCACTTACCATCAGGCTGCGGGATCGGGCAATCCTTCGGATAAAGCTCAGTGCCGAGTTCGTAAAATGTCTTGATTTCCAGCGTCCGCGTGGCTTTAGTAAGCGAGTAGTGCGTATCTTCCGAAAAGAAAGCGACGGGGGTATATGCGTTGGGATTTTCCTGTGTTGCGCGAGCTTGCTGATAGATCAGGCGGCGCGGCACCGATCGCGGACGACCATCCTCGCTAGCTTTCTTGGCTTCTGCTTCGGCATCAGAGTCATCTAGCAAAAACTTGCCAGCCAAATAATCGCGTCCGTTCCACATTCCATACAAGTTGCCTTCTGTAGAACCCATCGTCAGGACATAGCCCCAGTAAGACTCTGGGTCTTTAGAATCGTGAGGCCAACGAGCGTTCCACAGCGAGGCATAGTAATCTAGTACGGCCCGTTCCATAAATTTGGTGTTGAGGGTGAGATTACCGCTCGTGAAAGGGTCGCCAACGTTATTGAGGTGGAAATTGAGGTACTGTTTCAGGTCCTCTGCGAAATCAAGTTTTTGGTTTGTTTGGTAGCCAAGAAAGTATTTTTGTTGCCTAGACTCGTACTCATACAATTGATCTAGGGCTATCTGACGCTGTTCGGGAGTCAGGCCATATCGAGATAACTTGAAGTTGTGGCAAGTGATTCCGGGTACCTTAGCATCGCGATCGTATCTTTGACATGGGTCTTGGACTGGTGGCGACACTCTTAGCTCCCCATTAGCACGATCTGACGCCGCAGTGAGACTTTGCTCGCCGATGTTGTTTTCTGAATCCAAGGGTGCGATCTTCTCAGAATCCCGGTCTTGATTCTCGTTTGTTGCACTCATAATCTTCGTAGCTAATCCTTTGATAAATCAGGTGGTTGTATGCGAAAAAAATATAAACTCTTGCGTCGCGAGCGAATGGCGATCGCAACTCAACCCAGGTTGCTGTTCAATTATTTGCTATGATATTAGCACCTTGTTAGCGATCGCACAAAAATAAAGATAAATCTCAATGTTTTTAAAAAAATGGAAACGTTCAGGAATTGGACTTAAACTAGCGAGCGTTTTTTCGATTGGTCTCACTACCTCAATTATTATCCAAACAAATGTATCAATTCATTTGGTCAAAGAGTTTGGAGAATTGTCTGCCTCCAAGAATGAGACCAGTATTCGAGAACAATCATCTTATTTTTTGCCGAAAATTACTCAGGAACAAGCCGAGCGATATGGAGAAGTATTTCAGCAGTTTGCTCGCCTGACAAGTTTAACCGCGTATCAGGCTGAATCCTATTTAGAAAACATCACTATTTACGGTCAAAAAAACTTAAACCCACAAGAAAAATTTATATTAAATTCTCAAAAACAAATATTTACTAATTCTTCTACTGAACGAGTGTCGGTCATTTATTGGAACAGCTCTACCATTTTTCCAGAAATAACTGCACAGATTAATGCTCTTTCTCATATCGATCCTTTATTAGAAAAAACTCAAAAAAGTAATCCTTCAGCAGTTGCTTCATGGGTGTTAATGGAGTCTACTATCACCCGCTATTATCCCAATGCTCCTCTGATTAACTTTTTACCACCTAAGAAACAAGATACCCTCAAAAACGGCATTTTTTACACGCTCGCTACACCCACAAATAATCCTGACCGCAAGACATTGTGGACTAAAGTCTATCAAGACCCAGGAGGACAAGGGTTAATGACATCTGTAACCACTCCGATTTACAGTCGAACTGGACAGTTTTTAGGAGTAGCCGGCATTGATGTCACCTTGGACAACATCGTGAAAGAAATCCTGGTGAAAGAAATCTTGGCGATCGATCTGCAAAATCCCAAGGAGGAAAGCGATCGATCGAGTACGCTGAAGGGTGCATTTTCTTTTCTGATCGATCGCACTGGCAATATTATCGCATTTCCCTTGGATCGCCTGTCACTAATTGGCATTCACCCGAAATCAGACAAAGTTAAACCCAACCAACTCCTTGATTATAGTTTATTGAACTCATCGGAACCCAAAATCAGGGAAATCGGCCAGAAAATGGTTGAGGGGAAAAATCAAGTAGACCGACTCCGGTTAAAAGGAGAACCATACATAATTTCCTTTCACCCCATATCTTCTACGGAATGGAGTTTAGGAGTTGTTGTCCCAGAAGCCAGTCTTCTTTCTTCCGTGGAAGTAACCCGAAATGCCTTAACTTCTACCGTTCAAAAATTGAATTATAGATTAGGCTTGACTACTGTCGTGCTTTTGATTTGTTCTACTATAATCATTTTGGTACTAGCACGTCTGATTGTCAAACCATTAATCCGTTTAACTCAGGAAGTCTCCCAAGTCTTTTCTTCTGATGAATCCGGTTCTCTGATGGCTAAATTAGAGCAGATACATCCAGAAAGCATCAGCACAAATACCCAAGAGATTTTGGAGTTGCGGGAGGCGTTTGTAAAATTAAAAAACTCTTTAATTGCTAAGTGGAAGCAGTTGGAAGAAAATAATGAGGAGATGAAAGCTTTAAATGCTGATTTGCAGCGTCTCGACCAACTCAAAGACGAATTTTTAGCCAATACATCCCACGAACTTCGTACTCCCCTCAACGGCATCATTGGCATTTCTGAATCTCTGATCGACGGTGTGACAGGACAACTTCCCTCTGCCACCATTTCTAATTTATCAATGATTGCTTCTAGCGGGCGGCGATTATCTAACCTCGTCAACGATATTCTCGACTTCTCTAAACTCAAAAGCACCAATCTTGAACTGCAACTCCAGCCAGTTGGAATGCGAGAGATTGCCGAGCTAGTTTTAACCATCAGCCACAGTCTCATTAGTCAAAAAGATTTGCTGCTAATCAACGCCATCGATCCCTCACTCCCTCTTGCCTATGCCGATGAAAATCGCGTCCAACAAATTCTGCAAAACTTAGTCGGCAATGCGATTAAATTCACAGATCGCGGCACCATAGAAATCTCAGCGCGAGTGATACCCTCCCTTGTCCCCTCTTACCAAGGGGCGGATGGGAAGAGTTTAGCAATTACTGTCTCCGATACAGGCATTGGTATCAGTGAAGATAAATTCGACAGAATTTTTGAATCTTTTGAACAAGCGGATGGTTCTACAGCCCGTCAATACGGCGGTACTGGCTTAGGTTTAGCAATTACTAAAAAGTTGGTGGAGTTGCACGGCGGTCAGATCGCAGTTGCCTCGACATTTGGAGTTGGTTCACAGTTTACTTTTACCTTGCCAGTGTACGAAGGCGATGGGTCAATCGTGCCACAAACTCAAATGCTACCCGAAGTAGTAAATCTGAATAATCAAGCACCAGCATTGAAGACAAACTTGAGAAATAATCATGATATTTTACCACAAAATTTATCCCCACAATTTAATATATATAACGATAAATATAACAACGTTACATTTAAAATTCTCATAGTCGATGATGATACAATCAATCTTCAGGTACTTGCTAACCACTTATCTTTGCAAAACTATGCCATTACCCAAGCAACAAATGGGCAAGAAGCTTTAGAAATAATTGAGAAAGGTTTCAAACCAGATATCATCCTCCTCGATGTGATGATGCCGCGCATGACTGGCTATGAGGTGACGGAAAAATTGCGCGATCGCTTCCCTGCTATTGACCTGCCAATCTTACTATTAACTGCCAAAAATCAAGTCAACGACCTCGTAAAAGGGTTAAACGTTGGTGCTAATGATTATCTTAGCAAACCAATAGCCAAAGATGAACTTCTCGCCCGGCTCAAAACTCATCTAAATCTGCGCCAACTCCGAACTGAAAATATTCGCTTGAGTGCTGAACTAGATGTAGTCAAGAAACTGCAACAAATGGTGTTGCCCAAACAATCGGAACTAGACCTAATAGCAGGGTTAGACATTGCCGGATACATGGAACCAGCAGACGAAGTTGGCGGCGATTACTACGACGTATTGCAACAGGATGGTCAAGTCAAGATTAGCATTGGTGATGTTACCGGACACGGTTTAGAAAGCGGCGTGTTGATGATTATGGCACAAACGGCTGTCAGGACGCTTCAGAAAATGAACGAAACAGATCCAGTGAAGTTTTTGGATGTCATCAACCAGACTCTTTATGACAACCTGCAACGCATGGACTCCCAGAAAAATATGTCTCTAGCCATCTTAGACTATGCCGGAGGCGTCCTCAAGTTAAGCGGACAACATGAGGAAATGATTGTGGTGCGGGCTGATGGGACACTGGAGTGTATAGACACGATGGATTTAGGCTTTCCTATTGGGTTAGTAGAAGAGATTGGCGAGTTTGTTACTCAAGCAGAAGTGCAGTTAAATCCAGGGGATGTGGTGGTGCTTTATACTGATGGAATTCCCGAAGCTTTTGATATTGATAAAAAGCAGTATGGGTTAGAGAGGCTGTGGCAAGTGGTGGTGGAAAATCGTCAGCGTTCTGCCCAAGAAATTCGGGAGGCTGTGATTGATGATGTGCGGCGGTATATAGGTGTTCAGAGGGTTTTTGATGATATTACTTTGGTGGTGATGAAGCAAAAGTGATGGGTTTTTCAGCATACAGCAATCCTTTTTTAGTTACCATCGGGCAATAAGCCTATCCCATAACTCCTGCAAGGATTGCTATAGTTGAGGGTGTGTTTTTACTAGATAGATAGGCGGTTGAAACCGCTACTAAGGAACGAAAATTTAATAACTTAAACACCTGCCACACTCCTTTCTATCCCAGAAGCGGCGAGGGTAAAGGAGGCTCTTCCTCGCCTATCTGCGTTACCAGGAAGAGCCTGGTAACGAGCAAGAAACCCGGTTTCTGGGAATGATGCAAGGGGTAAGAAACCGGGTTTCTTGGATAATGCGAGGTTGGGTGGCGAGATATCTCGCCAGAAACCCGGTTTCTGGGAATGATGCGAAGGCTACTTCCGCACCATCACTGACTCGATCGCAGCATTCGGCTGATATTTGTTAGTCTGATAAAATCCACCTTTGCCAGCACCGTAAACCCCGGCAAATTGCTTTCCATCAGCCTTGGGAACAAACATGATTTTTCGAGTCGGTTGTTTGGCAAAGACAACTCCTTCTCTCGATTCATTGTCCACGTTATAAGATAAAGTAGCTTGGCCGTAAATTGCCTCGGCTTGTTTCAATGTCATTCTCGGCCCGACGCCCTCAACTGTTTTATAATTAGGATTGTCTGTCATCAAAAGTTCAATGACATCGGTATCTTTGAGCTTGGTACCGGCAGCGTAGATAATCCGATACTGCACTTTTCCCGATCGACTAATCGCCACAGCATCAAAGTCTACCATAAAAGGAGACTCTACCTTAAACTGGGCTGTGGAACCCAAAGCCTGTTTCAGTTGTCCGAAAGTCATTCCGACTTTTGCCTCGCCAATTGTGCGATCGGAAATTGCTACACTTGCAGCAGGAGCTTTTTCAGCAGTAGCGGCCACTTTCCCCAGCGTATTTGCGCCCGCACGCGCCACAGCAGCGCCGGGAGTCGAGATTAAGGTGAGGTGACTGCCGATCGCCAGCAAAACAGCTATCATCGATCCAGATAAAATTTTTACATTCAACATGACTAATTCTCCGAGATTTCAACTTCGACTATCAACCAGCATCTTCTTGACAGTCTTGGGGATAACTTTGCTAGTTTGGATTCTCAGAGGCGTCGGCCTCTTGACATTCCTTCCCGGTGCTGTTATCTGGATACTGATTTTGCTGTCTTTTGTTGCGGGTATCCTCAGCACTTTACTGCGCCGATAATCCGACATCCGGTAATTAGAAGTTAACCAACTTTAAATAATCCAGCTCTTTGAAACAATACTTACGCCACAAATCCGTTCGACTCGCCGTATCTATAATCATCGCTTTCACTACTTGTCCTGAACTGATTATTTCTCCCGGTTGTGCACCTACTAACTGATTAATCTTTTCTACGATTCCTGTGGAATCTACGCTTACCTCCTACTAAGCGGTTGTTTAGTATAGCGGTTTACTCGAAGAGTGAGGTATTCACCAATCAATTCCTCAATTCCTCAATTCCCCAATCTAAAATCTAAAATCTAAATCTGTACCTCCCGAAACCTGAGACTCAGCTATATTTATCTGTACTAACCAGCTTGGCGGTTGCTATTGTATTTCGAGCCATCTGGCATGATGGCACCTTCGAGAAAGGCCGCACTGAGTTCAGAAATACTCACCTGGGCTCCCTTCAGATTCGCCCCTGTCAGATAAGCTTCTGTTAAATTGGCGCCACTCAAGTTGGCATTCCTCAAATTGGCACCGCTTAAGCTGGCATGGCTCAAATCTACACAAATCAAATTGGTACTGGTGAGGTTGGCACTGCTCAGGTTGGCTCGATTCAATTTAGCAAAACTGAGATTGGCACCGCTGAGATTGACACCACTGAGTTTGGTTTGATGCAGGTTCGCTTGATTGAGGTTGGCATCACTTAAGTCGGCATTGCTGAGGTCTGCTGCGGTCAAATTCGCGTTACTCAAGTTCGCTTTGGGCAACTGAATTTCGCTTAACTCTGCACCGGGCGCATCCAAGCCTCTGAGGGAAACATTATCTGCATTCAAATCCTGAAGTGCCAGAATTCTAGCGAAGCTGACTTTCACCCCGTGGGCTGCATCGATCGTGCTCCAGGCTTGATAGTGAAATTGTTTTTGGCGATCGGGTGCTTCCTTGATAAATAGCACCAGGGCCAGAATTAAACTCGTGGTATCAGCCGCTTCTAAAACTTTTGCAGCCAAGGAGTTTTCATCGGCAATAACATAAATTGCTGACCAGGTAACGGCTGCGATCGCAGCCACCAACCAAACGGGTGCAGCCCAAAACGCCTGAATCGATCGCCTCAACACTCGATCGGGGAAAGTGTTCCACTGTTGATTAGATGCTTGTGCCTGAAACTCCTTGAATCGCTGCTCAAATCCGGTTTTTGATTCGGTTTTTGATTTTGTCGGTGCCTCCGAAGCTGCTGCTTTTTCGGAAGTTTCTGTCTTCTGAGCTTGAGTCACCTGTGGCGGAGCTTGTTGGGCTGCACCCTGCAACATCTGCGCCGTGATGGTTCCATAAGCATCCGTCCACGCTTTCTTGACTTCAGGAGTCCAATCGTCCTGAAGATACTCCTCAAACGTGAGTAGCAGGGCTTTTCCCACCGCAGGATATTGCTTGGGAAGCGACCCATAGCCAACGTGTCTGCCTCCTAGTGCGCGCAGAACAGGCCCTAAAGCACTGGGATTGCGAAGATTTTCGACCACTAATACTAAGGCGTTTAAGAGCTTCTTCTGCTGTTGTGCCATTTCCAGATGGGCAAACATGGGTTTTAGCTCTGGGTGAGCCTGGAACAGCTTTTCGTAGAAGCTGGCGACAAATTCTCCAGCATGGGGTTTGATTTTCTCAAAGCTGCTTTCCAGCAGTTCCACCGGCAACTCTGACACTGCTAACGCGGGTATTTCCTCGACTTCGGTGTTGGCTGCTATGTCTGGTACGGGGGGGTTAGCCTGTAGGGCAGCCGGAGTCGCCGTTGGCCGATCGGGTGTTTCTGCTGGCGATCGATCTTCTTGAGTATCAACATTCCCCGTTCCCTTCAACATTTGAGCCGTGATGGCTCCATAAGCATCCGTCCACGCTGTCTTGAGTTCAGGAGTCCAATCGTCCTGAAGATACTCTTCAAACGTCAGTAGCAGAGCTTGACCCACCGCAGGGTAATACTTAGGAATGGCTCCATACCCGACGTGTCTAGCTCCGAGTGAATTGAGAACTCCTCCTAAAACGTCTGGATTGCGAAGGTTTTGGACGACTAACACCAGCGCGTTCAGCAGCTTTTTCCGCTGCTTCTCCATCTGGGTGGTGGCAAATAGAGGTCTCACCTCTGGATGAGCAGCAAATAAGTTTTCGTAGAAACTCGCGACGAACTCGTCTGCACAAGGTTTAATGCGCTCAAAACTTTGCTCTAACAGCTCAACATTGAGAGACATGGCTATAGCTCCAGGATGTCTAGTTCTTCCCACACTTTAGCCATAAATTCTGTAGTGTTTGTAACCCCCATCTCCCCCAAAGATTTCCACTCCTCGCTGCTGTAATCCAAATCCAACCCCATGATATCTTGAGTCCAGTAGGCGATATTTGATGGATTTTCCATGAGTTCGCCGGTGATTTTTAGCAGTTCGGTTCCTGACATATTGTCTCTGGCTCTCGTGGTTAAACAAAAGCGCAGCAACTTTGCCAAATTACTGTCTGGTGGGATGGCGATCAGAAACGCCATGTTTTGAGCTAGTAGAAATTTATCTAACTTCATCGGTACTCACCTAAATACAAAACGCGCTCGCTCATTCTTGCATACCTTCCTATAGCATTCGTGCAAACAGCCGCGATCCATCATCGGTCTTCAACCGCGCATAGGTTGGCGCTTCAGACATTCCTACCGTTCGCAAGTCGGACAATAGCTCCGGCTGAAACTGACAGGTGAACGCTCTCGGAATCTGTTTGCTCTCAAAATCTTTATAAATAATACCAGTCGCAGAACATTCTGTGACAATTTTATCCTCAATGGCAGTAGAGCGCAAAATCTCGATCGCGTCAAGTCGTTTCAATAACTGGACTGAGCCGACTACCCGCTCAAATCGACCGATACCGAATGAGGGAATCGCGCAGCAAGCGGTATGCCCAGTTTAAAAATAAGATTACCCTTTTCTTGATTGTTTCATTGCCTTTCCCACCGTCACGTTTAACTGAGATCCGATGAGCATCGCCAAACAAGAAAGATCGAGCCACAGCAGCAACACAATAAAAGTGCCGATCGTCCCGTAAGTCCAACTGAAATTGCCCAAATGCAAAACATAAAACCGAAACAAAGCCGAAAGCAGCGCCCACAAAACAGCAGCAAAAACAGCTCCCGAAAAAATAGGAATATCGGCTTGGCGGCGGCTCGGCCCGTAGCGGTAAATAAAGGCAAAGGCAACTGATACAATTCCCAAAGCAATCGGCCACCGCCACAGCCGCCAAACACCTAGCAATTGCGACTCTAAAGGGCAATTTCCGGCGAGCAGCAAGCAATTTTGCACATCTGTTAAATCGCAATTGGCGACGGACTCCAGCAGGCAACTCTGGCGGGCAATCGCTTGCACAATTAAATCGCTGAGAAATACAGCTCCCGATGCTAGAATTAACAGCACAATTGTACCGATACTCAGCCCCAATGAAATCAGTTTTGCTTTCACAAAAGAGCGAGTTCGATCGCTCGGGGTTTCATGGATGCGATCGAGCGCAGCCATCGCCGCGCTCATTACCCCAGAAAAGGCCCACAGCGACGCCACAAAGCTCGCGGAAAACAGCCCTTTATTGCGAGTTAACAGAATTTGTTTGATTAAGCCGCGAATCAAATTGCGAACGTCCTCAGGTATCACTTCCCCCAACAGACGCGCGAGTTGATACAGTGTTGACTGCAAAGGTTCAAACAGGGCGATCGCCGACAAGACAGCCAACAGCCCCGGAAACAGCGCCAGCATAGCATTGTAGGCCATTTCCGCAGACAGCCCCGGCAACCGCTGCTCTCCCGCTTTCGCGCCCACTTCCTTGAGCGTGCCCCAAGTCAAACAGCGACAAAACAGCCAAAAATCACCAAATTTCGTTTGGACAGCTCTCAGCAGCCTCAAAAGTGTCTTAAACAAGGCTAAAATCAGGTAGCGCAACCAGTAATAAATGTTCATAGCGTACAAGGGACGGGAACTATAAAATGCAAAATGGATGCACGGACGATCGACAACTGGAAATCAGGAGCGTTAATTAATTAAGCCATTACCCATTCCCTATTCCCTATTTCCCCATCTAAAATCTAAAATCTAAAATCTAAAATAAACAATATGGCTCAGGATGTCAGACAGTGGTTAGATGAAATCAAGCGGCTGCAACAGCAGTTAACAGAAGTTTCGCGCGATCGCGATGAGGCCGGTGAAAGTGCCGCTCAGTGGCGCCAACTCTACAATACCGAAGCCGAGCAGCGGCGGAATGATGCTAAGTTAACTCAGCAAAGCATCGATGCTCTGCAAGCACAAATAGAAGAGTTACAAAATTTCTCCCCGATTGCGCCCGAAGGTGACGAGGCTGGAGTTGCTCGCCAGCAGGAAGTTGAACAACTGCAAACAGTTGGCGAACTTAAAACTAAGTTAGCATCCGTTCTCGAAGAGCGCGATCGGGCGATCGAACAAGTTAAACAACTCACTCAAGCCCTCAAGCAAGAAGAAGCCCGTCACGCCGAGACTAGCAGAAATTTAACCACCGCCCTCGGAGACGCCGTTGACTTGCTCGCCAAAGCACAAACTGTTCCTACTACAAAAATGGAAACACCAGCATATTCTTTAGAAATAGTACCTACTCGCACCGCAAATCCAGGCGAAACTGCGCTCGAAATCCGCCAAACTTCCGCCCCAGGCAAAAATACCGCCCAACTTCCACCTTCTAAAAATCAGTTACTCGATCTACCGCCATTTGGGAATTAGGAGTTAATAATTCAGGAATTGTCGGCATGGCGAGTCCCCTTAGCAGATGAGATTTAGTCACCGATGCGTTGTTTTTGTTTTTCCTGCAATTAAGTGGCATTAATTTATCAGCTTCTTTATGATTCCGTATCTACGGATGGTTTACTAATCGATGTAAATGTACTATGTCCCAACCTATAATCTGCACTCAAAATTTTGAAAACGGCTAACAAATCTTCCTGGCGTCGTACCAATCTACAGTCTTTAGATAGAACTTAATCGAGCTAAATTTTACTACTATCGAGAACGACTGATACGCGAGGAAACTTCATGAAGGCAGAGATCTCCGCAGTCTGGGCAAAGATGGAGAGCATGATCGACGGCTTGATTATCCTGTTGCCCAATATTGTGCTGGCGTTAATTGTCTTTGCAATCTTTTTCTGTTTGGGCAGGGCAATTAAAAGAGCGGTCAGGCGGCTTACCCGCAACCACCACCAAGCTCGAAATTTGGGGCTGGTGTTAGGACGGTTAGCCCAGGGTACGATCGTTCTAGTTGGTCTGTTTGTTGCTCTTTCGATTATAATTCCCACATTTAAAGCTGGGGATTTGATTCAATTGCTGGGAATTAGCGGGGTGGCGATTGGTTTTGCCTTTCGCGATATCTTGCAAAACTTCTTAGCCGGTATCCTAATTCTGTTGACGGAACCGTTCCGCATCGATGACCAGATTGTGTTTAAAAACTTTGAGGGAACGGTAGAAAATATTGAAACCCGCGCTACAACAATCCGAACCTATGATGGTCGCCGGATAGTCATTCCAAATGCCGAATTGTTTACGAATTCGGTGACAGTGAATACCGCTTTCGATAAACGCCGCACGGAATACGATGTTGGTATTGGTTACGGCGACGATATTGACCGCGCCAAGCAGTTAATGCTGGAAGCATTGTACAGCGTAAATGAAGTGTTGAAAGATCCTGCACCCGATGTGCTGGTGGTTCAGCTAGCAGAAAGTACCGTCAATATCCGCGTTCGGTGGTGGATTACTCCGCCGCGCCGAATTGACGATATGCGATCGCGCGACAAGGTAATTTGTGCTATTAAAAAAAAGCTTGTGGAAAACGGCATCGATTTGCCTTATCCCACGCGACAAATTTTGTTTCACGACCAAACCGAAGAAACCGATGGCGATCGCTCCCTGCAGCGCGAAGGGTGGCCTGCGGGCAAAAGTAAAGTTCCGAAACCTCGCAGTATTGGCGGATCTGTGCGAAAAGTGGCCCAAGGGCGATCGCAAATTGACGGCAACGGACAATCTTAACTGCAATCAAATTCGTTTGTCGCGACGGCGGAAGCTGCAGCGAGTTTTATTTGGAGTTTTATGAGGACTCAAGTCCGATGCTGCGAACCAATTTTACTGTGGTCGTTTTAGCGGAGATCGTATAAGTTGAATAAGATTTTTTTTAAATGAACCGCAGAAATGCACAGGCTTTCTGGCCTGTTCCACAGAGGAGGCAGAGGAAGAGAAGAGAGAGAAGATAACAAAGAGTTTTAATATCTCCTGCAACGAAACTTTTCTCCTCTTCCATCCGTTACATCCGTTAAAAAATCCGTTGCCGAACTTCCTTCCCTTCTAAAATCCCATCGCGCCAGCTACTGCATCCAAACTCGGAGCAATTCCCTGTTTAAAGTTGTTCTTGCTGTGATTAATTGCCGTATCCGGGTCTTTCAAACCGTTACCGGTGAGCACGCAAACCACTGTTGCTCCTGTCGGAACTTGGTCTTTTACCTTCAGCAAGCCGGCCACAGAAGCGGCGCTGGCTGGTTCGCAGAAAATCCCTTCTTCGGATGCTAACAAGCGGTAAGCATCGAGAATTTCTTCGTCGGTGACTGCTGCAAAACTGCCGCGGCTGGCTTCGGAAGCGGCGATCGCCTGTTTCCAGCTAGCGGGGTTGCCGATCCGAATCGCCGTCGCCAAGGTTTCTGGGTGCGATACCGGTGATCCCGTTACCAACGGTGCTGCTCCGGCTGCTTGGAATCCCATCATTCGCGGCAGGCGCGAACATTTATTCACTTGGTGGTATTGACAAAAACCCATCCAGTATGCTGTGATGTTTCCCGCATTTCCCACGGGAATGCACAGCCAGTCGGGGGCGTCGCCCAAGGCGTCCACCACTTCAAACGCGCCGGTTTTTTGGCCTTCCAATCGGTAAGGGTTGACTGAGTTGACCAAAGTTACGGGATAATTTTCTGCCATGGAGCGGACAATTTCTAAAGCTCGATCGAAATTTCCCTGAATCGAAATTACTTCTGCACCGTAAAGCAAAGCTTGCGCCAACTTACCCAAAGCCACGTAACCTTCGGGAATCAATACGAAAGCTCGCATCCCCCCGCGTCGGGCGTAGGCGGCCGCCGAGGCCGAAGTATTGCCGGTACTGGCGCAAATTACAGCTTCGGCACCAGCTTCCTTTGCCTTGGAAATCGCCATTGTCATCCCCCGGTCTTTGAAACTACCAGTGGGGTTGAGGCCGTCGTATTTCACCAGGACGCGCACGTCTCGACCGATGAGAGAGGCGATCGCAGGTGCTGGAATCAGGGGAGTATTGCCCTCTTGGAGAGTGACTACCGGCGTGGTTTCCGTCACCGGCAGGTAGGGGCGATAAGCTTCGATCAAGCCCGGCCAACCGTGAAGTTTCGGCGAGGCTGCGCGGGCAGCGGAGTTAGCAGCAGAGTCAGTAGCAGGTAGAATCAGGGTCACGATGTCAATGGTTTTAGGCAATGGCCGAAGAATTTACACTAATTTTAGCTCGATCGGTTAATTTAATGTTTGATACGATCGGTTCAGGTTAAAGTAACTTAATGGTGTGAATGTGTAGATATGTCTACCCAATTACTAATGTCAAATAATTCATCCACTCTTTCTCGGCCTCAAGTCACGGCTAGCAATCCCGAAATAGCTAGTTCTGCTACCCTATCGACGGGTTTTGCGCGCAAAGTAGATTCGGTGAAGTGCCCGTACCAAGCCGATCAGCAAGTTAAGTTCCTGCACCTGCAAGCAGAAATCGACTCCTTGCTGCTGCAAGTGCAAACCCTCAAACAGCAGCGCTCTGTTGCTTGTTCTCAAGTTGCGATCGGCCAAAATTCTGCTGTGGGCAACGGCAATTAGCGGCAAAGGAGTGCTCATTGTGCCGCCCCTGTGGTATAAAAAGTAAAGTTTTGTTGACCCCAGTGTTTTTTTAACCAAAAGCGCTAGCCATTTAATCCGCGGCTAGCGATCGCTAGCATTTGCTAAAAAGCGCTTACCTACTGCTCAACTCGTTTGCCACCTGCTGGCAACGAGCTGATATTTTACTGCGCTAATTTTGTTAAGCCATCCACATGGCACACGGAGAATCGAAATCAATTTATGACAGCATCGATCGAAAAACCACTAAATTTGACATCCGCAAGCGCCGCGTCCAACCTGCGCCTGAAAGATATTCTCAAAACCCTGCCGCGCGAAGTGTTTGTCAAAAACCCCCGCAAAGCTTGGACAAAAGTCATCGTCAACGTTCTTTTAGTTGCTGTCGGTTATTTTGGCCTAGCAGTATCGCCTTGGTATTTACTGCCCCTAATGTGGATTTTCACAGGTACCGGATTAACCGGTTTTTTTGTGATCGGCCACGACTGCGGCCACCGGTCATTTGCTAACCGCCGCTGGGTAAACGATTTAGTCGGGCATCTCGCATTTCTGCCCTTAATTTTTCCGTTCCACGCATGGCGTCACGGACACAACTACCACCACAAGCACACCAACAAAATTGGTGAAGATAATGCTTGGCAACCGATGACAGCAGAAAGCTACGCTGCCTCGCCCAAAGCATTACAAATAGCTTATAGTTTAATCTTCGGCCCGATGTGGTGGGTTGGCTCGATCGCCCACTGGGCAAAAGTACACTTTATGTGGTGGCGCTTCAAAGGCATACAGCGCGAACAAGTGCGGTTTTCAGTTTTTGTAGTTTTGATCGGTGCTGCGATCGGATTTCCCACTTTAATAGCCACAACAGGCATTTGGGGATTCATCAAATTTTGGTTGATGCCCTGGATGGTTTACCATTTCTGGATGAGCACTTTTACGATCGTGCACCACACAGCACCAGACATTTCATTCAAAGAACCCGAAGAATGGAACGAAGCCCAAGCGCAACTATCGGGAACAGTTCACTGCGACTATCCCCGCTGGGTAGAGTTTCTGTGCCACGACATTAACGTGCACGTTCCCCACCACCTTTCAACTGCCATACCCTGGTACAACTTGCGCCTCGCCCACAGCAGCTTAAAGGAAAACTGGCAAGATCACCTCTACGAAACAAAGTTTTCTTGGTCTTTAATGAAGCGGATTGCCGACAACTGTCACCTGTACAATCCCGCTGGCGGCTATCAGACATTGCAGGAATTCAACGCTAAAACCAAGTAAGTTTGAAACGCGATAAATTCCCGAAAAACCCGGTTTTGTTTAACAAGCCGGGTTTTCTCAATATCACAATCCCTAACTAAAATCATTGATAAATCTTGCTTTTAGCCGACCAGTCTCGATCCCCCTAAATCCCCCGAACCAAGGGGAGTAGGGGTTGACGTTGAAATTACTCTTGTCCCCCCCTTGCAAAGGGGGGCTAGGGGGGATCAGCGGGCCTAATAGTCAAACAGTAGATTACATTTGACATTAAGTTGACACCAATTACCAATTACCAATTACCTTTTTCCCCATTCCCCTTCCAAATTACCAGAAATAATTGGTTGAAAGCCTCTCACGAGTGAGGGAGAAATTAAAATCAGACTATTCATTACTCCAATCCTCTTCCTTCTAGGTAGAGGTCGCTCTCCACAGGTCAACTGTCATGAACGTCAACTGTCAACTGTTGAACCATTCCCCATTCCCCATTCCCATTCCAAATGAAACATGACTTTCAACCCCAATAACTGTCGCAACGAAAGCGAAGTAGAAAGCAAACTCATTGTCAGTTATCTGCTGCCAAAACTCGGCTATACCCCCGACACTTGGCACCAAGAAATCGCCTTTGGGAATATTCGTCTAGACTTCCTCTCATTTGCCACCCAAGTTATCCCCATAGTGCTCGATGCAGACTCGCCCATGAGTGTAGTCATGGAGGCAAAACATCCCAAGGAAAATCTAGACCGCCACCTGCGGAAACTGAAGCGTTACTTAACAAGTTTAAGCATCCGCTACGGACTCATAACTAACGGCAAAGAAATTAGAATTTACGCAATAGTCAGCGATGATATTCAGCTAGTATTTCAGTGCGCCGGACAAGACATTGAAACGAGAATTGATGAAATTATCGCTTTAATTGGCAGAGATAGTTTAAAATCTATAAAAAATCCCGATAATCTCCAACTGGAAGATAGTAAAATTAATTTAGTTAGTCCTGAGTTAATTAGCGAAGTACCCGTACAGCCCGACAATTCCGCAACCGCACAACCTGAGCTAAGTCAAATCTCAGAACCGGAACAAATACCTGAAAAAAATCCAGTTAATCTTCCACTTAAATCAGATTTAATTGTTTCAAAAACCACTCTAAATACTATGAAAATAATAGCAGTTTACCACAACAAAGGCGGTGTCGGCAAAACTACCACAGTAGTCAATTTAGCCGCAGCGCTGAGCAAGAAAGGTAAAAAAGTCCTAGTTATCGACTTAGACAGTCAGGCAAACACAACCTTTGCAACTGGTTTAGTTAAATTTGACGATGAAGAACAAGACGATTTGAAAGATCGCAATATTCTTCAGGTTTTGCAATCCGAAGATTTTTACTCGATCGCCGAAGTAGCTCGCAAGTCTAATTTTTGCAATCCTCAAATCGATGTAGTTCCTTCCCACATCGATTTAATGTACTATGAAACCGATCTCAATCAACTAGATTACAGCCGGATGATTTTAATTCAAAAACTAGCAGAAGTACAAGAAAAGTACGAGATTGTACTGATTGACACGCCGCCATCTTTGAATTTTTTCGCCAGAGTTGCCCTGATTGCAGCGGATTATTTAATTATTCCTTCTGACTTAAAGCCTTTTGCCAATCAAGGATTGATTAATGTCAAGGATTTCATCAAAAAAGTTAATGGATTCAAAAAACAAATTGGCAAGAAACCTTTAGAAATTTTAGGCGTACTCCCTTGCAAAATCTCACCCAATCCTAAATTTGTAAAGTACAGTCTGCCCAAGCGGAGGGAGGCAATTCCCAAACGCTACAGCCTGGAGATTATGCAAAGCGTCATTTACGAAAGAGAGGATTTGGCAAAGTGTGCAGAACTATTTAAAACCGTGGGAAATATGGAAATCGCCGATCCAATTTCGGTACTCGACTTTAAGCCGGATTGCCTTTCATCCGAAGAATTTGAAGAATTGGCGAGGGAAGTTTTGAAAAAAATAGGTAACAACTCATGAAAAAATTATCTCCGTCACTGGTTGCAGTGAAAAGAATTACTTGCACAGTTCCCCGTTCCAATTTTGCCGAGCCTGATTTGGATAAATTAGCTAGACTGATTTTAGATTCAGGAGGCTTGATTAATCCGATAATTGTCCGCCGCACCAGTATGGATGCTTACGAAATAGTAGACGGAAATTTTGAATACTATGCGGCGGCGAGAGCAAAGGAAATTGAACCACTCAAAGGCGAGACAATCGGAGCATTCATCCTGGAACCAGAAAATGAAGAACTTCTCCTCGAACAATTGGAAATTCTCAGAAAATCGTCAACACCTGAGAATGCGGCTACAAGTGAAACTCCCCAAGAGAAATTAATTACTGAGGCTTCAGGTGAAACACAAAATCCAGAAACTTCATCTAGTTTGGAGGAGCGGCTGACAAATATTGAAGCCAGTTTAAAAAATCAAATTCATGAATTGAAAGCTGAGTACAATCGCGAGAAACAGGTGTTAGCTCAGAGACTACAAGAAGTTGAAAACCTAGTTGCACAACAATTACCTCTGTTAATTGAAGCCGAGTTTGCCAACAGAATTAATGAGTTGAAATCCGAGCGGGAATCGGAAAAACCGACTTTGGTAGATACGGTACCAGAAGTTGAACAGGTAAGTTCCCAACCAATATCGCTGTTGGGCGCACTGAATACTCAAGATAAAATTCAACTGGCGGCGAGTTTGAAAGATGCTGGGCTGAAGCCTCCCGTTATACAACTAATACTCAAAGAGCGAGATGTGCGGCCGTTTGTGTCATTTGCAAATGTGGTGGAACGTATTAAAGGGTTAACCGACAAAACAATGATTAAAATTATTGATTACTGGCAAAATACTCATCAGCAGCGAGCCGTCTAAATTGCTTTTTTGGGGCGCAGTCGGAGCAACGCCCCACAAAAACTGCAACCCGAGTTACAACCGGGTTTCTCACAGGTAATTGACTAGGAGCAAAAATACTCATAACTTGCAATTGCATTGTTGGGGCCCGATCGCGCGCCCACCCCACAAAAGTTGAAACTGCCCGATCGCCCCGATCGCCCAAAAGAGTAAAGATGAGTGAAGCAGTGTATAATTGGTGTCCCCCAGCCAGTTAAACTCATCACAGTCGATTTTTTGTAGGAATTGCAGTCAGTTGTGCCGATCGCCCGCCACCGCACAGCCAGCCGCACAAGTACAGCACCCCGCCGATATCTCCCCCAGATAACTGAGTTCGATCGCAGACTTGGAGAGTGAGGCCAAAAAATCCTTTAACTAACCGCAGTCTGGGTAAGGTGTTTGTCTCGCACCCTATAATTAGAGTTCTTCGGTTAGTCCTGTCGCACTTAAAACGCAGGCTGTAAAGTGCAAATATAAATAATTACCCAAACACCTGATTTTCATGACAAAAGGGGACTTGTAACAAGATGGATCGATCGTCCGATCAAAACCGAATAGTAGAATATTTGCGGATTAAGCCAATTAGTCACAGTCAGATTTATACTTCGCAAATTGCGGTACCAGAGACTCAGGGGGGGGAAATCCCTCGCGAACGCCGCGAAGCTCTCAGGAGAAGTCTCATCGAGCAAGGCAGCAACTTAATTCCTTTAATTGTACGTCCTACTGAAGCTTACAGCAACGAAGAAGAATATGAAGTTGTCTGCGGCTCAGATTGGTGTATTGTTGCGAAAGAACTCGGCATCGAGCAAATGTGGGCTTGGGTTTTTGAAATGACCGACGAGGAGGTAGATGCTGCTCGAGCAGAAATGGAACATTTAGCTCCGCAGCCTACTCAGAAAACTGCACAACTTGAGACTCTACTGCAACAATTTGAGCTATCATTTCAAAAAAAGGTAGATAGTCTAACCAAACAAATAGAACAATCAGTTAAAAAAAATGAAGACCTGCTAAAAAAGCAAGTAAAAGTTCTAACTGAACAAAACTTTGAGCGCGACCAAATAGAACAGATTAAGCATTTGCTCGAACAAGTTGAAAAAACATTTCACGAAAAGGTAGATAAATTGGCTAAAAAAATTGAACAATCTGGCAGCGATAGTTCTCCGAAATCTGGGGCTATTTCTGAGATTAATCTTGAAGGTGCGTTGAGACAGTTGGATGAACTGGAAAAACTGCTGTCCATAAAATTAGAGCGCACAGTCCAAATAATTAATCAGTTTGTGGCCGATGCGATCGAAGACGTAGAAAATGACCTAAAAAATCAAATCGCAACGCTGCGCCGCCAACTGGGAGCCGCTGCGACGCACTCAGAAATACAGCCTGAGACACAGCCGAAAAAGCAGTCGAAGTCGCAGCCGAAAACGCAGCCGAAAACTCAGCCGAAAAAGCAGCAGAAACCTCAGCTACCGCAGTTGCAGTTGGAGTTGCCGTTTCCGCCCCAAGAGGAAGACGAAGATTACGAAACTCTTTCGCTCAGACGGTTGAAGGCGATCGGCAAAGACCGGAAAGTGCGGGGCTACGCGCGCATGAAACGACCGGAAATTCTGGCTGCTCTCAGACAAGCTGACGGCAGATAAAGCGGTAATTGCTAATAAGCTGTGGCATTTGTATTTAACTTTTTTTCGGGCGCTGCTGGGAGCAGGGCCCCACTCATTGTTTCAATGTTCGATCGCGCCCTTAGGCAAAAAGCGCGATCGGGCTTTCAGAACAGTCCTGGGTACAGATATGAAAACCTTGCTAAAATAGACACACCACCTCTTACTCCTCACCAAGCAGCCATGTCCGCAACGGCAGAATTAGCTACTCCCCAAGAAATACCAGAACAGCAGATACTAGAACAAGAGATACCAGAAAATGTTATCTTTCCTTCTGGCGATTTATACAGTGACGAACCTCCCGTGGAAACAGAACTGCATCTCCGACAAATAATCCTGCTGTTCAAATGTCTAGAATGGTTGTGGCGAGATAGAAATGACTTCTATGCTGCTGGCAACCTCACTATTTACTACAGTCCCAAGCAACTTAAATCGAAGGACTTTCGAGGCCCCGACTTTTTTGTGGTACTGGGAACTGAACGCAAAACTCGGAAAAGCTGGGTAGTTTGGGAAGAAGACGGAAAGTACCCGAATATCATCGTAGAAATCCTGTCGCCGAAAACAGCGGATACCGACAAAAACTTTAAAAAACAACTCTATCAAGATACTTTCCGCACTCACGATTACTTTTGGTTTGACCCAGAAACTTTAGAATTAGCTGGGTTTCATTTAGTTGATGGGGAATATCAACCAATTGCAGCGGACGAATCCGGCAATCTGCGGAGTCAACAGCTCGATTTGAGTTTGGGAATTTGTGGAGGAAAACTGCGTTTCTTTACAGCAGCAGGAGACCTTGTTCCTACTCCTGAAGAGGTTGCAGAAAGTGAGACCGGGCGAGCCGACCAAGAGGCCCAAAGAGCCGGACAAGAAGCTCAACGAGCCGATGAAGAGGCCCAAAGAGCCGATCGCCTGGCCGCAAAACTGCGAGAATTAAATATCGATCCCGATACAATTTAATTGGTGGCATCAAATCTAAAATCACCAAAAAATCGCAAATCACCAAAAATTTAAAATCTAAGATCTAAAATCTATCGCGTGTATCGGTGCTTAACACCAACCGGAAAATACTCCGCATCGCCCGTCTCCGTTAATGTCACCACAGGTAACTGATATTCTGGCGGCACGTAATTAGCAAATTCGCTGTTTAGCCGCCGCAATTGCGCGAGAATTGAAGATGCGATCGCCTGTTTCATCTCCTCGTCGCCCTCCACCCCCGCTGCTAATTCCACAACCACCGATAAAAACCGATTTCGATCCGCATCTTCCTTGACTTGCAGCACAAATTTTCCCGTCACCCATTCGCTAATAGCGGGAACTTCTAAACCTACGGTGACATTTTCTGGGTAGATGTTAGCACCGAAGTAGGAAACGGTAAAGTGCGATCGCCCAAACACATAAACAAATGGCAGGCTGCGAATTCCTCTGGGGAAATCGGAAATTTCCATAGCTGCTGCTGACTGCAAATGTGCCACGGGATTAAATCCCCATTCTCTCAAAAAATTGAGCATTGCTTCGCAAGAAATTAAACCGCCGTTATCGGAAATGTGATAGCGTATTAGCGGGATGCCGTTGTCGCCAGAAAATAGCAGCGTGCCGTCATCATTCACTTCAAAAAAGCGGCTTTTCGGATCGTACTGCACCAGCGTTGGCAACCGCGATTCTCCGAATAAATTGCGCGCTGCTTCCGGATTGTTTGCCAACCAGCGGCGGATGCAAATGCTCAGCGGTGTCTCGTTGCCCAAAACGCCCGCGTCGGCAGTACCGTAAAGACTCGCAGAGTTGTAATATATATTGTCAGAATTAGTGCGATCGCTCACCAAACTCCGCCATTCTTCGCTAAACACTTCCCCCGCAAACACCATCTTAATTCGATATTTTTGCCACTCCACACCCCCAGCAATGCCGCTATCAATAACATCCTTGATAAACGGCGGATATCCCAACAAGACTACTTGCTCGAAATGCTCCCCAAGTTCCCGCACAACTCGAAATATTTCAGTCTTGTTATTCCCCGGCGTCACCACCGTAACCGGATAACCCTTACTCGCTAGATAGCGGCAGCAATTCGCCGTGTACATTCCGCCTACCCAAGTTCCCAACGCAAAGCAGATGACGGCTAAAGTGCGGCGACTGTCGGCAAAAAAACTGTCGTGAAATATTTGTTCAAAACGATCGGCAATTTGGAGCTCGTCGCTGATAAAACGCGGCCAAAATGTCGGGTTTCCTGTCGAACCCGAGGAAACAGCAATGAAATCGCAAGTTTCTAATTTGCCCTGACGGCACAACTGAGGTAGCGGGTAACAGCGCAAATAATTCTCTTTGGTAATTAGCGGCAATTTTTGGAAGTCTTCCAAGGTTTGAATAGACTCGGGATTGATGTTAAGTGCAGCTAGGAAATTCTGGTAAGCTGGTACGGTGGCAGCGACGTTGTAAAAAAGTGCCATCGCCTCGGATTCTGCATCTCGACTCTGCTGTTGCAATCGTTCCTCAAGCGGCGCCATCAAAAATTGTTCAAACGCCCCAATAGCTCGCTGACGCGGTTCTGAGTGCATGATTGGCTCCTTAAGGGGAGAGGGGGAGAGGGGGAGAGGGGGAGAGGATTTGATGAGTGGGGAATAGAGAAGTTAAATATACCATTTAACTGCACAACACCTTAGTAAAAATTCGAGCGCATTTTCAGGTCGATCGCACACATGGCACAATCCATAAACTTGTATCGCAGGAAACCGCTTGTTTAACAACAACCGCAGGAGATAGCCCTGCTGGCGATCGGCTAATAAACACTGACACACTATGTCAAGATTAATTAGCGCGATCGCCCAAAACTCCCACTCTCAATCAAGCGTAAAAATCCGACGCAGCAAGTTCCAATGAACAATCCCATCTACCCCGGCATAACTCTCAACAACCATTACCGCATAGTCCGCGAATTGGGACACGGCGGCTTCGGGCGCACCTACCTCGCTGAAGATGCCCACCGATTTAACGAACCCTGCGTTTTAAAAGAATTTGCGCCCCAAGTACAAGGAAGTTACGCCTTACAAAAATCCGAGGAACTCTTCGAGCGCGAAGCCGGAGTGCTCTACAAGCTGCAACACAATCAAATCCCGCGCTTCCGCGAAATGTTTCGAGTCAGTATTGTCGATCGAGGCTACCTATTTCTCGTCCAAGACTACGTACCGGGTCAAAATTACCGCTTTCTGCTGGATGCCCGCAAGCGTCAGGGTTTGCGGTTCATAGAAGCAGAAATCAATCAACTGCTGCTCCAGATTTTGCCAGTGCTCGAATACATTCACTCTTTGGGAGTAATTCACCGCGACATCTCCCCCGACAACCTAATTCTGCGCCTATCTGACGGAATGCCCGTGCTGATTGACTTCGGCGGAGTCAAACAAGTCGCCGCCACCGTAGAGTCGCTTTTCGCTGAAGCTAACGGCACTCCCGCCCCCGCGACGCGCATCGGCAAGCTCGGCTATGCTCCCGTCGAACAGATGCAGATGGGAATCGTCTCTCCCCACAGCGATTTGTACGCCCTCGCGGCGACGGTTTTGGTGTTGCTGACGGGGAAGGAACCGCATCAATTGCTCGACAGTCAGACGCTGAATTGGAACTGGCGATCGGACTGTTCTCTATCTCCGAATTTGTCCCTGGTGCTGGATAAAATGCTCGCTCAGCAGCCGAGCCAGCGTTACTCCTCGGCTCGCGAGGTAATGCTCGCTCTCTCGGGCAATCCGCCTTTAGGGCCGCAGCCGCAACCGTCGCCAGCCCCGGATTTGGGGCTGACGCAGCCGCCGCCGGATCGCTCGCCCATACCCCTGCCCGCCCCCGCCCCGAAACTGCCGGGTACTCCGGTGCGACTGGCGACGATCGGCAACCGGCAAAAGATGCCTGCTTGGCAAATGGTTTTGTTTGTGGTGGCGGTACTTTCAAGTATGGGGGGAGTTGGCTGGTTTGCGGGCAATTACGTGTTAAATCTGCAATCTAAAGTGCAGAAAATTCCCCTGACTCCGGGCCCGAAGCAGCAGCAAGAGGATGCTTTGCGCGATCGCTTTTCCGAACTCAAAATTGACGATCGATTTTATAGCGGTTACGTCAACCTTGTAGACGAGACTTTCTATGCCAAATACCCAGAATTGGGCGGGCGGCTGTTAAAAGAAGGTGATGACGATCGCCAGTGGCGCCAAAGGTGGCAGAAAATCGGCGACGAGTTGCTCGACAAGCTCTCAAACCTCAGCAGCGACGCTAGAGCGCGGTTGGGAAGTTACGACACCACGGATCTCGATCGCTCGAAAGCTGAGGTTAACAAGCTTTCTTTGAGCAGTCGGGCGCTGTACGATTTGGCTGATGCGAAGTTTTTTTATTGGTTTCCAGAACAGTCGCGCGATCGCAATCTCATCGGTTTGCCGATCGGGCAAATTTGGCAAGCAATTACCGCCGACACCCTCACAGCTTTGCAAGCGGGAGCAACTCTTGAAAGCGTCGAATTTGACCGCCGCTCGAACAGCAAAACCCTCACAGGCAATCTCAAACCCGGAGAAGGCAGAGCTTACATTGCCCGCTTCGCCCAAAATCAGACTTTGAGCGTGAATTTGCAAGCTCCGCCCAAATCTACTTTGCTGTCAATTTATTCTCCCGGGCGGACAAACAAAGCCAAGGCTTTGCTGCAAGATGCAGAGGAGCGGAGTTGGTCGGGATTGCTTGATGATGCTGGTTTTTATGAATTCGTGGTAGTTTCTCAGTCATCGGAGCCGATCGCCTACGAGTTGAATCTGGCGACGAAATAACCCCCGCCCACAAACGGATATCAGCCCCCCCAGGGCCCAAGTTCGCCAGCCCAAATTTTAGACCCAACGACTTCGCGAGCGGGCAACGCTCTTGTTCGGGATCGGGTGATTCATCATGTAGAGTAAATCTAAATTTCTTCAAATCTAAAATCTAAAATCTAAAATCTAAAATCGACTGATGGCTATTGACGCAGGAAGTGCGATCGGGCAATAATAAGGTAATCCCGAGCAGGTAAATTTTCCGGTTCAAAAAAAGAATATGCTGAGATTCGCGATCGTAGCTTTAGTAACTTTGGGATTAGTATTAGTGACTGCATTTGGTTTATCTCCCGCCACTGCGACAGTCAGCACTCCCGAATTTTATGCTTGGAACTTTGCCTCTGTAGGCAGCAGCGAGCTGGTTTGCAAAAAGACAGTTGTAGTTCCGCAAGACCTCATCATTCCGTCATCATCAATGCAGCCTGTCAGTATCAACTCTGCAATTGTAGATAACAAGTTTTGCGCGAATTCCACTAAGCCTGTTAATTAAGGCAGTGGAGCTTAGGATGTCTGCTCGAACGACACAATAAAATTGATTTTTATGAGGACTAAAGTCCTCATAAAAATCCGAGGACTAAAGTCCGAACGATCGACACACTTTT
Organism: Microcoleus sp. ARI1-B5; assembly: GCF_036705795.1. NCBI lineage: Bacteria > Bacillati > Cyanobacteriota > Cyanophyceae > Oscillatoriales > Microcoleaceae > Microcoleus > Microcoleus sp. ARI1-B5. The sequence continues at coordinate 51,287 of NZ_JAUBVK010000014.1, forward strand.
TGTGAGGGCGAATTGCTCCGACATTATATAGGGCTTGTCGCCATCCGCGCCGTGACATTGTTGGCCGCAATTTTTATGATAAACCACTGATTTTTTCTAATAAAAATTTATCCAACGAGTCTCGCACAGCAGTTTTATACTCTAGAAAGACCTCGAACCTTGCCTGATTTTGCCAGTTCTTTGATTGTGACTTAAAAACCGAGGGAAAATGATTAGCCAAATGGCTAATCATTTATTAGCTAATTGGCCTAATCAGTAACTGTCAAGTTTGAGTATGCTAGAGTTAGTCAGGTTCTGATATATAGTGCCATCTGTAATCTAAGTATCATGCTCAAAATTTTGGTCATTGAGGACGACGAATTAATCCGGGAAACTCTTGTGCAACTCCTGGAATCTCACAGCTACCGGGTCAGTGTCGCAGAAAACGGTCGATTTGGGGTGCAGATGGCACTTTCGGAGATCCCGGATCTAATTTTGTGCGACGTGCAGATGCCGGAAATCGACGGTTATGACGTGTTGCGGACGCTACGGCAAAACTCGCTGGCTGCAACAATTCCATTTATTTTCCTCACGGCTCAAAGTGACAAAAGCGATTTTCGTCGGGGGATGGAATTGGGGGCTGACGATTACCTAACAAAGCCGTTTACTAAGGATGAATTGCTGGGGGCGATTGCTTCTCGCGTCTCGAAACGGCAAACTATTACCCAACCGCTGACAGTCGCGCTTCACCAAGCAGAAGCCAGACTCCAAGATTTAGCTAACGACTCTACAAAGGTTTGTGTCCTCTCCCCTGAAAAGTTAGCTCTGGAAGCTCTGCTGCGCCGCGCTTTGGCACAAGGTGAGTTTCAGGTATACTATCAGCTGCAGGTGAATATTGCTACCGGACAAGTTATCGGCGCCGAAGCTTTGGTGCGCTGGCAAAATCCCGATCGAGGTATAATTTCTCCCGCCGAGTTTATTCCCTTAGCAGAAGAAACAGGTTTAATTATTCAGATTGGCGAGTGGGTACTGCTTTCTGCTTGCGCTCAAGCCGCGAGTTGGCTGGCGGCGGGGTTTTCGCCCTTTAGGATATCAGTAAATTTGTCGGCCAGGCAGTTGTCCGACCCGGAACTCAAGGCCAGAATCGTGCAAATATTGGAAACTACAGGCTTGGAGCCTGCTAATTTAGAATTAGAAATGACCGAAAGCGCTCTGGTAGAAAATGCGACAGTCGCAGGCGCAACTTTAAACGAACTTAAAGCTCTAGGAATTCGGATTGCTATTGACGACTTCGGCACAGGTTATGCTACTTTAGGATATCTCAAGCAATTTGCTTTTGACAGCTTAAAGATCGATCGCATTTTCGTGCGAAATGCCAACGAAGACGCTCAAAATGCTGCTATCACCACAGCAGTAATTTTACTGGGTCACAGCTTGAACATGACAGTAATTGCTGAAGGAGTAGAAACAGAAGCAGAACTAGCTTTCTTGAAACAGCACCAGTGCGATATCATGCAGGGGTATCTGTTCAGCCGCCCCGAACCGGCAGTGATAATTGAAAGTATGTTGGTTGCCGACCAGCGTTTGTTCGCGCAGCCCCTAGCAGCAGCACCAGCTCGCGTTATCCCCTTTGTACCTGTCTCCGAAGCCGAAAAATCTAAAAACCTTTCCATGTCGGGTCTAGGAATAGTGTAAGTGTGATTGCCAGGATTTCTGTATAATAGAATAAAATTCTTTCTGTTAGCGGCTATTTTCTGCGGAAAAGTTGACGCTCCCTCCTCAAAAGTTGTAGCTTTTTAGAGAGAGACGAATAGAAGAAGGAGATTTTAGCCCAACATTCCTCAACTTCTTCCCATCTTATGCGCTCGGCGCCCGTAATTGGACTATTTGAGGAATTGTGCCGTCTTGACATTGGGAACCTTGATCAAGTTGCAGCAGGTAAACTCATTTAAGTTCCTAGTTTGGGAACCGCAGTTTCAAGAACTGTCAACTGGAATTGGTGCAAGGCTGTCATGGAAAGAATATTAGTGGTTGACGACGAAGCCGACTGTCAAACAGTCTTGGCAATGTACCTCGAAACCCAAGGATACCGGGTTGAATGCGCTAATTCAGGGCTTGAGGCGCTCTCGATTTTTGAGAATGCCCCCCCTGATTTGGTAATTTCAGATGTGATGATGCCGGAAATGGACGGGTTTGAGTTTTGCCGCCGCTTGCGCACTACCCGTTTGGGACAGTTAGTCCCGTTTATATTTTTATCTGGTCAAGGCGAGATTGAGTCAAAAGTTGAAGGTCACGCGATCGGCGCTGACGATTATCTGGTAAAACCTTTTCAGTCTGAAGAAATCTTGGCTAAAGTGAAAGCGCAGTTAGAGCGCTCCCACCGCATACACGCCGAGATTGTCCGACTGCTGCAAACTTCTAACGCCAGGGCGGTGGAGCCAAGAGTTGTCGCAGTATTGCCGAACCCTGCACCTTTGCCTCTAACACCAGCCGAGGAAAGAGTTTTTTGGGAGGTGATTCAGGGTTATACTAACAAACAAATTAGCGATCGGCTGTTTATTAGTCCCCGGACTGTCCAAGCTCATTTAGGCAGCATATTCAGCAAACTACAGTTAGAAAATCGCGCCCAGCTTGTGAGATTTGCCCTAGAAAGGGGATACAAACCACCTCAAACTTAGCTCCGGTCTCAACCTTGGGCGCGCCAGCCCTTAATTACCCGCAATAAAAACGGTTCGATCGTTCGGACTAAAGTCCTCAGCTTACGAGGACTTTAGTCCGAACGATCGAACCAATCTGTAGTGAGGACTTTAGTCCGCATCCATTAGTAGGACTCGCATTCCGAACGATAGAACCAATCTGATTGTCGTCGTTCGAGCGAACCTGATATTAATCTAAATTCAAAACACAATAAGGAAAATTAGTCGTCACGCAAACCCCCGGCCCCAAATTTGTGCCCCGCAAGTTAGCACGTTCCAAATCAGCCTGCCGCACATTATTAGCAGCATCGATATTTGTCCCGGTCAATTGAGCCCTAGGAAGCCTGGTATTTGACAGAATAGCATTCTGCAAATTAGTATCGCGCACATCAGCGAAAGACATATCCGCTCCGCTTAAATTAGCGCGACTCAAATTAACTCTAAACATTAGCGAACGCCGCAAATCCGCATTCGACAAATTAGCTTGCAGCAGATAAGCTTCGCCCAAATTAGCATTAAAAAGCTTAGCACCGCGCAAATCAGCTCTCGTCAGATTAGCTCGCCCCAAAAAAGCATTAGACAAATCCGCATTTCGCAGATTAGCACTGTCCAAGTCAGCAGCGTACATCTCCGCATTAACCAAGTTAGCATTTGCCAAATTAGCACCACTTAAATCAGCTTCCAGCAAATTAGCTTCGTAGAGATTAGCTCCGCTTAAATCAGCCCCTCTTAAATTAGCTCTGTACAAACTCGCCTTAAACAAATCAGCATTTCTCAAATCGCAGCCCTCGCACTCCTTACTTTCCAGCAATTGCCGCACATGATCCGGATTTTGAGCTTTGACGGGAGCCGCCAGCAAAAACACAGCTAAACTTGCCGTTACAGTTGCCAAGATTTTAAGTTTCACAAACAAACCTCACAGCCACTTCAAGACCAATTATAATCGCCAACTTTACAATAGCATTCATAAAAGCCAAATCAAACCCATTTCCTTCTCTCTTTTCTCCCTCTCTGCGTTCTCTGCGCCCTCTGCGGTTAATAAAAAAAAATCTCCTTCGCAGCCAATGATTTAGACTAGCTTACAGCAAGGCGGGCCTTCTTGCCCGCCTTACTCAACTTAATTAAACCTCATCTAAAGCCGCAACACCAGGCAATTCCTTACCTTCGAGCAGTTCCAAACTAGCACCGCCACCCGTAGAAATGTGGCTCATTTCTGGTCCCAAATTCAACTGTTCCACGGCCGCCACCGAATCACCGCCACCGATAATTGTGGTAGTACCAGTCTTAGTAATTCCCGCCAAAGAATGAGCGATACCTTCAGTTCCCGCAGCAAACTTCTCCATCTCAAACACGCCCATCGGCCCGTTCCAGATTACAGTTTTGCAATCGGCCAAAGCATCTTGGAAAGTTTTCACAGAATCCGGGCCGATGTCCAAACCCATCCAACCGTCGGGAATGCTCTCAACGGAAACAGTTTGAGTGTTGGCATCAGCAGCAAATTTGTCAGCAACTACCACATCTGTAGGCAACAGAAAAGTAACTCCCCGTTCCTTCGCCTTAGCTTCCAAAGACTTCGCCAGTTCCAGCTTGTCATCTTCCACCAAAGACTTGCCAACGCTCAAACCGCGAGCTTTGTAGAACGTGAACACCATGCCGCCTCCCAGCAGCAATTTGTCGCACTTTTCGAGCAGTTTTTCAATGACTCCAATCTTGCTGGAAACCTTGGAACCGCCAATGATAGCAGCTAAGGGACGCTGGGGATTGTCGATCGCGCTACCGAGATATTGCAATTCCTTCTCCATCAAAAACCCAGCCACAGAAGGACTCAGATACTTAGTAACGCCCTCAGTAGAAGCGTGAGCCCGGTGAGCCGTACCAAAAGCATCATTGACATACAAATCGGCAACAGAAGCTAACTTCTTCGCAAATTCCGGGTCATTTGCCTCCTCCTCTGGGTAGAAGCGGACATTTTCCAGCAACACCACATCGCCATCCTGCATCGCCGCGACAGTAGCAGCCACATCATCGCCGATGCAGTCGTCAGTCTTTTTGACCTCTTTCCCCAACAATTCCGACAGCCGCTGAGCAACCGGAGTCAAGCGCAACTTCTCCGTCACACCCTTGGGACGCCCGAAGTGACTGCACAAAATGACCTTAGCACCCTTGGACGCTAAATCCTGAATAGTCGGCAGAGCAGCCCGGATGCGAGTATCATCGGTGATATTGCCGTTGTCGAGCGGCACGTTAAAGTCCGCCCGCACCAATACCCGTTTGCCCGATAAGTCCGATGCCGATAAATTTGCTACAGTTTTTTTGGTCACAGGATTAACCTCCTAATATTTGTGTTTTTGTCTAATTCCGTTGAAATGGTGGCACTCGTCACTTGCACTTGGGGCCTCGGACGCATTCAACTGCGCCCGTACAAAAAACGGAAGATGAAACAAACGGCACTGATTTGGCTCAACGTAAACATTTTATCGGAGTCCGTGTCCGGGAAATGCGAACTATGTTCAAGACTGTATTATTTCCTGTAGATCAAAGCCGAGAAGCCCGCGAAGCGGCGGAAAAGGTTGTCAATATCGTGAAAACCTACGGCTCTCGTTTAGTTATTCTGTCGGTAGTCGAACCCCCCGCCGAGGAGGGCGACGCGCCGCGAGAGGTGATGACTTCCCCCGAAGCCGTCGCCAAACTGCTGTCTGAGGCCCAGTCGATGTTTTCCCAGCAGGGAATCCAAGCTGAAATCATTGAACGAGAAGGCAAACCGGCTTTCACGATTTGTGATGTGGCTGACGAGGTTGGGGCCGATTTGATTGTGATGGGCTGTCGGGGGATGGGTTTAACTGATGATGGGGCGTCTGACAGCGTTACCAATCGGGTGATCAATCTGTCTCCTTGTGCAGTTTTGATTGTGCCTTAGTCAGTTGTCAGTTGACAGTTGACAGTTGACTGTTGACTGTTGACAGTCAAGCAGTTGACAGTTGACAGTTGAGCGTTATTATCAGTAGTTGTTAGTTGTCATTCAACCAATAACAACTAACAACTAACAATAACAACTGACCGCTAACAACTGACAATTAACTAATAACTAATAACTAATAACTAATAACTAATGAAAATTCAATGGTATCCCGGTCACATTGCCAAAGCTGAACGGGCCTTAAAAGAACAGCTAAAGCGGGTAGATGTGGTGCTCGAAGTCCGAGATGCGCGCATTCCACTAGCAACTTACCACCCCCAAATGCCCACCTGGGTGGGCGGTAAGGCGCGAGTGTTGGTCATCAACCGCATGGATATGATTGCGCCTAGAACCCGCGAGGCGTGGGAAACCTGGTTTGAGTCACAGGGGGAAACTGCCTATTTTACCAACGCCGAGCACGGGCAAGGAGTACAAGATGTGGCGGATGCTGTGCAGGAGGCTGGGGTGCAGCTAAATAAACGCAGGTTCGATCGAGGTATGCTGCCCCGTCCAGTCCGCGCCGTGGTGATGGGCTTTCCCAATGTCGGAAAATCTGCTTTAATCAACCGGCTGTTAGGGCGCAGAGTGGTAGACAGTGCCCGCAGAGCTGGAGTAACTAAATCGCTCAGATGGATTCGCATTTCTGATGAAATTGAGTTACTAGACGCCCCCGGAGTGATCCCCACCCGAATTAACAATCAAGAAAATGCCCTAAAATTAGCTATTTGCGAAGATATTGGCGAAGCAGCTTACGACAATCAGGTAGTAGCGGCGGCGATGGTAGATTTGCTGCTAGGGCTTGAGGCGGCTGATGACACTTTGAGTTCAGTATCTGGTTTCAAATCCCGGTATAAATTAGATATAGGATCTAGAAATGGTGAAGATTATTTGCACGAAGTAGCAAAAGACAGGTATAAAGGAGATGTCGAACGAACGGCGCGGCAGATGTTAAACGATTTTAGAACTGGTGTTTTGGGTCAGCTTACATTGGAGTTGCCGCCCGCTGGATCGGACTCTTAGAAGATTTTCTCTGATGAATTCAAGTCTTATCAAAGCCTTGAAAATTCAACAGCGGTGCTATTTATGAATGAATTGAATCTGGAAGTGCAAATCAATGGAATCATCGAAAAAACCGTCCCTGTCGAGGGTGACGAATTTATTATCGGTAGGTTGCTCAAATGCGATTTGCAACTGCCTTTTTCTGACATTTCCCGGCACCACACCCGCTTGTTTAAAATAGCTTCAGGGGATTGGCTAGTTGAGGATATGGGCAGTACCAACGGGACGCTACTGAACAAAAGTCCTCTCCACCAACCTCACTTAGTCCATCAGGGCGATATTATTTATCTGGGACACCGGATCGAGCTGATTGTCGTTTTGCCCGATCGCTCAGACCCCCAACTTCCCGAAATCGGCACCATGCCCGAAGGAGTTACTATCCTCGGCAAAGCCAAAGAACTGCAAAAACAGTGGATAGAACCCGACACAAAAATCGAAAAAAACTACGAACAAGCTATCTCGCGTTTAAAATATTTAGTCGATATCGCTAAGTATTTGAACACCGCTGAATCCATCGAAGCAATATTCGATCGAGTCCAACAAATCGTGTTCGGCGACATCAAAAACATTGAACGTTTGGCGCTGTTAATAGACTTCCGAAATAACGGCGAACTGCAAGTAGTTAAAACCGCCGCCCGCTCCACAGCCAAAAATAAATATATCCCCGCTGACGGCCGTTGGATCGGCCGCACTATTTGCCGCAAAGTATTTGACGAACAAGTTGCTCTCAAAACTGCCGACGCTCAGTTTGACGAACAGTTTGACGACAATATGAGCATGATCGATAAAGGAATTCGCACGGCAATAGCTGTTCCTCTATGGGATGAAAATACTGTTTTTGGAGTGCTGTACGGCGACGCTCAATTGACTTCGAGAGAGTGGTATCTGGGCGGAGATCAAGACTTGAGCTTTTTTTCAGCTTTAGGAAATATCGTCGCTTCTAGCGTGCAGCGGTGGCTGCTGACACAGAAACTCCGCACCGAAGAAACTATGCGGCAAAGATTGGAACGCTATCACTCTCCGGCGGTTGTGCAGCATTTAATGAATACGGGGACTTTAATTAACCACCGCCTGCCGCCTGTGGAACGCGAAATCAGCATTTTGTTTGCAGATATTGTGGGCTTTACTGCCATGTCGGAACGGTTGAGTCCCCCTGAAATAGCCCGGTTGCTCAACAATTTTTTTGAGGAAATGCTGCAAGAAGTTTTTGGGGAAGGAGGAACTTTAGATAAGTTTATTGGAGATTGTATTATGGCATTTTTTGGAGCGCCGGAACCTCAGCAGGATCATGCCGATCGCGCTGTGGCGGCAGCTTTGGGAATGCTCAACCGTCTTGACGAACTCAATGCCAATAACAGTTTGGGCGAACGGCTGCAATTGCGGATTTCTATTAACAGCGGCAAGGCGATAATTGGCGATGTTGGCAGTTCTAAAAGAGTTGATTATACTGTGTTGGGTTCGACAATTAACCTGGCCGCTCGGATGGAGGGAATTTGTCTGCCTGGGGAATGCGTGGTGAGCGAGGCTACTTACAAGTTGCTGCGATTGCCCCAAAGTTTTGAGCCGATGGGAGATTTCCGCTTTAAAGGAATTGACAGACCGATCGCAGTCTATAATACCAACCGAAATCAAAGGTAATTGGTCATTAGTCATTGGTCATTAGTCATTAGTCATTGGTAATTGGTAATTGGTAATTGGTAATGGCGACGTTTAAGTCAGAAGGATTGAGTTATTAGTGAGGAAGGCAAGTCCTCATGAAAATTTTTGAATTAATCAGGAATGGTATTAAATAGGGATTTTCTGACGCTGAGGATTTGAACTTCATCTCCTATGTGTACTATTTTTCCGGCTCCTTGAAGTGGCACTCGCGTGTTAACTATCAGCCGACTAAAGTGATTTAAATGCCCTTTTTTTGCCAATTCAGGCATGATTTCCTTCTGCTTGGCTATTAGTAAATTTTTAAAATTGGGAGCAGCTTCTTTCACCGTAGAATTTCGCGTAGAGATGAGACACGGCAGATCGGGATGAATACCTTCAAATATTACTGGGCCTATTTTAAACCTGACAACTTCATCGGCTGCTCCGAAAAGTTTGTCTTCCCAAAAAGCCGGGACATCTCCTATTTCAATATTAGCTCGCAAGCGGTGGCGCATCTCGTTAACGCAAACTCTCGGAAACCAAGATGCTACTTCGGCAATTGTTTCGGTACTGATAATGGTTGGCCCCGGTGCTGCGGTATCGTCTGGAAATCCTGTGAGCAAGTTTTCCATTAATTTGACAGGGAAACCGAAGTAGTTGCTCAACCAATATTCTATCCCTGGGCGTTCTCTATCTACATGAAAAAAGATTTCTTGTTCGGTGTCTTGAATTTTTAGGCCGGCAATTCTGTGTTTGATATCAAAGGATAAGCGCAGAAAATGGACTCCGCTGTTGCGCTTAGTGTTAACAAATTCTCCTGCTTCATCGCAGATTGCAAAAGAGCGATCGCCTTCTAGAGCTCCGCTGGCAAGAATAGTGGCTTGACTGACTGCTATGCCGTCAAGGGACTTGACCGGATAGATCTGAATGCTGGCGACGTAAGACATTGTGATTCATTGATAAATAATTGTCGTTTTAGTAACACTATAGCATCCCCGGCAGGCCGAAGGATGACCGCAGTTGACTTTATCAAATAAAAATGGTCAACTTTTTTGAAGTTTAAATTTGGGAGCGACTTGTAAAGAAAAAGTAAAGAAATCTGGCTGAGCTGGTGGCAAATATTATGCTAATAAATACAAAAAATTGAACCGAGTTGCAAGCAATGACTGAAAGCGAAAGAACAGGCATGATTTCGCGACGCAATTTAATCTTGAGGGCAGGTGCAGGGACACTGGCGGCAGGCATTGCACCTCTGCTTTTACAAGCCAGAGCCGCAAATGCAGAGGCCATCTCTGACATTACTCCCGACGGTGCTCTCAAGAAATTGATGCAGGGGAATCAGCGGTATATTGACCAAAAACGGACATTTCCCGACCAAGCCCGATCGCGAATTGTCGAAGTAGCACAGGGTCAACATCCGTTTGCCACCATCCTTGCTTGTTCTGATTCGCGGGTTGCTCCGGAAATTATTTTCGACCAAGGATTGGGGGATTTATTTGATATCCGAGTAGCTGGAAATTTTCTCGACGATGTGGTTCTCGGCAATATCGAATATGCCGCAGTAGAATTAGGGGTGCCGCTATTGGTAATTCTGGGTCACGAACGCTGCGGTGCTGTGAAAGCAGCTTTAGATGGCAAAGCTGTGCCGGGTCACATTAGCACTTTGGTGGCGGCGATTAAACCAGCCGTTGATGCTACAAAAAATCAGTTGGGCGATGCCTGGGATAATGCAGTCAGAGCTAATGTGAAAATGAACGTAAAGAAGTTAAAAGATTCTTCGCCTATTTTGGCTGAAGCTGTCAAAGCGGGCAAGCTGAAAGTTGTTGGGGGGCGCTACGATTTGGACAGCGGCCAAGTAGAGATAATTGCTTGATGTGGCTGGTAATTTTCATAATTTGTAGGGTTAATGCCAAGAGCATTGGTGTCAACTTAAGGTCAAACTTAGTACCGATCTACTGTTTCTATCTAAGGCCAGATCCCCCCTAGCCCCCCTTCTTAAGGGGGGAACCGTCCACTTGTCTTTCGTCAACCCCTACTCCCCTACAACCAGGGGAGTAGGGGTCGAGTAGGGGGTATGCGAGGGGGATCTGGCCTTAGATAGAAACCAGATATAAAAAATTTTTCAGGTGTAGATATGCAGTTTTACCATAAAGAATTGGTTGAAAGCCTCTCGCGAGTGAGGGAGAAATTAAAATCAGACTATTCATTACTCCAATCCTCTTCCTTCTAGGTAGAGGTCGCTCTCCACAGGTCAACTGTCAAGCGGTCAACTGTCAACTGAAATCAAACCCATTTCTTGCAGTCCGCGGCGCAAGCGTTCTGCTTCAAAGGGGCGGCGCTGTTCGTGAAGGGCGATCGCTCTTTTGAATTCGGCTAAACTTTCTGGCATTTTGCCAATTTTCAGCAGGGCTACTGCCAAGTTTTGATGAGCTTCGGCGTGTTCCGGATCGATTTTAATAGCTTGTCGGTAATAGGCGATCGCATCTGCTAAATTTCCCGCTGCTTTTAGAGTCAGTCCTAAATTGTAGTGACCTGCTGCAAAATAGGGGTCAATTTTTAAGGCTGCTTTGTAAGCTTTTTCTGCTGCTTTCAAATCTCCTTCTTCTTTGAGCAAATTGCCCAAATTGTTGTAAGCACCCAATTTGAGCGCCGGGAAGACATTTGTATTAATTGCGGCTTGATAGTGTTCTTTGGCTTTGGCAAACTGCTGCTGCTGGCGGTAAGCAATTCCCAAATGATAGTTGAGTTCGTAAACAATAGAATCATCAATTGTCGGAGCAGTCAAGCCTCTAGTTAATAAATTAATTCCCCGCTGAATTTGCCCGCTTTCTACGTACAGCGCGCCTAATTTGCTGCAAGCATAAGCATCGTTTGGATAATAAGTTATATAGCGTTCCATTGCTGCTTGAGCTTTTTGGAATTTACTTTTTGCGGCGATCGCATCTTTGTGATAACCAGAGTGCCAAATCGCCACATCCGGGAGAGAAGCGATTTTCCATTGCGGTTCCCTCTGCAAAATCTCTGCCGCGCTGTCGTCTACCATGGCGTGGTAGGGGCGAGAAAAGCGGATGTCGGGGCGATTGCGAAACAAACGCGATACTAGCGAATAGGGTGATTGAGATGCGCCGATTTCTTGGCGGATGAGATTGATTAGCAGCAGTCGATCGCTCTTAATTGCCTGCTGGATCTGAGGTACAATCTCCGGTACTAGCACCTCATCGGCATCCAACACCAAAATCCAGTCGCCCTGGGCGTGCTTCAGAGACTCGTTGCGCGCCGCTGCGAAGTCGTCGCACCATTCAAAGTCATAAACCCTCGCCCCGGATTCTCGGGCTATTTCACGGGTGCGATCGCGCGAACCGGTATCCACTACAACAATTTCGTCAACAACACCCTTCACGCTGTCCAAAGTCCGCGACAGTGTTGCTTCTTCATTTTTCACGATCGTGCACAGTGTCAGATTCATCGGGGACCAACTTTCCTAATTTGACAGAAATATTGTAATTTTTTTTACCAGTAAAACACAAAAAGTCCCAGCAAACCTTCTCCTATTTCCCTTCGGCTTGAAGAAGTATAAGTACCTTTCGGCGCTAGAAAAATTGGCTTAACTCTTTTGAGATATTAAAAAGCCTCAAATTCCGAGGATTTATAAGAAATTCTACCACTTTTGGTTCATCCCTACGGTAGAGGAAAGGACGGGATATCGGTTGTTATTCTTAGAACATAAGACAAGGCAGACAAAAGTTAAGCACTCAGGAGAAAAAGAAATGGGAATTATTGCTTGGATCGTTTTAGGACTGATTGCCGGTGCGATCGCCAAAGCCATTTATCCGGGAACTCAAGGCGGCGGTTTTATCGCCACAACAGCTTTAGGAATTTTGGGCGCGCTAGTGGGAGGTTATCTAGGTCAAACGTTCTTTGGGACGAGCGCGGGAGCTACCGCCGGAGCATTGAGTATACCCAGCATAGCTTTTGCCGTCATCGGTGCGATCGTTCTACTTTTCGTCTGGGGATTGTTAACTCAGCGTGCAGCATAATAAATATTGCCAATTCCCAGTCGATCGACTTAGAGGGTATTCATAAACCCGGTTTCTTGAGGAAACCGGGTTTTTCAATATCGCACTCGGCGGTTGAAACTCGGCGGTTGAAACTCGGCGGTTGAAACTCGGCGGTTGAAACTCGGCGGTTGAAACTCGGCGGTTGAAACCGCTACTACACAGACAAAACCCGCCGGACGCCGGTTGAAGAGTAAAGTTAATTAATCCGCAAATCGAAAGGTAAGCGAACGTAAATCCCCTGCGGGTCGTTCATCGACTTGATAACAGCCAATTCATCCTGCATTTTCTTAACTTCGGCCGTCAGCGGGTCGAGTTTGGCGGCTGGTTTCAAAACGCGAACGCCTGCAAATTTTTCCAAGATTCGCTCCTCCAAACTGCGGCGTTTTGGATATTCTTCCAACTGCCAATTGTCGCCGAGTTTAGCTTGCTTCGCCGCCTCTGTGACAGCATCTTCAAGGCCGCCAATTTCATCGACTAAACCCAACTGTTTCGCGGCGGTACCAGACCAAACCCTGCCTTGAGCAATTTCTTGCACCTTGTTTTTTGGCAGTTTGCGGGAGTCGGCGACTTTGGTGATAAATCGATCGTAAATGCGATCGACTATTCTCTGAATATTCGCCAATTCTTGAGGATTTTTCGGGCGGGAAACCGTGTTAGTATCCGCAAAACGGGCGGTTTTTACCACGTCCCAAGTTATGCCGTTGTTAGCAGCCAACTTTTCGGCATTGAACAGCATCCCAAAAACGCCGATCGAACCGGTAATCGTATTGGCTTCGGCAAAGATTTTGCTAGAACCCATCGAAATCCAATAGCCGCCGGAAGCTGCTAAATTGCCCATCGACACGATAACTGGCTTTTTTTTGCCCGTCAGCGCGACTTCGCGCCCGATGACTTCCGCCGCCGTCGCGCTGCCTCCGGGGCTGTTGACGCGCAAAACTACTGCTTTTACGTCGTCATCTTCTCGGATTTTCCGCATTTCTTGAGCGATGCGATCGCCCCCTACTTCAGTCGGGCCGCCTTCCCCGTCTACAATCTCTCCCTCGGCGTAAAGGACAGCAATCTGGTTTTTCTTGTTAGCGCGACTTGAGTTTTTACTCTCAGCAACTCTGGCGTAGTTTTTCAAACTAATTTGCTTGAAAGATTTATCTTCTCCATCAGTTCCTGTGAGTTTTTTGAGTTCTGTTGCAATTTCATCAAAATATGCAACTTTATCAACTAACTTGCCTTTGAGAGCTTCGTCAGCCATCAAAGTTCCGCCATTATCTGCAACCGCTTGCAGTTGGGGAACAGTCAATTTGCGGCTCGGCCCGACAGTTTTCAGGTATTCGCCCCAAATATCTCCCAGCAATTTTTGAGTTTGCTGGCGATTTTCCGGGCTCATTTTTTTGAGCAAAAACGGTTCGACGGCGGACTTGTATTTACCGACGCGAGTCACTTGCACTCCGAGGCCGTATTTCTCGAAAGCACCGGTTAAGAACATGGCTTGACTGCTAAAACCGTTGATTTCAAGAGATCCGTAAGGATTCATAGCAATTGTGTTAGCAACTGAACCGAGGTAATAATCTCGCTCGCTCCAGTCCATTTCGTAAGCAAAAATGGGTTTTTTGGCATCTCGGAAACGCTGTAATGCCGATCGAACTTCTTTGAGATTGGCAAACCCGCTGCTGCTGGCATCCGAACTGCCTTCGAGATACATCCCAACGATTTTGGGGTCTTTTTTCGCAGATTCGATCGCATCTAAAACAGTCCGCAGCGTCACAGCATCGCCAGACTCGTCCGAAAGCGCTTCTTGAATCGCCGCGCTCGTGCTGCGGCTCGGTTTGCTGTCGGTGATATTTAAAGAAAGGTCTAATACCAATACCGACTTATCTTTAACTTGCGGGCCTGCATCTTTAGACGACGATGCCGCCAGAGCAATTAACATTACCAGTCCCCCCAATCCGATGCCGCCCAGCAGCAACAATCCGAGGAATGTTCCCAGCAAACTTGCACAAGTATATTTTAGGAAATCTTTCATTTAGATAATTGGTAATTGGTAATTAGTCATTGGTTATGAGTTATTGGTTATTGGTTATTGGTTATTGGTTATTTGTTATTTGTTGTTTGTTATTGGTAGCAACTAACAACTAACAACTAACGTAACCGTTCAGGGGGGTAACGAGAGAATAAGGGTTTCAGCCGATAAAATCACTTGACTTAGCCTCCTAACTTCAAACTTAGGGGCTTAATAGCTTGTCATTACCCACATTTTTCATTTTTCGTTTACCTGCTAGCCCGCCCGTAGGTTCAAACCTACGGCTAATAGCATAAGTCGGTTAAAACCGACTAAAAGAACCAGAAACTTAGTCGGTTTTAACCGACTTACGCTATTAGTCAGGGACTTAAGTCCCTGGCGGGATAACGGCGCAGTGAGGGTTTCACCAGATGTGGGTAATGACAAGGGCTTAATAGTGTCCCAAACCCTATTAACTTCGTACCCCCCCCTGAACAACTAACAACTAACAACTCACAACTCACAACTCACAACTAACAACTCACAACTCACGACTACAAACTGACATACTTTTATCTTAACCTTTCCAAAACCCCAGAATGTTTTAACTCATCCAAGTTAGCGCAGCCCGTGCAGAACATCACGGTAGCGATTTCTGCAATTAAAACCTCAGCTAAGAGGGCTGCGGCTGATTCCGATTGCGCTGCGGCTTGCAGAAACGGCCGCGCCAGCCCCGCAACATCCGCGCCGAGGGCGAGGGTTTTCGCTGCATCCAACCCGTTTTGCAAGCCTCCAGAGGCAATCAGGGGAACATCTGGCGCTACGGCGCGGGTGCTGACAACGCACTCGGCTGTCGGGATTCCCCAGTCGGCAAAGGTTGCGCCCAACCTGCGCTGCTTGCTGTCTTTGGCTCGTTCTCCTTCTATTTTGGCCCAAGAAGTGCCTCCGGCTCCGGCAATGTCGATCGCGCTTACCCCAGCCGCCAGCAATTTCTGTGCCATTTTTCCAGAAATACCGTTGCCGACTTCTTTAGCAATCACCGGTACTGGTAATTTTTCGCACAATTTGGCAATTTTATCGAGCAGTCCTTTAAAATTAGTATCGCCTTCAGTTTGAACGCACTCTTGCAGCGGATTGAGGTGCAAAATTAGGGCATCTGCTTCGAGAATATCGATGATTTTTTGGCATTCTTCCAAACCGTAATTGTAGTTTAATTGAACGGCGCCGATATTAGCAAATAGCAGAATGTCTGGAGCGCGGCGGCGCACTGCAAATGTAGGAGCGAGTTGAGGGTTTTCTACGGCGATGCGCTGGGAACCGACTCCCATGGCCAGTTTGTATTCTTGAGCGACATCGGCGAGGCGATAATTGATGGTCTGGGCTAGTTCTGTGCCGCCTGTCATTGACGATATTAGCAGGGGTACGGCTAGTTTTTTGCCGAGGAATGTGGAGGTTAAATCGATTTGGGTGCGATCGAGTTCTGGCAAACAGCAGTGAGTAAAACGGTAGTGTTCTAGTCCGCTGGTAGTTTCGCGAAATTGTACGTCTTCTTCGAGGCAGATTCGGATGTGGTCTGCTTTGCGGGTTTGGGTTTGCGAGGCTGAGGTTAATGGCAAGTTCACAGTGGCTATTTGGGGAAAGAGTTTTGAGTTAGGAATATAGCAATTTTATTTCATTTTTGAGATGTTTTTTATTAACCGCAGAGAGCGCAGAGGGCGCCCAGGAGTAGAAAAGAGAGATGTTCGTATATTCTGCTTTTTGTTGCTATATTATCCCGGAACAGTCATCGGCACGCCATTATCTGAAGGTTTCAATTTGAGTAAAAAAGGCACTGCTTTTTGCACCCATGCTTTGACTGGGGTGTAACTTGCCGCCTCCGCTCCGAAAGAGATTTCCAGCATATCGGTGTGAATTATCCCCGGATTCAAAGGAATCGCTGCCATGCCTCGGGGCAGTTCTTGGGCGAGCGATCGCGTAAGTCCTTCGATCGCCCATTTAGAAGCGCAATAGGGCGCGACTTGCGGCGAAGTTGACCTTCCCCAACCTGAACTAAAGTTAACAATTATGCCGTTTTTTCTTGCAATCATTGCCGGGACAAAGTGGCGGATCGCATTAGCTGTACCTTTAATGTTAACATCAATTACCTGCGAAAATTCTTCGCTGCCGATCTTCCAAAGGGGTGCAGAATAATTAGTTATAGCTGCATTGTTAATCAGCAAATCGGGCGGCAAGTAATTTGCCAGAATTTTTGTAGCCCAAGCTTTGACTTGCTCGTCATTTGCGACATCCACACAAGTAAAATGGTTGGGGGCGCTATATTTTTGTTTGAGTTGTTCCACGGCTTGGGAAGAACGGGCGCATCCTAAAACTGTGTGTCCCAATTCAATAAACTTTTCGGTCATGGCAAGACCGAGACCGCGACTGACTCCGGTAATTACAATTAATTTTGTCATAAATTTGCTGCAATTTTGAGATTAAGTAATAGAATACATATTGACGGGGCATTTAACAAATCATCGCACGGGGGAAAGCATGAAAGTAAAAGCAGCAGTTGCTCGCAGTGCCGGCAAACCTTTGACCGTTGAAACGGTGGATCTGGATGGGCCGCGGGCTGGTGAGGTGCTGGTGGAAATTAAAGCGACGGGTGTTTGTCACACTGATGCTTATACTCTTTCTGGGGCCGATCCCGAGGGTTTGTTTCCTGCGATTCTCGGCCACGAGGGAGCCGGGATTGTCGCAGATGTGGGGGCGGGAGTCACAAGTGTCAAAAAGGGCGATCGGGTAATTCCACTTTACACTCCCGAATGCCGCAACTGCGAATATTGTTTGAGCGGCAAAACGAATCTCTGTCAAGCAATTCGCCTCACTCAAGGGCAAGGCGTGATGCCCGACGGCACGAGCAGGTTTTCAATTAATGGCGAGAAAATTTTCCATTACATGGGAACTTCTACCTTTGCTAATTATACAGTATTGCCAGAAATTGCGGTAGCAAAAATTCGCGATGATGCTCCTTTTGATAAAGTTTGTTTGATCGGCTGCGGCGTCACCACAGGCATCGGCGCTGTCATCAATACGGCGAAAGTAGAACCCGGTTCTAATGTCATAGTTTTTGGTTTGGGCGGCGTGGGTTTGAATGTAATTCAAGCGGCTCGCATGGTGGGAGCCAACATGATTGTCGGCGTAGATTTGAATCCCGACAAGCGAGCAATGGCGGAAAAATTCGGCATGACTCACTTTGTCAACCCCCGCGAAGTTGAGGGCGATTTAGTTCCTTATTTGGTAGATTTAACCAAAGGCGGAGCTGATTACAGTTTTGAATGTATTGGCAACATTAATGTGATGCGCCAAGCTTTAGAATGCTGCCACAAAGGTTGGGGCGTGAGCGTGATTGTCGGGGTAGCCGGAGCCGGCCAAGAAATTAGCACGCGCCCGTTTCAGCTAGTAACTGGTAGAGTTTGGAAAGGCACGGCTTTTGGCGGGGCGAAGGGCAGAACTGATGTTCCTAAGATTGTTGATTGGTACATGGACGGTAAAATTGATATTGATAGTTTGATTACTCAGGTAATGCCAATTGAGAAAATTAATGAAGCCTTTGATTTGATGCACCAAGGAAAAGTAATTCGCACAGTTTTAACATTTTGAACAAAAATCCTTCTCTCTTCTCTCTTCCTCTGCGCCCTCTGCGTCCTCTGCGGTAAAAAAAATCTAATTCAAAAATGAAATAGAATTAACATGATATCAGAATCCTTAAAACTGCACAAAGAACATAAAAGCTTTGGTGGGAAACTCGGCTTTTACAGCCATCAATCATTCGCCTGCAACAGCGAGATGAAATTCACCGTTTACCAGCCACCACAAGCCGAATTACATCCCGTACCAATTCTTTACTTTCTCTCAGGTTTAACTTGCACGGAAGAGAACTTTATGGCAAAAGCGGGGGCGCAGCAATTGGCAGCAAAATATGGGTTAATGTTGGTGGCGCCCGACACTAGCCCGCGCAATACTGGCATTCCTGGGGAAGACGACGATTGGGATTTGGGAAGCGGTGCGGGTTTTTATGTGGATGCGACAGCCGCACCTTGGAATTCTCACTATCGAATGTACAGTTATGTGGTTGATGAGTTGCCGAATTTAATCGCCGAAAACTTTCCAGTCATGCCGGAAAAACAGGGGATTTTCGGTCATTCGATGGGCGGACACGGGGCTTTAATTTGCGCTTTGAAAAATTGCGATCGCTATCTTTCAGTTTCGGCTTTTGCGCCTATTTGCGCGCCCGTGCGCTGCCCTTGGGGACAAAAAATCTTCGGACACTACCTCGGTGGCGACAAAGAGATTTGGAGGGCTTGGGATGCTAGCGAATTAGTTCGCCAAAAGCAATACAACCGTCCGATTCTGATTGACTGCGGCACTGCTGATTCGTATCTGGCTGACGGGCAATTGTTGCCGGATGTGTTCGCGGATGCTTGTGCAAAAGCGGGACAGCCGCTGACTTTAAGGATGCAGGAAGGTTACGATCACAGCTATTATTTTGTCGCTAGTTTTATGGAGGATCACATTCGCCATCATGCGGCTGCTTTGTGCGAGTAAAACAGGTTCGATCGTTCGGAATGCGAGTCCTGAAGGTTCGATCGTTCGGAATGCGAGTCCTAAAGGTTCCATCGTTCGGAATGCGAGTCCGGAGAGGACTGAAGTCCGAACGATCGAACCACTGAAGTCCTCACTACAAACTAATGGGAAATACCCACTCTTTGTACTTGCTGTCGCGATTTTCAATAATCCCCGTCAGTTTGTCCAAAATCTTTTCAGTGATGGGTCGGTTTTTCGGCAATTGATAGTTTTCTACTCGGTTAATGGGCGTAATTTTGGCTGCGGTTCCGCACAGGAAAATCTCGTCTGCAATCAACAGTTCAGATTTGTCAACTGGTCTTTCTGTGACTTCTATTCCTAAGTCTCGGGCGATGGCGATTACGCTGTCTCTGGTGATTCCTTCGAGAATATCTTGCTCGAAACCGGGAGTAACTAATTTACCGTTTCTGGCGACAAATATGTTCATCCCGGAAGCTTCGCTGACTTTTCCCTGGCTGTTCATCATAATCGCTTCGTCGAAGCCGGATTCTACTGCTTCTGTTTTGGCTAAGGCTGAGGTGATGTAGGCGCCGCTAATTTTACCTCTTAAGGGTAAGCTGCGGTCTTCTTGGCGGTACCAAGAGCTAATTCTACAGTTGACTCCTTCTTTTGGTAAATAGTCTGAAAGCTCTAATCCGTAGACAAAGAAGTCTGTTTCTACGTTGTGCAGTCGGGGGGCTATTCCTAAACTG
Source organism: Microcoleus sp. ARI1-B5 (assembly GCF_036705795.1). Lineage (NCBI taxonomy): Bacteria > Bacillati > Cyanobacteriota > Cyanophyceae > Oscillatoriales > Microcoleaceae > Microcoleus > Microcoleus sp. ARI1-B5. Next base: position 70,984 of record NZ_JAUBVK010000014.1, read on the forward strand.
GATGTGTAGATAAAAGGGCGGATGTAAAATGATTTTGTGGGCTGGTTTTTCTGGACAAAATCTGTTATTATTTGTTGGATTTTGTCGGCGGGAATATCGCAGTGGAGGAAGCTGGCACTTTGACTTAATCTTTGACAGTGGCGGTCTAATCTAAATAGTAAGATGCGATCGGCATTTTGGGGGTCGGGAATTCCTCGCAACCCGCCTAAAACTCCGGTTCCGTAGTGCAGGGCGTGGGTGGCTATGGAAATTTTGGCGTCGGTAAAGGGGAGAAATTGGTTTTGAAAGTAGGCGATGGGGAGAAAACTATCCATGATTCAAGCTGGCGATGAGTTTGGCAGTCCGCGAGGAATGGTGATTTTGGTTATATTACCATAAGTTATGCGATTTTAGATTTGGGATTTGGGATTTTAGATTGACAATGACTGATTAACTATGGGTTTTGAGATTGTCGCTTGTGGGATTTTTTTTAACTGAATGAGTGTTTTGTTGTTAAGCTGTTGCACATGGAAATTTCATCTTTGGGGCGGGATCTCCGGCCCACCCCACAATATTTTTATTATTTAAAACAAATAAATTTAAAAATATAACAGCTTGAATTGATCGATCGCATAATGTAAATATTGGTCGCTTTGGTTGATAATTGTTTTGAGAAAAAGTGCGATCGTCTTCGAGGGCATCGCTAACGACTATCAACAAAAATCAAGGAAGGGGTAACTGTGGCACGTAAATGTTTTATCATTGAAATGGGGATGGGTATAGACCAGCACGGGCAGGAACCGACTGTGGCGGCGGCTAGGGCTGTACGAAATGCGATCGCCAATAATGCTCTCCTAGGCGTCTGGGAAGTCGCTGGTTTGACAGATCCAAATCAGATGATTGTAGAGGTAAAGGTGGCCGTTCCTTACCCGGAACAAGTGCGGCCGGATGATGTGTTGGCGGTGCTGCCTTTTGGGAGCAAAACTCTGATTGTGGAGCAAGGGGGCATGATTGTGCCAGGAAGGGCGATCGCCTCTCTGAATGATAAAAATGATGAAATGTTAATCGCTGTGGCGGCTGTGACTGTTTTTGTGGACAATCGGCAGTAACTAATTGTGTGTTGTTTGAATAAATCGGCGGGCGGTGAAGTGCGATCGCCCGAAAGTCTGTTAAGCCACTATTAATTTAGGCGGCGTAGTAGGGTGCGTCTGATTGTTCGCATTAAATAGGGGAGAAAATGTGAGGTTCCGGGACACCCTGAAATATTTTTAAGTTTTAATTGATAATTTTTAATTTCTCAGGCGGCCGGGTATGTAAGCAATCCAGCAAAACCCTACGATTAAGAACAGCCACGTCGCTGTAATGTTGCTGCCCAACAAGCTGCCCAGAAAATCTTCCATTGTTCTCAAAAATTATAGCATTTAGATTGCTGTTATAGCAACCGCCACATGGCGTGAGGGCATAAATAACAAAAATGAATGGAGATGAGAACCCACAGCATAAACGGTTTGATGCCCGTACTCTGTAACTGTCAACTGTCAACTGTCAACTGTCAACTGCTATAAGTGTCGGAGCCAGAAAGATAGAGTCCGATCGCACTTTCACGCGATCGGACTCTAGCTAATTATTGTGGCTGGCTGACATCTGCCAACATTTGGTTAACCATTTGCAAGTGCGCCTGAAGGTTGGGCAATTTCTGGGTAGCCCAAGCCTTTAACTGGGGATCTTGTCCTTGTTGAGATTGAGCCTGAAACAAAGCAATAGCCTGATTGTGGCTGTCGATCATCGCCTGTTTGTAAGCTGCGTCAAAACTTGTACCGGAAAGTCCCGAAAGTCGATCGCTCAAAGCTTTGTTTTGGCCGCTCATCTGCTTTGGCACTTCAACGCCCTTTTGCATTGCTAACTGCATCAGTTCTTGATTTGCCCGAGTGTGTTCGTCAATCATTTCTTGCCCGTACTGTTTCACACCAGTGCTAGAACCGCGCTGCACTGCCAATCTGCCGAGCTGCACTTCCAGCATACCAGTTTGAGCTGCTTGCATCACAAAGTTGGTGTCTCTGCTGCTGACAGAATTAGGAGAATTTTCGCCTGTTGAAGAGCTGGGAGAACGGCCGGGATTGTTCTTGTTGCTGGAACCATTTCGAGTGTTCCCAGGGCCGCCGGGCTCGTAATTGTTGCTGGGGACAGTAGAGTCAAAAGGACGGCCGCCCGGATTGGTATTGTTGTTCGGATCGCTCGCAGGAGCTTGTGAAGAACGGCCGGGATTGTTATTGTTGCTGGGGCTATTTGTAGAGTCCGAAGGACTGCCCCCCAAATCGTTAGTGAAGTTCGGATTAGTCGAGTCTAAAGGACGGCCGCCCGGATTGGTATTGTTGTTCGGATCGCTCACGGGAGCTTCTGAAGAACGGCCGGGATTGCTATTGTTGCTGGGGCTATTGCGAGTGTTGCTAGGGCGGCCGGCATCGTTATTGTTGCTGGGGACAGTAGAGTCAAAAGGACGGCCGCCCCGATTGGTATTGTTGTTCGGATCGCTCACGGGAGCTTCCGAAGAACGATCGGGATTGTTATTGTTGCTGGGGCTATTTGTAGAGTCCGAAGGACTGCCCCCCAAATCGTTAGTGTAGTTCGGATTAGTCGAGTCAAAAGGACGGCCCCCTGGATTGGTATTGTTGTTGGGGTCGATCGCAATCAAGTTAGCAGAATTAGAATTGTTCGAGTCGTTAGTCTGGCGGTTTAATTCTGCGAATCCGGGCACGGCGAGCAAGGAACTAACGCCGGCAATTCCGGCAACAGTAACCAATTTTACGAACAAATTTTTGCGATTTGGTGAAGTCATGAATTTCTAAGCCTCTAAGTTTTCAATAGTACGATCGCCCGCTTCCTAGCGATGATCGGACGCTGTATTGCCTTTGCGAAACAAGTTGAGCAAACCTAACGCGCCCAGGGCGCCCAACCACCCCAAATTGTTGGGGCGATCGCGCCGAGCACTCAAAACTCCAGAATTAGTCTCAGTCGGCGCCGATGTCGTACCAGTGGTACCGCTTGTACCCGTGCCTGTCGTACCAGTGGTACCGCTTGTACCCGTGCCTGTCGTACCAGTGGTACCGCTTGTACCGCTTGTACCCGTGCCTGTCGTACCGCTGGTACCGCTGGTACCCGTACCGCTTGTACCGCTTGTACCGCTTGTACCGCTTGTACCGCTTGTACCCGTACCGCTTGTACCGCTTGTACCCGTACCGCTGGTACCGCTTGTACCGCTTGTACCCGTACCGCTTGTACCCGTACCGCTGGTACCGCTTGTACCGCTTGTACCCGTACCGCTGGTACCGCTTGTACCGCTTGTACCGCTTGTACCGCTTGTACCGCTTGTACCCGTACCGCTTGTACCGCTTGTACCGCTTGTACCCGTACCGCTTGTACCTGTACTGCCTGTACCGCTTGTGCCGCTGCCTGTACCAGTTGTACCCGTACCGCTTGTACCTGTACCGCTTGTGCCGCTGCCTGTACCAGTTGTACCTGTACCGCTTGTACCTGTACCGCTTGTACCTGTACTCCCTGTACCGCTTGTGCCGCTGCCTGTACCAGTTGTACCTGCTGTACCGCTTGTACCTGTACCGCTTGTACCGCTTGTACCTGTACCGCTTGTGCCGCTTGTACCTGTACCGCTTGTGCCACTGCCGCCGCTACCGCCAGCACCGCCTCCAGCACCGCCGCCAGCACCGCCGCCTCCCGACTGGGCAGAAGCAGGCACTGCTAAGGAAACCGTTGCTAAACCTAAAGTACAAGCGCCTGCTAAAACAACTTTCAACAATTTAGAAGATTTCATGGTTATGCTTGCTTTTACCTTGCTTTTACCTTGTAGAGTCCTGCGAGCGCTTTTGATTGCCAAAACCGCAGGGTCAAATGGACAGCGCCACCTGCAACTTTTATAACATTCGCTGCGGGATAATGAAGTTGAGAGAGCAAATTTACTCTTGTTTCTTCGATGATTTTTCCCATGGAAAATTACACCGCAGCGTTAATAGTTTTTAATGTATTGCTTATCGTGCAAGTTAGACATTCATCTTTAGGAATATTTGGCAAAAGGGCGTTTTATTTCAGGTGGTGGATGATATTTGATTTGGCGGTTCACTAGCTACATCAAAAGTTACGGATGGGGAGAGAAACCCGGTTTTTCTGAAAGATTTTGGGTTAGCGTTTCGCTCGCTTAGCTCCACCAGATGAGTTAGTTTAATATTTTTTTGAGTGCTATTTTTCCTTAACTTGCTGGGAATTTTGGCCCTCGCAGCATACCGCTCAAACTTTCCCAGTAAACTACATTATATCCAACAGCTCGCTGGCGAGATATCAAAGTCGCCTTCAGGGCGAGCAACCTCACAACTGCAAGGCTTTTGACTCGGTTTTGACTGGCGGCGCATTCCGAGAAAGGCTCGCCTCGCCGGGCGATCGCCCAGAGGCGAGCCCGCGCTACCAGCAAATCAACCAGCGGTGGCGCACTCGTCAGAATTGATTGTAAGTGCGATCGACCAAACCCTGATATAGTAAACTAAAAGGTATGCCAGAGAGCGCTTGTTCTCTAACACATTTTCCAAGGGGAGATCAACTATGCTGCATCGAATTCTTGCCAGAAGTCGCTATCTAATGTTAATCGCTGTAATCGGTTCGTTTGCAGCCTCTGTGACGCTTTTGATCTACGGTGCGCTGGAAACTATGACTACCATCGGTCACACTCTAGCTACAGCATCGGTTTCCAGCGAAAACTCGAAACAACTGATTCTGTCCTTTATCGAAGTTGTGGATTTGTTTCTGCTAGCCACAGTATTTTACATTACGGCGCTCGGACTTTACGAGCTGTTCATTGACGAGCGGATTAAAGTACCCTACTGGCTGGAAATTCACAGCATCGACGACCTCAAAACCAAACTCACCAGCGTGATCGTCGTCGTATTGAGCGTATTGTTTCTCGCCGAGGTAGTTAGGTGGAAGGGCGATCCGAACATCCTTCCCTTCGGAGGGAGTATCGCTTTAGTAATCGCTGCGCTGACGTATTTTCTAAGTTCGCAGGTGAAAAAGCCGAAGTCAGATTTATAGCTGTGCGATCGTGGAAATAACCCAAATCCGGCGCAACCAGCAACGGCAAGCAAACTGCATTCTTTCACCACAATAAATTTAATATTACATCTGTCTTTGGAGTGATAAAAATGCTGGTTTAAACTTGCTTTTAGAGAGAGGAAGGTTGTGGCTTCTAGTATATAAGATTCAAGTTATGTTTAATAATTGGAAGCCATTATGCCCGAACAAGAATTTGACACATTACCTTCAGAAGCACAAGAACTCCCCCAAGGAGCGCAGAATATTTTTCAAGCTGCTTTGAAGAGCGCTAGCGAAGATGGAATGAGCCAAGATGCTGCTACTCGCGTTGCTTGGAACAGCGTAAAGTCAGAATATGTTCAAGGGGAAGGCGGCACCTGGCATCACAAGGGCGACGATACTAACCAAACCCGCAAATCTGTACAGTCTGGTGGCAATTAGTCATTAGTCATTAGTCATTAGTCATCAGTCGTCAGTCATTAGTCCTATCGTGTCCGCTAAAATAACCTCGATCGGGTTTGATGGTTGGGACTTGAGTCCTCTCTCGTCTGATGAGGAATGAATTCCCAACGATCGAACCAATGTGATTGAGGTTCGCAGCCTCGGACTTCAGTCCGCATTTTCCGAGGAATGAATTCCCACTACCAACCAATGTGATTGAGGTTCGCCTCCGCGGACTTCAGTCCGCATTTTCCGAGGAATGAAGTCCCACTACGAACCAAGCTCAGGTTGGTAGTGAGGACTTCAGCCCGCGTTTTTTGAGGACTGAAGTCCGCGGAGGCGAACCAATTTGATTTAGGTTGATAGCTGTCGGATGCGGTGCTGTTCGGGCTCTAAATGCTGCTGTTTTGGAGTTAATGGAGCGTAATTAATCGGATGTTGCATATCCCATTGCAATTCGGCTAAAACGAGCAAGCTAAATACCATGACAGCTCCGGTAAACAGGAAAGACCAACCGCTGGTATAAGGCAAAATTACAATCCCCAACAGGTGAAAGAAACTTGCAGCTAACAGCGCGCGCGATCGCACAGCCAATCCCGTCCAAAAATACCCGATTCCGCTCAGTCCCAACCACAAGGGACAGAGATTTGCCAACACTTTTCCCCAACCCAAAAAAATGCCCAAGTCTGTCAGCAGCAATCCTAATAACATCAGTATTACCCAACCGTAAAGCACCCAAGTCAGGCGTTCTTTTTTGACCCAACAGTAAGTCGAGCTTACCATAGACACTGTACCCGCGAGGCTCAGCGCCGACCACAAACCTGCTTGCAGCATCCAATTGACAGGAAAAAATTGTGCCGTGCCGAACATGGGTATTAACAGCAAGCTCCACATCAGGCAAGCTCGATCGAGGCAAGTATAAAATGTTGAATAAGATCGATCTTTTCCCAGGGGAAAATGAACGTGCCAAACCCCTTCTAAATCCTGAACGTCAAGCTTAAGCTGTTTGCGGCGCAGAGGCGGAACTGAATAATTAAAAAAAGTCATATTTGACACAATTAAAATTAACGATTAGTGGCTTATGTACCTATCTCAACAGCCATTGTTTTAATTGCAATCAGTCAAGCGGATTAATCTCGTCAATTTTATTATATGTCGCAAGTAATAGTTATTCGCTCGCAACAGGTAAAGCACGAATAGAGAGATTTAATAAGTTTATAAAATAGCTCTTGCGACAGATGGCTGCACTATTACTTATTCGATAAGTTTAAGAAAACAGTCAACTTTGTTACAGAATTTATGCTGACTTCATCCCATCCTCTAAAACAGGTATTTCACTGCCCGGAAGAATCGGATTTTTACGCGCACTGCTTGGAAAGTTTAGTGTTAAATGCTAGCGACAATTCTCGACTTATCGTAGAGTTTGGTTCGGGAGAGGGAAGTCCAGTTATTAAGTCTTTGCTGAGAACCGATTTTGACGGAACAATACAGGGATTTGAGCTAAATAATGTAGCTTGGAAAATTGCTCAGTCTCAAATTAAGCAATACGAACTGAGCGAACAATACACTGTCCACAATTGCTCTTTTTTTGATTCGCCTTTATACGAGTCGGCGGATTGTGTAATCTCAAATCCGCCTTACTTGCCGGCGGCGGATGATAAGATTTACCAGCCGCTGTTGCACGGCGGGACTGATGGTTCGACAATTGCTAAGAAACTTTTATCTTTGGGCTGCGACCAAGTTTTGCTGATGGTTTCTAGCTATTCTAATCCTGTGGGTTTGATGGATTATGCTTTGGAACGAGGCTACTCGGTTGCGAATTTTGAGATTGCACCTTTAACTTTTGGCTATTACAGTTCCGAGTCCAAGGTGAAAAGCGCGATCGCCAATCTCCGAAAACAGGGCATGGCTTTTTATTCGGAAAATATCTATCTGCTGGCGGGAGTTTTGTTTCAGAAGCAGCAAAAGTCGCCCAGAGATTTGTCGATCGAGCTAATTCAGTTATTGACTGCTTTGTAACATAAAGCCTTGGTAGGGTGCGCCAGTCTCTGACGCACCCGCGCGAGATAGCGGTTTAATTTTGTTCTGCGGCTTGGATCGATCGCACTACAGCAGCAGCAGCCCGATCGCCGATCGACTTCTCCTGATCGTAGCCCAACACCAATTCCCAGGCCTCATCCGGGTACCTGTCAGCCAGCGGGATCGCCACCTCATCAAGCATCCAGCGCCCGTGACGTTCGTCTTCTCGGATGTGCAGTTCCCAATAACCCATCGCAGCCTGCGAGAGGCCCAGACGCTGCGCGGCGGCTAGATAATTGCGGTAAGCGACGGGTCCAGCCACCTCAAAATAAGTGAGTCCGCCGTTGTAGCGCAGAAAATGGCGCTTGCGTTCGGTAAGCAGGAAGTTGTGGTTGATGCTTGCGAGCACTTGCCAAGGTACCAAATCGAAATACGCCTCCGGTTCCGTGCTCATCCCGAATTCTGCCAGCATTTGGGCAAAATAGGTCGAGTGCTTGCGGGGTAAGCGACCGCCGCCGTATTCTTCGATCAGCACCCGCGTCAGCGTTGACTGAATTTCGTTGCCGGCACCGCCGATGATGCGAGAAACGCGGCTGGCTTCCACTAAACCGTCGAAGGAGGCGATCGCCAGCAGGTGTCTGTATCCCCCTTCAGTCATCTGTTCTCGCAGGTAGCGATCCATTTCAGTGAGCTCTGGATCGACATCGGCGGCCGCGCGATCGCGCAGTGCTTGCTTGACATCCTCAATGTTTTGCAGCGCTGCAACGTCGATTTGGGCGGTTTCCCACTGCTGCCAAGGTTCTTCGATGCGATCGCGCACAGAACGCAAATAGTGCGATCGTTCGTTGTTGTAGCGGCGCAAATCGTCGTACCAAAACAAGTTAAGGCGGTTGATGCGGTACAGTACGCGCTGCAAAAAGCGGTGCGCGGCCTCGTTGTCGCCATCTTCTTGATATGCCGATCGCAGGGCAAAGGCGATCGCGCTTTCAAAATCGCTAACAAGTAACGGTTTTGCCGCCACCGTCTTGTCTAAATCGTCCACCTCTAGCAAATTGACAAATTGGCGATCGGCTGCGTCGTAATTTGGGAGTGCGGGTTGCTTTTTCGGAAGACTCGGCGACTCTGAAGAAGAAAGTATCTCTAAGGTGTTTTGCATGGAATCAAGTTATGCTAACTCAGATTATTGTGCTGCCTGCCAAAACAGCCAACCCTTGCAGATTGCTGAAGATTCTGGCTACTTATTTTCAAGATACCGAATCACTCAGCCGGATACACCTTTCTATTGATAGATATTTTTAACTTACCCTTCTTCTCTCCTCTTCTTTCCTCTTCCTTCGTGTCCTTCGCGACGCAAGCGGTTCGTCAATAAAAATCCCCACCCAAGTTATAAATTTTTATAACCCCTGTTAATATAGCTGTGTTTCCATCAACTAGAATGGAACCAAAAACTAGAGGAACGGTAAGTTATGGCTGTGCAGTTGCTCAAAAGACTTTTCACAGTAGAAGAATACCATCAGATGAGTAAAGCTGGGATTCTTTCAGAGGGCGATCGCGTAGAACTGATAGAAGGAGAACTTGTTCAAATGGCAGCAATTGGAACTCGTCACGCTTCCTCCGTGAGGCGCTTAGCCAGACTTTGCAGCCAAATTCCCGAAAATTTGGCTGTTTTCGACGTACAGAACCCCGTCCAGTTGAGCGATCGCACAGAACCGCAACCCGATATAATATTGCTGCAACCTCGCGCCGATTACTATTCAACCGCACATCCCGTCCCATCGGAAGTTTTACTGTTAATAGAAGTAGCTGACAGTTCCATAGATTATGACAGAGACGTGAAACTTCCTATTTATGCTCGATCGCAAATTCAGGAAGTATGGAGTGTCAATTTACAGGAAAACTGCTTGGAAGTTTACCGCCAGCCGACTGTTAACGGTTACAGTTTAATGCTCAGGTTTTGGCGGGGCGATCGAGTTTCGCCGCTGGCATTTCCCGAATTTGCAGTCATTGTGGATTTGGCGACCGGCTACATAAGGATTATTTGCATTCTAGGCGATCGCGAAAATACTCCTCATACAAACTGCATCTCGCACTGCAATAATTACCATCCTGTTTCACCAACCCCATACTGTTTAATTTAAAGGCTAATTCCGACCTCAATCTGACGGGTTTTGACACGCTCGCAACCTCTCTCATCGCCTCCTTTAAATCGGGATATTTTTCTAAATTCCACAAATGCCTGCGCAAATGGTCGCTGTAAATTCCTGTTTCCGTTGTCCCGGATTTCACCAATTGATTTAAAGTCACATCTTGACAAACAATGCGATACATAGCCAGCCTCACTAAATAGGGATGTCCTCCCACTAACGCCATTAATTCTGCAACTTCTGTCGCACTCCAATTCAGCTTGTGTCGCGCTGCTAACTCATGCACTTGCTGCGAATTAAACTCCGACAATTCAATCGGCAATCCGACATTAAACGGCGATTTATTCACATCCAGCGGGATGTAAACTTCCGTGGAATGTACCACGATCAAACGAAACTTTTTCCAAATATCTCGCCGTTTTGCTTCTTCGTGCAAAGCGCGCAACAACCCAAAAAAATCATCGGCAATTTCCGGGGATTCAAACAGGCGATCGCTCTCATCCAAACCTAAGGTCAGAGGCGGTGACGATTCAGACAGTAAACACTGTTCAAAATAAGCCTTGCAGCACTGATTGCTGCCAATCATATCGGCTAATTCCCAACACTTCGGCAACTGCTCCAGCATTCCCAACTCTTGACCGATGCTAGCACAAAACCACTGCAAAAATGTATCGGAATTAGCGAATATTCTCCTATTTGCTAGCTGAAAACTCAAGGCTACCGTGCGAGAACCTTGCTCTTCGGCGCGATGCAAAATTCTCGCCATTAAAGAAGTTTTGCCCATCTGTCTGGGTGCTTTGATGCGGATCAGGGCTCCCGGTTGGGCGATGGTTTCGTAACAGCGGGATTCGATGGGAGGGCGATCGACATAAAAACGAGAAGCCAGTTCTACTTGTCCTCCCGGCAATTCTGGCGCGGCTGCTGGCAGGGGTTGAATTATTGACTGTTTTGTGCTATTAATTTCGCTTTTATTTACGGCTAATTCATGGTTGGCAGTTAACGAGGTGCGACCTTGTTTGATGGTGGTTAAAATTTCTGATAATAACTTTGATGTGTCGTCAGGACAGCGCCACATCCAGGGCTGAATTCCTTGTAAATAACTGAGCAAATCAAAGGAAAGCGGTGTATTTAATTCAACGCAAATCGGTAAAATAGCAGGTTTTTGAGCAGTGATATTATGCAATTGTTTTGCTAGCTGCACTTGTTCTAATACCATTTCGCTGACGGCATATTCTTCGGAAATCAGCAGCAGCAAATAATCGGAAAGTTTTAAATATGAGCGTGAGTCGCTGCTGTTGTTAATTAAAAATACTTCGTGGCCCGCGGCACTCAAAGCTTGGTGCAACTGCTGGGAAAAAATGTGGCTGGGAGTCGATCGCGCGCAAGCGTTGCCCTCGAAGAGGATCGCCACTTTTGCCCTCACAACCCGTACCTCATCCGGCTCTGAATTCGCCTCAAAATCGGCTAAATCCCGCCATTCCTGCCCCAATCCCCGACAAATTTCGATGAAATTGGCATAATCCACAGGTTTGCCATTCAGAAAATGACTGACAGTAGATTGGGCCATCCCTAAATCCTCAGCGAGAATTTTCTGACTGGGAAAGCCATTTCTCAGGAGACAGGATTTAACTGCACGAATGCACTCTTCGCGTACCCTTAGCGATCGTGGCATTGCTTATCGCGATCGAAACACTGAAACCATCATAAATGACAGCAGTCCTAAAGTCGATAAAAAGTCGATGAAAAGTCGATGAATTCTCAAATAACTCAGTCGCCAACTAAAATAACCGCCTGATTTGATTAGAAATAACAAGGTTCAGCACTGTCAAAAGGAGGTGAATTCTGATGTACTCTATCATACTTTGGTCGCTGGCATCAGCAACTAATCAACCACGTTTTGCCTTGACACCGCCGATATTTTGGTTGCTCCTCGGATCAGTGCTCGGTGCGATCGAGCTATTAATCATCAAAACTCAGCCGCAAAAATACAGATATTATGTGCTGATGATGGGAGCTGCATCTGTAATCGAATCCTTTGTTTTGTGGAGAGGAGCGATCGCCTTCCAGTTTGATTGGACAATGGTAATGTATGAAGATTTTGACTGGCAGATATTCTACTGGATGGGCATAGCCCTCGCGCTGAGCATCTGGATTCGACCGATTTTCATTGTGCGCAAAAAGTTTGTGATTCCCGAAGCAACCGAAGCCACAACTATCTCAGAAATTTTCCCCGGAGAAACTGGAATGGTGATTTATGAAGGTGCTTCGTGGAAAGCTCGCAATGAAGATGCCCAAGGGGCGATCGCACCCAGGCAAAAAGTTTACGTTTTGCGCCGCGAAGGTAACACGCTGATTGTTGTACCTGACAGATTAATTCACATCAACGGCTAAATCCGGGTTTGTTAGCTCCTCGATCGGATCTTGAAATCGCGTCTACACAAACTTTCGTCCGCGCAACGCGAGACTAAGAAATCAACTGTCAACTATCAACTGTCAACTGTCAACTGTCAACTGTCAACTGTCAACTGTTTAGGAGATTCACTATGTATCAGTATTTTTTGATGGTGTTGTTTGCCATCACCGGAGTATCCTTAGCCAGCAGCGTGAAAATCGTCCGTCAAGGAGATGAAGCCTTAGTTGAAATTTTCGGAAAGTACGATCGCAAAAAACTCGAACCTGGTTTGACATTTCTGATTCCCTTTGTCGAGCAAGTCGCCTACAAGCAAACTCTGCGCGAGCAAATTTTAAACCTGCCACCGCAAGAATGCACCACGCGCGAGCGGGTTGCTATCACTGTTGATTTTATTGTGTACTGGCGCATAATTGACTTAGAAAAAGCTTCCTACAAGGTGCAGAATCTCAAGGAAGCGATGTTAAATATGCTGATTCTTTCAATTCGGACTCACATTGCTAAATTATCTGTGGAGGAGCTTTACACAGCTCGCAATGAGATTAATAATGCTTTAGTGGAGGAGCTGGATACAACCACAGATCCGTGGGGTGTGAAGTTTACCAGGGTGGAATTGCGCGATTTTGCGATCGGCAGTAAAGTGATTCAGCCGACATCCTTTGAGCGGAAAGAGACACCAAAAATGCGAGCTTAGAGATGATTCTCCTCGTTCCCAGGCTCTTCCTGGGAATGCAGATTCAGAGGATCTGCCTCCCTGAATTTAATTAAGCTTTTCAGGACTAAAGTCCTTACTACAAACACAGAGGATAAAATACCATGAGTCAACAAAGTTATAATTCAGATAGCAATTTACCTATTAATGCTGGTTGTGGATGTTTAGTTATTTTAATATTTCTTGCCTCAACAATTGGTGTTTTAGTTCTTCCCGAATTATTGACCAGCAACACAAAAGCAAAGCAAACTGAAGCAAAACAGTATATTAGAGCGATCGACAAAGCTCAACAAGCCCAATTTGCCAAAAAAGGTAGTTTTTATAATTCAGTTGAAGCATTAAATATTGGCATTAGAACTGAAACAAAAAACTACAAATATTCAATTAGAACCACCAAGCAAGCAACATTTAGTTATGGAGTATCCCAGGAATCCAAACTAAAAAGTTATATCGGCGCTGTTTTTGTACTTCCTGCAAAAAAAGTCGATACCAAGGCTGCCAAAGATAAAATCACAACAGCATCCATCTTGTGCGAAGCTGATTCTCCTGGTACACTTAAACCAGCCGAACCAATTTATCAAAGTGGCAAAGTTGCTTGTGCTAAAGGCACAAAAGATTTGAAAATATAGTCCAGCTAAAGGCAAAATAATGACAGGTCGATTACCACTATCAAATCGGCATTCAATTGAGATTTACCACACTAAAGTCTTTACTACAAACAGAGAGGATACAAAACTATGAGTCAACAAAATTATAAATCAGCTAGCATTGAATCTAATGGTTGTCGATGGTTAGTGCTTTTAATCGTGATTGGAGGATTTCTTTCGATAGCTATGCCACCCTTTCAGGCTAGGGTTAGGATCAACAAGCAATGGGAACCCAGAGATTATATTAGCTTAATCAACAAACGTCAGCCAGCCTATTTTGCCGAAAAAAGTGTTTTTAGCACTTCTGTTAAGGCTTTAGGAATTCGCATTATTAAAACCGAGACAGAAAATTACAAATATTCCCACCATACAACAAAAAAAGCAACATTTAATTATGGAGTCTCAAAGCATAAAGATCTTAAAAGCTTTGTCGGTGGAGTTTTTGTAATTCCTGCTACAAAAGTTGAGTCAAATTCTTCTAAAAATCAAATAACGACCACATCGATATTGTGCGGAGCTGATTCTGCTGGTACAATTAAACCACCAGAACCAACTTATCAAAATGGTAAAATTGCTTGTGCTACAGGCACCATGGAAATGCCACAAAGTTATAACTAGAGGCTAGATAATGACAGTCGATTACCAATATCAAATCGGCGGCAGTCTCCCGCAAAATGCACCTACTTATGTCGTTGACATTTTGCGCTCAGAAAGAAGCCTAAAAAGTGCGAGATTAGGGATCAGTCGAAGCTGAGGCGATCTAGCTAGCTAGTTAGGAAAAAAATGCTATCGCCCCGATTAAAACACTCTAAGTAGTAGAATTTGTGCAAGGGACTTATTAATTTAATAATTTTCTCAATTTAAGGAAATAAAGCCATGACTAGAAACTCAGAATCAACTAGCAATTCAACTAATGGCGGTTGCGGATTATTGTTGGTTTTAATGTTCATTGGGGTAGTTCCTGCAATAATGTATCTGCCATCATTTCTTTATCCTCCCGTCATAAAAGGCGGGGCTGAACCGGAACCAAAACGGTATGTTGGCTCAATGAATAAGGCACAGCAAGCCCATTTTGCAGAGAAGGGTGCGTTTAGCGCTTCTGTTGATGCTTTGGGAATTGGCATTAGAACGGAGACAACAAATTTCAAGTATTCAGTTAGCGCAACTAAGCAAGTTGCATTTAATTATGGAGTCTCCAAAAATGAGAAACTTAGAAGTTATACAGGGGGTGTATTTGTAATAGGAATTAAGCCCAATAATGCCCAGGATGAAATAACAACAAAAACCATCCTGTGTCGGGCTGACAAACCCGGTACAGCTACACCGCTATCCCCAACAATACAAAATAATAAATTAGTTTGCGGTAGTGGGACAACAGCCGTGATAAAATAGGGACTTTAGGCGGAAAAATTCGGTAGAGTTACCAATGTGGCTGATAATTATTTTAAGAATCCAGCTTTCTTTTCACATATTCAGTACAAGCAAACAACACCGATCAATTAGATCAACACTCTGAGAACAACACCCTGACAGGAACAACATCATGCTATTGAAAAAAAAAATTGATCAATTCTGCAAAAAATTATGGCTAATATTAACCATAGGTTTTCGTGCCATCATTAACTTATCCATTGATGAGTTTGGTAAGCTGACATATAGCACAATTATTCTGATATTTTTTATAATAGTTACTTTGACTTTAAGTTA
This sequence comes from Microcoleus sp. ARI1-B5, assembly GCF_036705795.1. Classification (NCBI taxonomy): domain Bacteria; kingdom Bacillati; phylum Cyanobacteriota; class Cyanophyceae; order Oscillatoriales; family Microcoleaceae; genus Microcoleus; species Microcoleus sp. ARI1-B5. The sequence continues at coordinate 86,134 of NZ_JAUBVK010000014.1, forward strand.
TGGTTTAACCCTAAACTTTTTAATGATTACAGGGGCAATATTACCACCTGATAACGGCCTTCTTCCTGTAATTTCATCTATAATAATTTTATTATGGCTCTGGACAAAAGCTGCTAAAAAACTAGCACGACAAGTAAATATTTTACTAGAGTTACTATTATATCTAGTCGAGAAAAAGCACTTTACTGGTCATGAGCTTAGCACGAATATTCAACAAAAATCACAGCGGCGTAGCTCTTCTTTACGAGTGTGTAGTTGGTCGCTTGTGGTGCTTGTTTCTCTAGGGATTAGCCTGCCGACTTTCTCCTTTTATTCCGATAAAAAAGCTGTTGCCAATCGCCAGAATTCAGGTAAATTTCAGGTTCAATCTCTCTGCCACAATCAGCAACGATACTATCAAGATAAATGGGTTTTTTATCTGTCTGATGATGAGTTAAAAACTGATCGTAGTCTTACGAAACAAACAGAAGACTATACCTTCTCTAATCGTAGGACTGACCAAGCTATATTCTACTATGCCATATCTCGTAATGACAAACTGAAAAGCTACGTTGGAGGAGTTTTCTTAGTTCCCCTAGCTGATACTATATCCCAAATAAGGAAAGATAAAATAATACCCATCCGAGCTATCTGTGAAGCGAACTCTCCCGGTCAAACTCGCCCAGCCGATCCAGTTCTTAAATTTGGCATTCCCTTGTGTGGCCCTCAGACATCTGGGATGGATGCGGACAACTTTATTCTAACCATTAACCGCGCTCAACAAGAGCGTTATTCCCAAACTCGTAGTTTTGCCAGTTCTTTGTCAGAGCTAAAACTTAACATTCCAGAAGAAAAAATAGATGAGTTCGACTTTATTCATCGAGTCTGGATTGACACTAGCTCTCAAGCTACATTTAGCTACGCTACTGACCCTCACGATGGGTTTACCACTGCCTATATAGGTGGCGTTTTTGTCACTCCCAATAACAATAATAGCCAGCCAAAAACAATCGAAATAGTCTGCGAGCATAGAGAAGAATACATCTCGCCCGATCGCATTAAACAATACAACCCCACGTTCAAGAATGGCAAGCTTTCCTGTCAGTGGGGTGGAAAAAAACTCAATTTAGCTGAAAGGCTTTTTTCTTAATAGCATGACATGATTACTCGGTTAAACAAATTAGAAGAAATGAAAAGCACATATCACTATCAAATCGGCGGCAGTCTCCCGCAAGATGCACCTACTTATGTAGTGCGTCAAGCTGACTCAGAACTTTATCAAGCCCTCAAAGCTGGAGAGTTTTGTTACGTGCTCAATTCCCGACAAATGGGCAAATCCAGCTTGCTGGTGCGCACCGTACAAAAGCTCTCGGCTGAAGGAATTGCTTGTGCTACGATCGACCTTTCGGACATTGGCAGCCAGCAAGTCTCTCTGGATAAGTGGTACGGCGGCGTCGCTTACAAGCTTTTGTGCAGTTTCAACCTATTTAACCCCGTCGAGTTTATGACTTGGTGGCGGGAGAGAGAGTTGATGCCACCGGTGCAGCGCTTAGGAGAGTTAATTGAAGAGTTGCTGCTGGTCAAAATTTCTCAAAACCTGGTCATTTTTATTGATGAAATTGATAGCGTTCTGAGTTTCCAAGAACCGCTAGACGATTTTTTTGCCCTAATTAGAGGTTGCTACAACAAACGCGCTCACAATTCAGAATACCAGCGCATTACATTTGCTTTGCTGGGAGTAGCTACGCCATCGGATTTAATTAGCGATGCAACTCGCACGCCCTTTAATATCGGTTTAGCTATTGAATTGCACGGTTTTAAGTTACAGGAAGCTCTGGCTTTAGCAAAGGGGTTTGAGGGAAAAGTAGACAATCCTCAAGAGGTTTTAAAAGAGATTTTGGACTGGACGGGAGGGCAGCCATTTCTGACTCAAAAGCTTTGCAAGCTGATTTTGCACCATGTAAAAAGCTTAGCTTCGGGTTCTATTATATCAGACTCAACTGATGAAAGCAAAACTGAAGTTTTTACGACAAATCAATTATTAATTAGCGAGATAGTGCAATCTCATATTATTGAGAATTGGGAATCATCCGATGAACCAGTACACATCAAAACAATTCGCGAGCGTCTTCTCAGAAGTCAGCACCGCGCCAGTAGGTTATTAGGACTATATCAAAAAATATTGCCACCCTGCGATCCCCCCCAACCCCCCTTAATCTGGGGCGAGAAAATGCCAGAATTACCGTTGTTAAGGGGGGGTGGGGGAATCTGGGCGGATGATACTCCCGAACAAACCGAATTGCGGCTGAGCGGATTAGTAGTAAAACGAGCCGGAAAATTAACCGTATCCAACCGCATTTACGCAGCTATATTCAGCCATAACTGGGTAGAAAAAGCACTCGGCGACTTGCGCCCCTATGCTGAATCCCTAACAGCATGGATAGCTACAAATTGTCAAGACGAATCTCGCTTGTTGCGCGGTCAAGCACTGGAAGATGCCCGACAGTGGGCGGCCAATAAAAGCTTGAGCACCCAAGATTATCAATTTTTAGGTGCGAGTCAAGAAGCGGAATTTGCAAAATTGCGCGATCGCGAAAAACAAACTCAAGCTGAAATCGAACAACTGCGCCGCGAAAAAAAGTTACTAGAGGAACTAGCCGAAGCACAAAAACAGAAAAAAGTTACTCAAGCTAAGTTATGGCGCGAGCAACAACTGAGACTAGAAATTCTTACAGGGGCCGCAGCAATCTTAATATCAATCCTGATTGTAGCATTTTGGGTTAAACCGTCAATCGAAGAAACAAATAACAAAATTATGACTCTCACTGTACTATCAGAAACGCTATTTGCTGGTGACAAAAAAGAGGAAGCTCTGTTAGAAAGCATTAGGGCTGTTACTGAAATGAAGCGATCGCTCGGAGTGAGTTCAGATATTCAGATGCGAGTGGCGATCGCCCTAGAACAGGCAGTTTACAGCTTTCGGGAACGCCGCCGCTTGCAGAGTCAAGCCAGTACCCTTGCTTTCGCGAGTTTCAGCCCAGACAGTCAAATAATGGCTACAGCTACCGATGACAATTCTATCAAAGTTTGGCAAACTAATGGAACTTTGCAAGCAACATTGACAGGGCATACGGATAAAATTACAAGTGCAATCTTCAATCCGAGCGGTCAGATAATTGTCTCCGCCAGCGACGATAAAACTGTGAAAGTTTGGCAAACCAACGGGAAATTGATTCACGATATAAAAGGACACAGCGCTCAAGTAACCAGCGTCTGTTTGAGTCCAGATGGTAAAATAATTGCTTCAGCAAGTGCCGATGGAACTGTTAAAGTCTGGCAAATCAACGGTCAAGAATTGTCAAGTTTTCAATGGGAGCAAGGTGGGATAACCAGCCTGAGTTTGAGCCATGACGGTCAGATGCTTGCTGCGGCTGGTACTGATGGCACTGTTAAACTTTGGAGTTTGACAAAGGTTGTGAGAAAATTGCAAAAACAGCAGTCTATTCAGGAAAGTAGCGATATCAAGTTGCTCAGAAGTTTACAGATTGGTAGTGATAGAATTGTGAGTGTAAGTTTCAGTCCCGACGGAGCAGTGCTGGCGGCTGCAAGTGCTGGGGGAACTGCGAGAATTTGGAGCAAAGACGGCACACCGCTGAGTATTTTACAACATTCAAGTGGATTGACAAATATCAGCTTTAGTCCAGACAGTCAAATGTTGCTCTCTGCAAGCACAGACAAAATGCTGAGGCTGTGGAATATTGACGGTACATTGCTCAAAACTTTAAAAGGTAACAAGGCTGCTGTTTGGAGTGCGAGTTTTAGTCCAGATGGCAAGGCGATCGCTAGTGCTAGTGCTGACGGTACGGTGATGCTGTGGAATCTTAATCTTGACGATTTGTTGGTGCAGGGCTGCAATCGGGCCCGCAATTATTTTCAGACAAATGCGATCGCCAATTCCAGCAATCGCCACCTCTGCGACGGGATTGGAACTCAGTCAGTCAGTCCATTTTAGATTTGAGATTTGAGATTTGAGATTTGAGATTACTGACTGCATAAGGTTTTGGATCGCGTGCTTGCAGTTGCATTCTTTTTGGAAACTTGTATAAGAGTGAAAATCTTGAGTTGGGGAGCCAAGTATCTAGGAAGGAACCGGGTTTTTGCGTAACTCTTGATATGCTTAAATTTGGTAGCAGCTAATAAATAATAGGTCAGGGCGATCGGTGTATTCAACTCTAGAGCAAAAGTACCAGCGCCTGCAAACACAGTTAACGGGCGGCATCATCGCCCTTGGCGGCATTTTCTGCACGGGTACTCTCTGGTATTGGCAGGTGGAAAAATGGTCTCTGCTGGATGCCGCTTACATGACAGTATTTACCTTAGCAACTGTGGGTTACGGCGAAATTCACCCCCTCGGCAGACGCGGGCGAATGTTTACCATGTGCCTGATTTTGATGGGCGTGATGGTGATTGGTTTCATCGTCAACCGCTTTACAGAAGCGCTGATTCAAGGCTATTTTCAAGAAGGAGCAAGAATTAGGCAGCAGCGGCGTTTGGTAGATTCTTCGATCGGGCATTACATTCTCTGCGGTTTTGGGCGCACGGGGCGTCAGATTGCTTTGGAATTTGAGGCGGAAAATATTCCTTTTGTAGTTGTAGATTCGGCGCTACAGTCGGTTCAGGCAGCTTTGGCGCTGGGGTACACGGCGGTGCAGGGAGACGCGACTCTGGACGAAATTTTGCTGAGTGTGGGGATCGATCGCGCAATTTGCATAGTAGCAGCTTTGCCGTCGGATGCCGAGAATTTATACACTGTGCTGTCGGCAAAAACTCTGAATCCGAAGGTACGGGCGATCGCCCGCGCCACCACAGAAGAAGCCGTAAAGAAGTTGCAGCGGGGCGGCGCCGATGCCGTCGTATCCCCCTACATTACGGGGGGAAAACGGATGGCTGCGGCGGCTTTGCGCCCTCAGGTGATGGATTTTTTAGACGGCGTATTGACGGGCACAGAAAGTTCTTTTTACATGGAAGAATTTCTGGTAGATCCGAATAGTTGTGTTTACGTCGGACAAACTTTGAGAAATGCCAAATTGCGATCGCAATCCGGGGCCTTAGTATTAGCAGTGCGGCGCGCTGGCGGGACTTTGATTGTGGGGCCAACCGGAGAAACTGCGATCGAAGGAGGAGATATGCTAATTTGTTTGGGCACCGCCGAACAACTGCGCGCCCTCAATCAAATCCTCAGCCCCCTAAGTTTTCGCCTCCCCCGCCCCCCGAACTAAATAGAAGAAGGACTAAAGTCCTCACTACAAACGGTTAATTAGGTTTGTAGTGAGGACTGTAGTCCTTTCTTCCTTCTTCCTTCTTCCTTCTTCCATCCGTTACATCCGTTACAGAATCCGTTGCCGAACTTCTTTCTTCCATCCGTTACATCCGTTACAGAATCCGTTGCCGAACTTCCTTCTCCCCCTCAATCGCACTTTAAACCCGCCGCTGCGGCTGTCGGAAATTCGATCGGCACAAAAGTCACCCCAAACTGCTGATTAGAACACTTGACAATATGCACTAATTTAGGACTAAAATTTTTGCGTTCGCCCGTTTCGTCAAACTGAATCGTTCCCGTGGCTCCGGTGGCGCTAAAATCTGGATTAGCAATAATTTGTTGCATCCCTTCGCGGCTGGGTTGCTGCTGCTTTTCTATGGCTTGAATCAGCGTCTTTGCCGCATCGTAGGTTAACGCAGTTCGGTGACTGACATCTCCTTTCCAAAGCTGACGGCTATCCTCAAGAAATTTGCGGTTTGGAGAATTTAAAGGATGCCAAGAAACTGCTGCTGCGAATTTATCAAAAGACGGTAACTGACTGGCAGCTTCTAAGATTTTTTGACCGTATATTCCCCCGGTGCCGACAACCCAATTGCGGTCTAGATTGGCTTGGAAAAGTGCCATCGCATTCTTGACTGCGATCGGGTCGTGACTCGGACTTAAAACAATCGTTGTTTTTTCTGTTTCCCCTGTTTTCCTAACTTCTTGGATAGCTTTTTTAACGTCCAAGTCGCTTTTAGATAGATCGAATTCGGTGATATTTGCAATAGTTCCTCCCCGTTCTCTAAACTGTTTTCTGAATTCTTCCCAAAAAGTCGAAGTGGATTCGCTGCTGGAGTTATAGAAACCAGCTATTTTGGTTTGACCTTGATTTTCAATCAGATATTTCACGAATACTTCAACACTAACTTTTGTCCGAGGCACAGTCCTAAAGAAAAATTCTCGGCGTTTTTCTGCAACTTCTTCCGTCGTACTGCCTGGGGAAATTAATACTAAATGATTTTGGTTGTAAATATCGACTGTATAGGCTGTCATTTGGTTAGTGTAGTGACCGATCGCACCCAAAACACCTGTGAGTTTGACTAGGGAATTAGCACGGGCGATCGCGTCTTCTTTCAAATTGGCATCATCGGCAATTATGACTTGTAAACCTTTGCCTTTAATAGCTTGATTTTCTTGTAATTCTAAATCTTTTAAATGGCGATCTAGTTCAGAATTGAATAATTTAAAATTAATTTCCGTTTGCGCTTGAGCAACTCCCCGCAGGATTTCTTTTGGCAAATCGATCTCGGCTCTACCTTGTTCGTTTGTGCGAACGGGAACGATCGCAGCGATTGTGTAATAATCGGCTTTCTTAGCTTTTAACAAGGCATTATTCATGTAAATTAAAGTTTCCGGGTCTTTTCGTTCTTCTTCAATCCACGACTTTTTAAAATAATTAAATGCTTGCCAATAATTTGATTTGCCAAATTCATTAATCCCATTTTGCTTTAATCGAGGGTTTGAGGATTTAAGCAGAGATTCTTCGCCGCAGCTTAAAGCATCTCCTTGGACTAAAAGGCAAGTTTTTGGGGTAAAAGTGTTGTGGAGAAAAAGGCCGATCGCAATTCCAGCCATAATTCCAGCCATTCCCAGCAGCAGTCGGCGAAAGTGCGATCGGCAAAATCGACAAAATCGATAAAACCAACTGGGTTTCGGCGGTGACTGCAATGTGGCGATCGAATTCAAATCCTCCAAAACATCAGCAACACATTGATAGCGCTCCGTGAAGTTGTAGCGCACCATTCTGTTTAAAATCGCTTTCAAGTCGTCGCTAATTTGTATCAAAGATCGAGCGGAATTTGAGTAGTGCAAAAAAATATCGTCCTGCGGAGAATTTATAATGAAATTTTGAGGAGGACGCAAGCCAATTAGGCCTTCAATAGCAACAATACCCACAGCATAAATATCGCTACAACGTTGAGGATTGCCAACCAATTGTTCGGCAGGTGCATATCCTCTGGTATAAATAGTTCTGCTTATAGTTTGTCCCGAATCAGTTATTTCCAAGGAACTGATTTCTTTTACCGCTCCAAAATCAATCAGAACTATTCTGCCATCATCACGCCGAATCAAGTTAGAAGGAGTGATATCGCGGTGAATGACATTGTGTTCGTGAACAAAAGCGATAACTGGCAAGATATCCTGCAAAAAATCAATTACTTGCGTTTCACTCCATTGGGTATTTGGATTGAATTCTTCCATGAGCGGATGTCCTTCAATGTATTCTTGAATTAAATAAAAATAGTCATTTCCTTCAAAGCTATCGAATAACTGTGGAATATGCGGGTGTCCGCCCAATCGGTGCAAAGCTCGAACTTCTGTTTCAAATCCATTCCTTGCTTCTGGCAAGAGTCGCGGATCGCTTGGCTTCCTAATTTCCTTAACCACGAATAGGCGATCCTCGGGTATGTCTGAATCCATAGCTGTATATGTCCTCCCAAACCCTCCCTGACCTAATTCACTGACAATTTCGTAACGTTGGTGCAGGATATCTCCTGGTTGCAGACACATAAATTTTTCGCTGTTTCTTAACTGGCTGCGATGTCCAGCTTGATTCTACGGTATTTTTACAGAGATTTTTGTTGAGATTCTGTAAAGTTTTATCAAAACTATAGTAATCCCAAGTGCGATCGCGATCGATACTTGATGGAGTTATGGGCGATCGTATTTTATTGGGGGCAAACTGCCGTGTTTTTTAATAACTTTGGTCGCAAAAATTGCTTTATTCAATCAATTACAAAAGGAATTAATCAGGACTAAAGTCCGAACGATCAAACCTAATTAATGAGTACAAACCTAATTAATGGTTAAATTTATTGCTTCGGTTTCGCAAAAATCGCTCAAACCCAAAGCCGATGGCGGGATTTGAACCCGCGACCGACCGATTACGAATCGGTTACTCTACCACTGAGCTACATCGGCACAGACAATTCTGGATTATAGCACAAGTTCAAGAAAAAAGCAATGAGTTGTAGAATTTAATTCAAAACTCCACAACTCAGAACTTGAGGACGCTGGCTATAAAAACCCGGCTTCTACCCAAAATCTTGCTGGTGAGCGATCGACATTAAGGCAGAAACCGGGTTTTTGACCCCGCAGACGAACAGGACTAAACTTGTTAAACGGCCAGTTCCCCGTCAGTTGAGCCGCCTCTGGCCCCAGAATAAACCAAACCCCGCTGCATATCCAGCGTCAGCATAGTTCCGTCCCGAATCACCCGCATCGCATTGTCCACGCCCACCATCACCGGCACGCCCAAGCGCAAACCGATAATCGCGGCGTGAGAAGTCAAACTTTCCTCCTCCGTCACCACACCTGCTGCTTTGCGAATCATCTCCACAAAATCGGCGCTGGTGCGTTCTACTACCAAAATGTCTCCTGCGTGGAAATTCGCCACATCCGCAGCAGTGCGAGCAACTCTGGCCATGCCGCTCACCGAACCCAAACCGACACCGGTGCCTTTGCCTAAAACTGCTGTCACTACTTCAACTTTGATCAAATCCGTCGAGCCGGCAACCCCTTGCAGAGTACCGGCTGTCATCACCACTAAATCTCCGTCGCACACTAACTCTTTTTCCTGGGCGACAGTCATGGCAGATTGAAATGTCTGGCCTGTGGAGGGCAAATCCAGCACCAGCAAGGGTTTGACTCCCCATACCAATTGCAGTTGTCGGGCTACGTCTACGTGGGGAGTAACTGCCAAAATTGGAGTTTTTGGTCGGAACTTCGAGACATTGCGCGCTGTAGAGCCGGTTTTGGTCAGCGTCATGATGGCGGCCGCGTTCAACTGTTCGGAGATTTGGCTGACTGCTTGGCTGATGCCGTTGGGGATCGATCGACCGACATCTTCTACATTTCTAATATTGCGCTTAATCCCTTCCCTCTCCATCCGCACCGCAATTCTCGCCATCGTCGCCACCGCTTCGACGGCAAATTTGCCGACAGCGGTTTCATTGGAGAGCATCACCGCATCTGTTCCGTCGAGAATGGCGTTGGCCACGTCGGAAATCTCGGCGCGGGTGGGACGGGGATTGCTGACCATGCTGTCGAGCATCTGGGTAGCGGTAATTACCGGAATCCCCATGCGGTTGGAAGTTGCAATCAGCCGCTTTTGCAAAATCGGCACGTCTTCGGCGGGCAGTTCCACTCCCAAATCGCCGCGGGCGACCATCACGCCGTTGCAAAGGGTCAGAATTTCCTCCATTTGTTCGATCGCCTCGTGCTTTTCGATCTTAGCAATCACCGGTACTTGCTTGCCCGCACTGGCAATCAGCTCTTTAATTTCCAGCATATCCTGGGGATTGCGGACGAAGCTCAGAGCCACCCAATCGACACCTTGGTCCAGGCCGAACATTAAATCTTTGCGGTCTTTATCGGTCAGCGCCTTAATTGACAGGTAAACTCCCGGAAAATTCACGCCTTTGTTGTTGGAAAGCGGCCCGCCCACGACAACGCGGCAGTAAAGTTCTCCGCCCGCGCGGTCTACTTTTTCGACGCGCATTTCCACTTTCCCGTCGTCGAGCAGAATCATTGCTCCTTCTGGGACTTCCGAAGCTAGAGGTTCGTAGGTGACGGAGGAAATCAGCTCTGTGCCGACCACCGGGCGGCTGGTCAAAATGAAAGGATCGCCGTTTTTGACAACTATAGAGCCTGTTTCAAAGCGCCCTAAACGAATTTTCGGGCCTTGAAGGTCTTGGAGGATGGCGACCGGCTGGTTGAGTTCAAAGGAGGTTTGCCGGATTAAGCGAATGCTGCGCTCGTGGTCTTCTTCTGTTCCGTGGGAAAAGTTGAGCCGCAAAGTTGTGGCACCAGCTTCTATGAGGTTCCGCAGCACTTCTGGGTCGGATGTGGCAGGGCCAATGGTGGCTACAATTTTAGTTCGGCGTAGGGCTTTTGGCGGTTGCATGAATTGAGATGGGGTGGCTGGAGGATTTCTTGTTTAAATTTCGGCTAACGTTTCATCTTTCAGTACAAGCAATGACGCTAGTCTCAACTCTTAAAAATTTTGATATTGGTCAACACAGCAGGCATTGACCACTATATAGAATATCTGACTTTTTACCGATCGGTAATCTTTTCTTGGCGATCGGCTTTTTTTGAAATTATTTCCGCTCCCCGGCTTGACATAAATACAGATATACCCATTTATTTGAGTTGGGCTGCTCTGCTATGCGGCTAATCTAGCATTGGTATCATTCCAGAGCTGCAATACTTTGCTTCTTGTGCAGACGATAGTGTCTTGCGATCGAACTCAGTTTTTTCACGAAACTTTACTATTGGGAGACTTGTATCTTATACTACGCAAGTGTGAAATATTAAGGAGTGTTAACAAAGATGTCGGAGGCAGAACGGCCGCTGACAGTGCCGAAAGAGTTTCTGAGTCCTCCGGGTGACTTGAATCCGACGCTGCTGCTGTTTTTGAGTGCATTAGCGATTATCGCGATTTCCTTTGTAGGTTACTGGTACGGAGACTGGCCGGATTGGTGTTGTTTTTCGCTGAACGTGCTGGCGCTGCACATGGCGGGAACTGTGATTCACGATGCGTCTCACCATGCGGCGCACCGCGATCGTACAATTAACGCTATTTTGGGACACGGTAGCGCGCTGATGTTGGGCTTTGCATACCCGGTATTTACGCGGGTACATATGCAGCATCACGCCCACGTCAATGACCCAGATAACGATCCAGACCATTATGTTTCTACGGGTGGGCCTCTGTGGTTGATTGCGGCGAGGTTTTTTTACCACGAGATTTTCTTTTTTAAGCGCAAACTGTGGCGGAAATACGAACTTTGGGAATGGTTTTTCAGCCGTTTGTTTGTAATCGGAGTGGTTTATATCGCCATTCAACACGACCATTTAGGTTACGTGCTGAATTTTTGGTTTTCTCCTGCTTTGGTGGTGGGATTAGCCTTGGGGTTATTTTTTGATTATTTGCCGCACCGTCCGTTTCACGAGCGCGATCGCTGGAAAAATGCCAGAGTATATCCGAGTCCGATTCTGAATATTTTAATTTTGGGGCAGAACTATCACCTGATTCATCATTTGTGGCCTTCAATTCCTTGGTACAATTACAAGCCAGCCTACGAAGCTGTGAAGCCGCTGTTAGATGAAAAGGGTTCTCCTCAAAGTCTGGGAATATTGGAAGGTAAAAAAGACTTTTGGAGTTTTATATATGACATTTTTTTAGGGATTAGGCTGCATCACAAGAAAGCCACTGATTGACAAAAAACCCGGTTTCTTCCAGAAGCCGGTTTTTTTATGCGAAGGAAGACGGAAGACGGAAGACGGAAAAGGGAAGAAGTCAAGCGTGAAGGATCAATTTCCCGCAAGAGTTTCAGCAATACGAGAACATCTTAATTTTATTGGCAGTTGCCATATCAGGAAATCCCAACCGGAAAAGGTAAGCTAAAATAAATCTATCTGCTGGAGAAGCCTATTTCAAGTCAGCCGATCGCAATTGCCATGACCCAAATCACTCTCGACCTCAACCGAATTATCAAACTTACCGAAGAACAGTTTTATTTACTCTGTCAAGAAAACCCAGATTTAAAACTAGAACGGAACCCTAATGGAGAATTAATTGTTATGCCGCCGACAGGAGGAGAAACGGGAAAACGCAACGTCAAACTGATTGTACAACTGGCACTCTGGAACGAGCAAACTCAACTGGGCGAAGTCTTCGACTCATCCACAGGGTTTACTCTACCGAACAAAGCCGATCGATCTCCCGATGTCTCTTGGGTCGAAAAATCTCGTTGGGAGGCTTTGACTGCACAACAAAGAGAAAAATTCATTCCGCTGTGTCCCGATTTTGTGATTGAAATTCTTTCGCCAAGCGATAGCCTGAAAAAAACTCAAGACAAAATGCAAGAGTATATCGACAATGGTTGTCGTCTGGGTTTGTTAATTAACCGCAAAAAGCAACAAGTGGAAATTTATCGCCCCGATCGAGAAGTTGAAGTCTTGCCAGCACCTCAAGCCATTTCGGTAGATGTGTTGCCGGGATTTACCTTGAATTTACGGCAAATCTGGGCTTAACAACAGACTGTGGCAATCCCGAACAATTGCAGCTATTCGCTCAACTTCATCAATACTCAATCAGGACTATACTTGTAGATTATGTGTTGTTCCGTTGGCTCGTAAACAATTGTGTTTTTCGGATTTGGCAAAGGCTTAATGTGTTTGATTTGCCCGTCAACAATTATTAAGGGAATTAGACCGGGAGCGAAGGCAGGACAAGTTCCCTCTGCTCGAAAATATTGGCAGTAGTTACATCCTTTGCAATCACTCATTTTGTTTTTACCTCTTTTCTAACTCAGTTAAAAATAAACCCACCATTGCTGGTGGGTTAACTCTTGAATTAAGCAAAAAGTGATTTTCTTATTTTTCCGCAGCAACCGCGACGGCTAAATTCCAATCGGGCCGCAAATTTTGAGCGCCGCGCAAATAAGGATGATAAATTTCTGTGTGTGCCGGCCAATTGATGTGAATCAAAAAGCGGATGCAGCGTTCTAAAGAACCATTGACGTGCATTTGCTGCACGTCCAACAAAGGAACATTGCACCAGCGGGGGCGTTCGCGGGCGATCGCAGCCGGAAAGACAGCATCTAAATCGCGGGTAACAGAAAAAGTAGCACTAATCATTAATTCCGGATCTAAATTATTTCTTGTTTCTAATTCATCTAACAGTTCTCTCACCGCTTCTCGAATTGCTTCTACCGAATTCTCGCTGGCAGTTGTTGCCCCGCGAATCGCCCGCACTTGCCACTCCACGCAAATATTCTCCATTTTTTTGTCAGTTGTCAGTTGCTAGTTGTCAATGGTTATTTGTTATTTGTTATTTGTTACTTGTTATTTGTGCTACTTGTTATTTGTTATTTGCGTTGCCCTGAGCGGAGTCGAAGGGTTACTTGTTATTTGTTGGTTTGTCAATAACCAACAACCAACAACCAATAACCAACAACCAACAACCAATAACCAATAACCAACAACCAATAACCAATAACCAATGACTAATTTATTTAATCACGGGCGATACAGCCACAGCGGCAAACCGCTAGTAGAAAGCTCGAATTCGAGCAAATTTTTGTAAGCCCAAAGCCCGGATGTATCCAGACTACTCCCCAAGACGCGATTTAGGAAAGGTTTTTGTTTTTCTAGCGTGCAGCATTCGGTTTTTTCCGGGTCGAGGCCTGCGAGTTCGGCTGTCCAGCGGCGAGCGTCCTCTTCGGTTCCGAGCCGATCGACCAAACCCAATTCTAAGGCTTGCTGCCCGGTAAAAACGCGGCCGTCGGCAAAAGTTTTGACGTTTTCAACTGCCAGCGAACGGGAAGCGGCGACGGTTTCCACGAATTGCAGGTAGCTGGTGTCGATTAACTCTTGCAGAATTTGCTGTTCGGGATCGGTCAATTGTCGATCGAATGCCAAGATATCTTTATACGGGCCAGATTTAATCACCTGAAAAGAAACGCCGACTTTTTCTAACAGCCGTTCTATATTATTACCCCGGATAATCACGCCGATGCTGCCGGTAATTGTACCGGGATTAGCAACGATATGTTGCGCTCCCATGCCGATGTAAACTCCGCCAGAAGCAGAAATATTGCCGAAACTGGCGACTATTTTGATTTTTTCGCCCAAACGCTTGAGGGCGCTATAAATTTCCTGGGAATCGCCGACTGTACCGCCGGGGCTGTCTACCCGCAGCAGCAAGGCGGGAAATTTGCGTTCTTCAACGGTTTTGAGAGCTTCGAGAACTCGTTTGCGGGTTTCTCCGGCGATGGCTCCGGTGACTTCGATGCGGGCGATTTGTTTGCGGTAGCGGGGCTTGAATGGCCAAATCATGGGCAGTTTACAGGCAATGTGAAATTTTGTAGCTAACTTCTAGTGTGCCTTATCCCAAGGTATTCGTCGGGCCCTTGCGGGGGCATGGGTGCCAACAAGCGCGTTAAGCCCGCATTCCGCCAGGGATTCACCCGCAGTCCGCCAGTCCGCCAGGGGTTCACCCGCAGTCCGCCAGTCCGCCAGGGGTTTAAACCCCTGGCGTCGGGCGAAAGTCCACAGCGAGAGAGGACTAATGAGTTCTGCAGTCCTCTTTGAGAGGACTTTCGCTATGAGGCAGGGAATTAATTAAGAGCCGGATCGGGGGTGTAGCGTTAAGTTCGATCGCACTTAACCCACCTTCGATATATAATTGTAAAAATTGCTTAACAAATCTACATCATTCCCGTGAGAGCCACTCTCATCAATTATTTGGAGTCTCCGCCATGCAGCTAAAACTTACCGATTCTAAACTGCCCTTTGCCCCGCTGTTGCTGATTGCGCCGTTTTTCCTGTGGGGAACCGCGATGGTAGCGATGAAAGGGGTGATGCCGCACACGACACCGCTGTTTGTGGCCTTCGTGCGTTTAGTACCTGCGGGCGTGTTGGTTTTGCTGGCGGCTGCTTTGATGGGAAAACAGCAACCTGCCGGTTGGAAAGCTTGGCTGTGGATTTCGCTGTTTGCATTAGTTGACGGCACTTTGTTTCAAGGCTTTTTAGCCGAAGGTTTGGCGAGAACCGGTGCGGGTTTGGGTTCGGTGATGATTGATTCTCAACCGCTAGCTGTGGCGATTTTGTGTTTGTGGCTGTTTCAAGAAAAAATAGGTTTTTGGGGCTGGTTGGGATTAGCAATCGGCGTTATCGGCATCAGTTTGATTGGGTTGCCGGATGGCTTTATTTGGGGGCTGTTTCATCCTGAAAACGCGCAGGTTGCGGGTATCGAACAGTTGTTTCAGGGTGGAGAATGGTTGATGCTGTTGGCAGCTTTGTCGATGGCTGTGGGAACGGTTTTAGTGCGCTGGGTGTGCCGTTATGTTGACCCGGTGGTGGCGACGGGCTGGCACATGATTTTGGGCGGTTTGCCGCTGTTGGCGATTTCGGCGGCTACTGAGTCTGGGCAGTTTGTGAATATCGATTTGTCGGGCTGGATGGCTTTAGGTTATTCTACTGTGTTCGGAAGTGCGATCGCCTACGGTTTGTTCTTTTACTTTGCTTCAAGCGGCAGTCTGACGAGTTTAAGTTCTTTGACATTTCTGACTCCGGTTTTTGCTTTGCTGTTCGGTAATTTGTTGTTGGGCGAGGTTTTGAATCCGCTGCAATCGATGGGAGTCGGGCTGACATTGGTGAGTATTTATTTGATCAACCAGCGGGATACTTTGGCTGAAAAATTGGGGAAAACCCGGAATGGTGCAGCGAATTCGGAAGAGGAAGTGCAGTTATTAGAGTCGTCTGAGTTGAATTCTGTGGAATTTCCCGTGCAAGTACGGGCTACAGAATTGGAGTCGGAAGTTTAGGGAGTTGGGTAGGGAAACGGTACTGACCTGTCCTGTATTTCAGAGAATTGAAAACTATTATGGGGAGAATTCGTTAACTCTTAAATCATGAGTATCTCTGAGGAATTTCACAAGTTATATTTCTCCTTCAAAGCTTCCCATCTAGCTTCCTCTGCATCGAAGTCAGGCGGGACAAGCTGAGTATTCTCAAACAAAGCTTGAAATGCTTTCACCTTCGTTTTAAACTTTGTCTGAGGTGTCTCAGGTATCGCACTTTTCGACTCGCTAGCCAGTTTAACCGCATCAGCTACCTGCCAAACGATGATTTCGACATCTCCGGGTGGCATATCCACGGATTCCAAAACTACCAAGTTGCCAGTTGCATCGATTTTACCTCTCAGTTTGTATGCCTGCATACTAATCTCCTAAGTTTTGTCTCTATTATACGACATGAAAATCTGGATCGTTACCAGTCATCCTCTTCAAGAATTTGAATATTTCTACTCTCAATCTCTTCTATAAAAATTTTCAGACTAGGATTATCTTGGTACTGCTTCATTAAAACTTTATGCTTGCCATATTGTTTGGCAATCTCTCGATAATATTCAGGATGTTTAGCATTCTTGTCAATGGTAAATTTGTGTTGCTTGGAAAGCTCATAATTTAACGTATTAAGACAGTTTTTGCATTTAGCTTTTTTCTGTTTATCTGTATAATACAGTGGGAGCAACCAACACTCAATAGAATGTACAGATATTGCAAAAATTATCTTCTGTTGATTGGTGTTGTAAAAATCCTCACCAATCCCGCCTCTAAATTTCTCAATAACTTTTGCAATCAACTGCTGAGGAGTAAACTCACCATTTTCATCTTGCTTGGCGATATTATAATCTTCTGAAACATCAGTATCTATTTGGATAATAATATAATCGATAAATTGAAATGCTTCCTTAAAATTATTTGACTCGCAGTAAGCAAAAACTTGACTCCAACCTCCATAGTTATGAGATTTATTCTCATCATCTTTATCTCTTTCTGGTTGAAGCGGTCTAATATCTATATCCGGGTTATTGAAATATCCTGCTAAAATACTTTCAATAACAATCTGGTCAGTTAATCACTCTGTAATTAATCCAAAATTAGTCATATTAAAAATTCTTAGGAAGTCCTCCGATATAGCCCCTCAAAAAAGCCTCTGATAATTTTACAGGTTCCTGTCCCTCGATAGTTTTAGGTTTGAGAATGCGTCGGGCTTTGGTATGTCCTAATTGGTTTCGATAAATGACAAACAGCCGCTGTTCCTCATCATCTAAATCTAAACCGTCCAAAACAGCCGGGTTGTGGGTTGTAAATATAACTTGTTTGTCGTGTTTTTTTGCTAGTTCGACTAATTCTTGAATTAATCGGCGGCACAATCTGGGATTGAGGGAAGCGTCAATGTTATCAATTGCAAAAAACTTAGGCGTGATATCGCTGATGAACAAGGTAAAATAAAACAGTAAAAACAAAAAGCCTTCATTCGAGCTTCTTTGGTCGAAATAACTTAAATCAGTATCTAAGTATCTATCTGTGATGTGGAGAGAAGTTTGCATCGCTGATAAATTTTGAGGAATTTCAAAATCTTTAAACCAATCTATCAATCGCAGTTTGTTTTTGATTTCATTAAGTTTGTCTTGCTTTTTATCGAAACTTAAAAAACTTATAAGTTTAAATAAGCCTTCCCCATTAATGCCTAACGGTTGAATTTGCCCTTCTTTTTCAAAAGTTCGTAACGCTGGATTTTCAGGAGAGTAAATGATAAATTTATTTAAGTCAAGTATGGGAATAAATGATTCGGCATCCTTTTTGAAGCTTAACCATTCTTGTTCTGACAACTCAGTTTTATATTCTAAAACAGATGTAAATTTGTCTATTCCCCCATGTTTTTGAAGAAGCAGCATGACAGCATTCTTTACAGAAGTTTCAGAATTGCCCAAAAAGTTTTTACTAACCCACTGAGAATAGGGAGAATTATCATTTTGCAAAACACAACTAAATTGTTGTTGCTCTTCCCCTCTTAATTCTATGCTGATATCTTTATCTAAATTTTCCTTTTCAAAAGCCGATCGCATAAATCGAGGTTCTGTCACCCGAATCCCCCGTGCAGCAAGAAACTCATTATCCAGTTTATCATTAGCAGCCGCAGAAGCCAGGGCGATCGCCTCCAAAATATTGCTCTTACCGCAGCCATTTTCGCCAATCAGTACGGTGACTCGTCCTAATTCCAGCTTCAGCTTTTGAAGAGACTTGTAATTTTGGATTCTGACTTCTCCAATCATAATTCAATCCCATATAATCTGAGTGTACTCATTGTATCTTCGATCGCATGGATCTCAAAGAACGCCTGCACAGCCATCTAATTCAAATTGTACGCGATCGCCATCCTTACTTGGCATCCGCAGGGCATTTCTATGTCCAGCAATACATTCGCGAAGAGTTGGGACAGTGGGGCACTGTAGAAATCGACGATTTTGCGGTGCGCGGGCGAATTCATCACAATTTTATCTTGGACTTACCCCCCCTCAATCCCCCCCTTGCTAAGGGGGGGAAGCAAGAAAATTTGCCGATTATAATCGGTGCTCATTACGATACTGTACCGGGGACGGCTGGGGCTGATGATAATGCTACGGGTGTTGCTGTTGTGCTGGAACTCGCAAGGGCTCTCGCACTTCAACCGCTAAAATATCCAGTACAATTAGTTGCTTTCGATCTGGAAGAATCCGGTTGTTGGGGAAGCAAGCATCATGCAGCTAAATGCAAGCAACAGAAACAGTCAATCCGGTTGATGATTTCTTTGGAAATGTTGGGTTATTGCGATCGCACTCCCAACTCCCAAAGCTATCCGGCGGGACTCAAATATTTTTATCCGAATATTGGCAATTTCATTGCTTTAATTGGAAATTTGCGGACTGTGCGCGATATGATTACTTTGAGCAGAAACATCCGCAAATCCGGTCAAGCTTGCGAGTGGTTGCCGGTGCCGAATCGAGGTTTGATTGTGCCGGATACTCGCCGCAGCGATCATGCTCCTTTTTGGGATAATGGTTATCCGGCGATTATGGTGACGGATACGGCTAATATGCGGAATCCTCATTATCATCAAGCGAGCGATAAGATTGAGACTTTGGATTTGGATTTTTTGGCTGGTGTTTGTCGGGGGTTGGTTGAGGCTATTCGGTATATGTAGGAATTTTATTGAACCGCTTTCGTCGCAAAGGGCGCGTTCGGCGAAGCCGTTCCCGAAGGGTAGGAAGGAAGAAAGAAGAAGAGAAAAGAGAAAGTGATATGATTTTTATGAGTATAAGGTTATGATTTTTATGAATTGACTTTTAGATTATTTTGTTAAATAATTCTCAATTATTCACATAACAAAATTCAGGAAAAATATATGAATGCTGATTTTCCCGATCGCACTCGCTGGCAATTTTGGATCGATCGCGGCGGTACTTTTACCGATATTGTCGCCCAAAGCCCTGATGGTAAGTTAGTTATTCACAAGCTGCTGTCGGAAAATCCCGATCGCTACACCGACGCAGCAGTCCAAGGAATTCGCGATATTTTGGGGATTGGGGCGGGGGAATCGATACCGACGGGGGAAATTTCAGCGATTAAAATGGGTACGACGGTGGCGACAAATGCTTTGCTGGAACGTAAGGGCGATCGCACTATTCTGTTAATTACTAAAGGTTTCGGCGATGCGCTGAGAATTGGCTATCAAAATCGCCCGAATATTTTCGCCCGCCACATTGTGCTGCCCGAGATGCTGTACGATCGCGTTATTGAGGTTGCAGAACGCTACAGCGCCCGAGGTGAAGAGTTAATTGCTGTCAATCGTGAGTTTGTCCCGTCTTTGCAGCAAGCATACGATGAGGGAATTCGCAGTTGTGCGATCGTATTTATGCACGGCTACCGCTACTCGGAACATGAAAAACAAGTTGCTAAAATAGCCAAAGAAATTGGCTTTACTCAAATTTCAGTATCTCACGAAGTTAGTCCTTTAATGAAATTAGTTTCGCGGGGAGATACTGCGGTTGTGGATGCTTATTTATCTCCGATTTTGCGGCGTTATGTCGAACAAGTAACCAGTGAATTAATTGAGGTAGATCATCGAGATGAGGGATTATCCATGCCCAATGCCCAATGCCCAATGCCCAATGCCCCATCCCCAAAATTAATGTTTATGCAGTCAAACGGCGGCTTGGTAGATGCCGCGCAATTTCAAGGGAAAAACAGTATTTTATCCGGGCCTGCTGGGGGAATTGTCGGTGCAGTTCAAACGAGTAAAAAGGCTGGTTTTGATAAAATTATTACCTTTGATATGGGCGGAACTTCGACAGATGTTGCCCATTTTAACGGGGAATACGAACGCGAATTTGAGACGGAAATTGCTGGGGTGAGATTGCGATCGCCCGTGATGGCAATTCATACTGTAGCAGCCGGTGGCGGTTCGATCGTGTTTTTTGACGGGGCGCGCTACCGCGTCGGGCCGGAGTCTGCGGGCGCTAATCCGGGGCCTGCTTGCTATCGGAAAGGCGGCCCTTTGACGGTGACTGATTGCAATGTGATGTTGGGCAAAATTCAGCCGGATTTTTTCCCGAAAGTGTTTGGATTGGGGGGAGATTTGCCGATCGCCCCTGACGCAGTTAAGCAAAAATTTGTGCAGTTAGCGGGGGAAATTGGGGGCGAAAAGACTCCCGAACAGGTGGCGGAGGGTTTTTTGGCGATCGCGGTGGAAAAGATGGCTAATGCGGTCAAAAAAATCTCGCTTCAGCGCGGTTACGATGTTTCGGAGTATACGTTGTGCTGTTTCGGCGGTGCGGGCGGCCAACACGCTTGTGCGATCGCCGATTGTTTGGGGATGAAACGGGTGTTTATTCACCCCTACGCGGGCGTGCTATCCGCTTACGGTATGGGTTTGGCTGATGTGCGGGCTATTCGCGAAAGGGCGATCGAGCAACAATTAAATGCAGAATTAATTGGTGATTTACACAATATTTTAGGGCAATTGGAGGCGGAGGGAAAGAGGGAATTGAACCGCAGAGGCGCAGAGAGCACAGAGGGAGAGAAAGAGGTTTTGGTTGTTAGGAAGCTGTATCTAAAATATCAGGGCAGCGATTCGGTTTTGATGGTGGATTTTGCTGGGAGTGTTGAGGAGATGCAGGCTGATTTTGAAGCAGCGCACCGACAGCGTTACAGTTTTATGATGCCGGAAAAAGCACTAATTGTCGAAGCGGTTTCGGTGGAAGTTGTAGAAACAATGAATGTGCTGGGTGAGTCGATAATTTCCAATTCCAGTGACAGGGCCATCTTGCCAGTGCAGCCAATTTCCACTGTGCAAATGTATGTTGCTGGTAAGTGGCGGGAAACGCCTGTTTATCAAAGAGAGGATTTGCGATCGGGCGACTGCATTACCGGCCCGGCGATGATTGTAGAAGCAACTGGAACTAATATCATAGAACCGGGTTGGGAAGGGGAAATCACCGCCAATAATGACTTGATTTTGAACCGCCTATCCACGCAGATGAATGCAGTTAACACCCATTCGTCTTCGGTTAAATCAGATCCGGTTTTGCTGGAAATTTTTAATAACTTGTTTCGGGCGATCGCCGAACAAATGGGCGTCACATTGCAAAATACAAGTTCCTCAGTCAACATCAAAGAACGCCTAGACTTTTCCTGTGCAATCTTCGACAAAAACGGGCAATTAGTTGCCAACGCGCCGCACATTCCCGTGCATCTCGGTTCCATGAGCGAAAGCGTTTCAGCTTTAATCTTAGCACAAGCTCATGAAATTAAGCCTGGGGATGTTTATGTTTCTAACAATCCTTACAATGGCGGCACGCACTTACCAGATATCACCGTAATTACTCCAGTATTTAATCGTGATTCCTCGCTTCCTTTGTTTTATGTTGCCTCGCGGGGACACCACGCCGATATCGGCGGCATCACTCCCGGTTCCATGCCTCCTAACAGTAAAACTGTCACCGAAGAAGGGGTATTGCTCGACAATTTCCAGTTAGTCAGCGAGGGCCAATTCCGCGAACAAGAATTACTAGAAATTCTGACGGCGGGAGATTTCCCAGTTCGCAATTACGAACAAAATATCGCAGATTTGCAAGCGCAAATTGCCGCCAACAATCGCGGTTTAGCAGAACTTCTCAAAATGGTAGAACATTACGGCTTGGAAACAGTACAAGCTTATATGGGTTTTGTGCAAGATAATGCTGAAGAATCTGTGCGCCGAGTAATTGAGGTTTTGAGTGATGGCGAATTTACTTATCCGATGGATAGCGGCGGACAAATTAAAGTAGCTATTACAATTAACAAGTCTGCGCGCAGTGCTAAAATTGATTTTACTGGCACTTCTCCCCAACAATTTAACAATTTTAATGCTCCGGCTGCGGTGTGTAAAGCGGCTGTGTTGTACGTTTTCCGCACCTTGGTAGATGACGATATTCCTCTGAATGCGGGCTGTTTGAAACCTCTCGAAATTATCAATCCCGCAGGCTGTATGCTGAATCCACGCTATCCGGCGGCGGTGGTGGCGGGAAATGTGGAAACTTCGCAGAATATTACGGATGCTTTGTATTGTGCGCTAGGTGCGATCGCATCTTCTCAGGGAACCATGAATAATTTCACATTTGGCGATCGGCGCTATCAATATTATGAAACAATTTGCGGCGGTTCCGGTGCTGGTGCAAATTTTGACGGCACAGATGCGGTGCAAACTCACATGACTAATTCGCGTTTAACCGATCCTGAAGTGTTGGAATGGCGGTTTCCGGTGCTGTTAGAAAGTTTTGCAATCCGGGCTAATAGCGGGGGGAATGGATGTCATCGCGGGGGGAATGGAACAGTGCGGCGAGTGCGGTTTCTGGAAGCGATGACGGCGGGAATTTTATCGGGGCGGCGGGTGATTTCTCCCTGCGGTTTGCATGGGGGGGAAGCGGGGAAAGTTGGGCTCAATTATGTTGAAAGATTTGATGGAAATATTGAGGAATTGGGGAGTACGGCGAGTGTGGAAATGCGATCGGGGGATGTGTTTGTCATTGAGACTCCGGGGGGCGGAGGTTATGGTTGTCTGTAGTAGTAAGGTGCGCATTGCGCACCCTACGAATCACTAAACATGGTAAGCAGTTATGGCAGTTTTTAGGTCAGAACTGTATATAGACTCGACTCTAGGAAAAGTCTGGTGACTCCACCAAAATTTAATTCTACTGCCTTTTGCTGGAGCTGAACCGATACGAGTGTAACCTGCATCTAACATCAGTTGTTCAAAGTCAACTACAGGCAAAGTTTTAGATGAAATTGGCGAAATACCTTGAATGGTGTGCTTGTCAAGGGTCATAACTCCCCTGATAGGTGCTGTAGATCCGATAGCCTGACAATACTAGCGCTGTACCCGCAAAACTGTGAATTGTTCCCGGATATGTTTCTTCCGCTTCACTGCCGCCAATACGGATTTTAAGCGGGCCAAACCAAGCATAAAAACCCGGAATCAGAGCATCCATACTGTAGGCGATCGCTCTTAATTTACCATCATTAACCGATACAGATTTTTTCGGCGCTGGTTCTTTTTGATTGGGAGTAATATAGCCTGAGTTTTTCATAACTTTTCGGTTCTGTGAAAAGCCCGATCGCACGAGTGGAAAATACATACTATCTTGAAAGAGCGGCAAAATGGCAGAAATACCGCTCTGCGGGCATCGTACCGCTAAAAAATCACCCTCAACTCTGGAATGTCGATCGACAAATCGTGTAGAATCGTGCTGCAACAGCATTTATTCCCAAAACCGTTACAGAACAATTGTGCAAACACCTGTTTTTTCCGAACTCAACCACCCTGTGGTCAAATCCCTGTTCCATCACAGCGATCGGGAATTATTGACTCTGTTTCAAAACCATCCCGATCAGGGCCGCTTCTTCACGGCGATTTTTTGCCGCTACGCTCAAATTGTACACTCCCTGATCCGCCATTCCGTGCGATCGCCCGTACAAGGCGATTACCTGTTCGCCCACACCTGGCAGCACATCTATCACGAGCTCCGAGGTCTCGATTTGCGTCGCGAAACCCAAGATCCTGATGGCGACAATCTCAGTCTCCAAAATTGGCTGATTAATGTCACCGCTGTCTGCATCAATCAAGCCGAATTGCCCCCTGTTGAGTCGATTCACTACTCTTTGCAATCCGCTTCGCCTCCCCTGTGGTGTTACGTCAGACAAGCCTTAGAATTGTTGGCGCCACTCCCCCGTTTAGTTGTGTTGATGGCCCAGACTTTCCGGTGGAGCGAAACTCGAATTGCAGCTTATTTGCAAGCTGAAGGTGAAGCGATTTCGCCCGCTCAAGTCAAGGCTTTGCTGCAAAAAGGATATCAAACTTTAGAGTCAAATTTGCCGGAGGATATTCGGGCTATTTATCTAGATGAAAATCTGGATTATCAAGAAGCGCTTGTCTAGCAGCCGATAATTCCGCTAATATCAATTCTTCTTCAGTCCGCCTCCGCGGACTTCGTTTGACAAGAAGCGGTTTCAACCGCCGAGTCCTTAAACTCGGAAATAATATCAGAGGTGGAAATGGCAGTTTATCAAGTTCGGCTGGTGAATCAGGATCTCGCGCTCGATCGCACGATCGCAGTACCGGACGACCAGTATATCCTAGATATAGCAGAAGATGCCGGCATCCGCTTGCCCAATGGATGCAAGCAAGGAGAGTGTTCTGCTTGCGTTGCCAAACTGCTTGGCGGCGAAATCGACCAAAGCGAACAAAAGTTTTTGAAGCCGTCAGAATTGCAAGCTGGCTACGCTGTTACCTGTGTGGCTTACCCGCTTTCTGACTGCACTTTGTTAACTCATCAAGAACAAGTTTTATATCAAGCAGCTCTCTATTTTAAGTAATGCAATGTGCTTTATTCTTTAGTCTCGCGTTGCGCGGACTTCGTTTGACAAGGAGCGAATTCTATTCGCCGAGAAAATCTTTATCAAAGCAGATTTAGTTAATGTAAGGTGCGCACTGCGCACCCTACTCAATACTTAAAAATCAGCTACGGCTTGCGATTGACATTCAGCAATTGTAAAATCCGTTTCATCGGAATTTCCGCCCAATCCAAACGGTAATTTAGTTCGTAGGCCAGCTCAGCAACCCCTTTTTCCAAAATGTAAGCATCCAGCAAAACTTGTAGTTCCGGTATAGATTTTGGCAAGAAACTGGCATCGGCTGCTGTTACCAAATAGCTGTTAAGAAAAGTGAGGCTGACCCAGCGGTGCCAAACGTTCGCCCACTGCTGCATCTCGGGAAGATTTTCAGGGCGGATCATGCCACTTTCTACTTCGTTTCGCAGCGCCAAAGTAACAGCGTAATTGAAAGATTGCAGCATTCCCGCCACATCTCGCAGGGGCGACCTCTTCATCCGCCGCTCGCTTAACGGTCGATTCCGTTCTCCTCCGAAATCAATAATTACGAAGTCTTTACCTGTATAAAGAACTTGCCCGAAATGAAAGTCCCCGTGACAGCGAATTCGATCGGCCGTGATTCTCAAGTTCAAAATAGACTTGAAACGTTCCATGAGCAACTCTTCGCGGTTGAGGAGATTTTGTGCCATTTTTTGCGTTTCTGGCGGCAGTTTGGACAGATGCTTTTTCAGCAGCAGCAAAGTTCTTCCTGCCATATTTCTCATGTGTTGGTAGATGGAACGCTGGTAAAATGAGGTGAAGTTTTCTGGAGCAAAAGCCGGACTTTCTGTGTCTGAAGCTAAAGCGAGGTGAAGTTCCGCTGTCCGCTGACCTAAAAGTTCGGCTGATGCTAAGTAAGAGCCGATGAGTTCGCGAGCTAAGGCCGGAATTTCTAGGGATAAATCGGCTACTAGCGAGTTTGACTGCCGCATTTGTCCGGTCAAAGCGCTCGGTAAATAATCTTCGGGGGAAGTAGATAAAATCTCGCCGGAATACTTTGCTTCTACTGTCATTACTTGCTCGAAATAGTCGCGCAGCGTGTCTAATGTATAAGACCAAGCGTCCCTGCTGTCGGGGATTAGTTTTTGCAGTATTCCGACTGTAATTACTTGTTTTTCGGCTGTGTGATATTCCAATGCTCCGGCAATTGGAGCGTAGTGTTGGATCGGGTTGCGATCGGTTAAAAAGCGTCCGATTTCTAATTCGGGGTTGATTCCTTCCTCGACTTTTCGCAATATTTTTAGGACGAAGCGATCGCCGTAACCTGCGGATGTATTGCTTTGTTCTTTTTTGAACAGGTAAGGTTCGAGCTGCGATAAATCTTGGTCTGAGCTGAATATATTGTCGGCAATTCCTACCAGTTGACCGGCTGTACCTGCGTAACTGCGAGAATTGGCGATCGCCCCCAGCAGCGCTGTCAGCAGACCTTTGTCCCCAGCGGCATCAAATAGCACCCCTGCTTCGTTGCTTTCAGGGAAGTGCAGGCGCGCGATCGCCCGATCGTCCGCATCGCCTTTCATCTCTTCCCAACCTAAAGGCAAAACGTAAGTTTCCGCCATACCTTCAGTATAATTCAACAGCAAAAACAGAATGTAAACTGTAGATTCCTCCCCGGCACTATCTTTACATTCAACAGGCACAACCTCACTTATTTCAAATGATTGAATTGTCCTGTCTGCACCGATAAACCAGCGATTGCACCGCAAGTAATTCGGCAAAATAGAGAGCAGCATATCGCTTAACTGACTTGTAGCAAAAGCAGTTTTCCAATTGCCGATGACCGCCAAACTCGGCAAGTCTGTTTTAAAACCGTGCAGCGAAAAGTCTTCTTGTTTAACAGTAAGAGTAAACCAGTAAAACGTGTGAGGACTCAAGCTCAAAAAGTAAGGCTCCTCGCCAACCGCCGGAAACTCAGCGCGACCGAAAATTTCCACCGGAACAGCATTTTTAAACGGAGAAAGGTCTAATTCTGCCGTCTGCACGAAGCGCGACAAATTAGCGACTACGAGGATGTGTTCGTCTTGATAAGTGCGCACAAAAGCTAAAACTTTGCGGTTTTCTGGGTACAGAAACTCGCAAGTTCCGCGCCCAAATGCTTGGAACCGCTGGCGAACAGCAATCAAGCGTTTCATCCACCACCACAGAGAACTCGGATTCGCCCGCTGCGCCTCCACGTTAACAGATTCGTAGTGATATTCAGGGTCAACAATTGGCGGCGCGTACAGCCGCTGCGGGTTAGCGCGGCTGAAACCGGCATTGCGATCGCTGCTCCACTGCATCGGAGTTCTCACCCCGTTGCGATCGCCCAAATAGATATTATCACCCATGCCAATTTCATCGCCGTAGTAAAGCACCGGCGTACCCGGAAGAGACAGCAGCAAAGCATTCATCAACTCGATACGGCGGCGGTTATTTCCCATCAGCGGAGCCAAGCGGCGGCGGATGCCCAAATTAATTCTCGCCTGAGTATCTTGAGCGTAAACCCGATACATATAATCTCGGTCTTCATCGCTCACCATTTCCAGCGTCAATTCATCGTGATTGCGCAAAAATAACGCCCACTGACAGTTATTGGGAATGTGCGGAGTTTGCTGGAGAATATCGCTAATTGGGAAGCTATCTTCCATGTGCAAAGCCATAAATAAACGCGGCATCAGCGGAAAATGAAAGTTCATGTGACATTCATCCCCACCCGCGTAATATTCAACCGCATCCTCCGGCCACTGATTCGCCTCAGCTAGCAGCATCCGGTTCGGGAATTTCTCATCTACGTGCTGCCGCAAATGCTTGAGGAATACGTGAGTTTCTGGCAGGTTTTCGCAGTTAGTACCTTCGCGCTCGTACAGGTAAGGCACGGCATCCATGCGCAGTCCGTCTACTCCCAGTGCCAACCAGAAATCCACCACATCTAAGATGGCTTGGCGGACGGCGGGATTGTCGTAATTTAAATCGGGTTGGTGGGAATAAAATCGGTGCCAGTAATAAGCTTTTGCTACCGCATCCCAAGCCCAATTAGAAGTCTCAAAATCTTGGAAAATAATGCGAGCATCTTGATATTTTTCCGGCGTGTCGCTCCACACGTAAAAATCTCTTTCGTTACTGCCTTTCGGGGCGCGGCGCGCTCGCTGAAACCAAGCGTGCTGGTCTGAAGTGTGGTTGACAATTAACTCAATAATGACTCTAATTCCGCGCTGGTGCGCTGCTTCTAAAAGCTCTTTAAAGTCGTCTAACGTGCCGTAAATCGGGTTGACGGTGGTATAGTGAGATGTATCGTAGCCGTCGTCTCGGAGCGGCGAGGGAAAAAATGGCAGTACCCAAATTGCTGTTACTCCCAAGTTTTGCAGGTAATCCAGTTTTTCTGTGAGTCCCCGAAAGTCGCCGATGCCGTCTGCGTTGCTGTCTGCAAAAGCGCGAATTGGTACTTCGTAAATGATGGCGTCTTTGAACCACAATGGATCGTCATTTAACATGGAGTTGGGCATAATTTTTATGGGTGATTGGTAATTGGGATTTGGTAATTGGGATTTGGTAATTGGGATTTGTTAGTTCAAATCCAAACTGATAAATCATAACGCATAATTTTGCCGCGATTCGTCATGCCAGCGGCAGAGTTTTAATTGTAATTTATTAACGCAAAACTTATAAGTTCTTAACTAAAAAAATTAAACAATCTATTTTGTTATAGCGGATACAGTTCACTATTCGGATCTGAGTCGCGGTATTACAGACCCGTGCTTGGCGGTGCACGCCCTACATACTTATATACTCGTCAAATCCTTTCCCCGTGTCCCGTCTCCCCCTCGAACCCTCTCCCGCTGCCGTCGGAGGGACGGTTTTTACTACCTACCGGACGGTTTGCACGACATTACACTAGCTTGACGCTCTTTGTCAGGTTTTGTTACATTTATTTACATAAAGCAACAAAACTTAAGGAAAAACCAAAAATGGCTATTGTAATCTCTCTTTTGATCGTCGGTTGGGTCGCAGCATCATTAATTGGCACTCAAGCATATTTCCTGGGCGAACAGTCAAAGCCCATTCACGATCGCAATTGGAGCAATGAATCTTTTGAACAACTGGCAAAATCGGTGACTGGAACAGAAATTGATTACAGCGTTCGCGTTCCTGCCTACAGCATGGATGCTTACACCAGCCGCACGATGGGCAATTCGTAATATTAAGTAGCAGGCTTGACTATTTTGAATAACAGGCTTTCTGGCCTGTTCCACAAGCAGATTAATTTTTGTGGAGCAGGCCATAAATAATTATCGAAGTGTAATCGGCAAAATTCTCACCCTAGAGCGCGTTTCATCCACAGAAATGAACGCCCCCGACTCAATTTGTGGCTCAAATTGATGGAACACTTCCACAATCAAACTCTCTATATTAGCAGGCAGCACGTCTTGAATACGGACTTGAATGACACGCTAGAGCATCAGCTTGGGTTGCGGCCAGCAGTGCGCCAAAATCTAAATCATGAGTGAATACGGCATAGTCATTTACTCGCGCCCATTCCATAATAACGCGATCTGTGGCACGAGGATCGCCGACTGTAGACCAATGAAGAGACTCTATTCCGTATTTAGTAAATACGACAGTCCATTCAGGTGACAGGTTCATATCAATCAAAATTTTCACGCTATTTTGAGAGGAATTTCTACTTCTTCAACTCGCCACGCTGCATAGGCAAGCGCTTCATATATATCTGCTTCTTCCAGGTAGGGATAGGCTTGCAAAATGCCTGACGGTAAGTGTCCCGATGCCATCAGTCCGACTATAGTACCCACAGTGACTCGCAAGCCGCGAATGCAGGGTTTTCCTCCCATTACTTCTGGATTCAGAGTGATTCTAGTTAGTTGTTTCATGATTTTAAACTACCAGGCTTTCGGGGACAAAAGAAGATTAATTTTTGGTGGAACAGGCTAGAAAGTTATTGGTGTCAACTTAAGCCAGAAAACTTTTGTATCTTTCGTTTATAGCCTAGGCCTGATCCCCCTAAATCCCCCTTAAGAAGGGGGACTTTGAGAAGACTTTTGTCCTTCTTCGCAAATAGAGTTGCTAGTTGGAAAGATCCCTTAAAAAGGGGAGTAGGGGTTGACGAAAGAGAAGACTCTTATCCCCCCCTTGTTAAGGGGGGTTAGGGGGGATCAGGCCTTAAATCACCCAACAGCAGTCTCTGAATACTTTTGAAGTTAAGTTGACACCAATGGCTAGAAAGCCTGTTCCTAAATGCAACTACAAACTGTTACCTACCAGCGCGGGGAGAGAGTCTTTTTTGCGAAACTGCAAAGTGTTATTTACGCAGTCGATCGCAATTGTATCGCCTTCGGTAAACGCATTTTCCAGAATCTTGTTAGCCAGCGGGTTTTCCAGCTCCCGCTGGATAGCGCGTTTCAGCGGACGAGCGCCGTAAACCGGGTCGTAACCGACATCTGTAATGTGGTTTTTCGCGGCATCTGACAGTTCCAAAGTAATTTTTTGCTCCGCCAACAACCGCTCGATCCGCTTCACTTGAATGCTGACTATTTGCCGCAGTTCGATCTTGCTCAAAGTGTGGAACAAAATTATCTCGTCCACCCGATTGAGAAACTCAGGTCGGAAGTGCGATCGCAAAGCAGTCATCACCCGTTTTAACATTTGCTCGTACTCTTGGTCTGTCTCCCGTTCTTGAGTCAATAAATCTTCATTTTCACTCTTGTCTTTTTCACTCTTATCTGATGTATCGACTCGCTGGGCCGACACCTCAACAGTACCGTCAGCGGCCACTTTATAATCTGTCTTGTGACTTGACAAATCTTTCGGTTCGTGCTTCCGACTTGCAGGTTTCTTGGCCGTTTTTTCCTTCTTCGCAAACACGTCTAAAATGTGGTCGCTGCCGATATTGCTAGTCATCACAATTACAGTATTTCTAAAGTCAACCACTCGACCTTGAGAATCGGTAATTCTGCCGTCATCCAACACTTGCAGCAAAATGTTAAATACATCCGGGTGCGCTTTTTCCACTTCGTCAAACAGCACCACCGAATAAGGATGTCTCCGCACTGCTTCAGAAAGTTGTCCGCCTTCATCGTAACCGACATATCCGGGGGGAGCTCCTACCAACCGCGAGACGCTGTGCTTCTCCATGTATTCCGACATATCGATGCGGACGATCGCATCGTCGCTGTCAAACAAAAACTCCGCCAACGCCCGCGCTAACTCGGTTTTTCCCACGCCTGTCGGGCCCATAAACAAGAAAGAGCCGATCGGTCTACCGGGATCTTTCATCCCCGCCCGCGCCCGCCGAATCGCCGCCGCCACAGCCGTTACAGCCTCCTCTTGACCGATGACTTTTCTGTGCAAATGGCTTTCCAATTGCAGCAATTTTTGGCGTTCCGATTCTAACAACCGGTTGACCGGAATTCCCGTCCATTTAGCCACAATTTCCGCAATGTCGCCCTCAGTAACTTTTTCCCGCAGCAGCGAAGAACCTTGAGCTTGCTGTTTCAAAAGTTCGGCTTCCTTGGCTTCGCGATCGCGCACCGCAGTCTCCAATTTACCGTACTTCAACTGCGCCGCTTTATTCAAATCGTAAGCTCTTTCTGCCTGTTCGATTTGCACTCGCAGTTGGTCTTCTTCTGCTTTCAATTTATTGATCGCATCCAACAACTGCTTTTCGCCCAACCACTGAGAAGATAATTTTTCTTGCTTGACTTTTAAAATATCAATCTCAGTTTTGATGCGTTCGATGCGGGGGGTAATGGTGGCGGTGGGAGAACCTTTTCCCTCGCCTTCGATCGACAATTTTTCCATTTCCAACTGCATCACCCGGCGGTCGATCCCTTCCAATTCCACGGGTTTGGAGGTAATCTCCATTTTCAAATGGGCGGCTGCTTCGTCTACGAGGTCGATCGCCTTGTCCGGCAAAAAGCGATCGGAAATATAGCGAAAAGACAAAGTTGCAGCAGCTACCAGCGCCGAATCAGTAATTTTTACCCCGTGGTGGCGTTCGTAACGGTCTTTCAATCCGCGCAAAATTGAAACAGTATCTTCCACAGTCGGTTCCCCGACAAATACTTGTTGAAAGCGGCGTTCCAGTGCAGGATCTTTTTCGATATTTTTGCGAAATTCATCGAGAGTTGTAGCGCCGATACAGCGCAATTCGCCCCGGGCTAACATCGGTTTCAACAAATTTCCCGCATCCATTCCCGAACCGGAACTACCGCCGCCGCCAGTGCCAACAACCGTGTGCAATTCGTCAATAAATAGGACAATTTGCCCGTCGGAATCGATAACTTCCCGCAGGACAGAACGCAACCTTTCTTCAAATTCGCCCCGGAATTTTGCCCCAGCAATTAAACTGCCCATGTCGAGGCTGAATAGCTGGCGGTTTTTCAAAGATTCGGGTACGTCGCCGTTGACAATTCGCTGGGCTAAACCTTCGGCGATCGCAGTTTTTCCGACTCCGGGATCGCCAATTAACACCGGATTGTTTTTCTGGCGGCGGGAAAGAACTTGTACGACGCGGCGAATTTCCTCGTCGCGGCCGATTACTGGGTCGAGTTTGCCTGCTTTGGCGGCTTCTGTCAAATCCCGCCCGTATTTGCTGAGGGCGTCGGAGTTGGCGTCGGAATTTTGGTTTTGACTTTGGCTTTGGCTTTGGCTTTGGCTTTGGCTTTGATCTTTGACTTTGTTGCTAGCGCGAATTGATTTGATTGCTTCATCGAGTTTCGGGCGATCGATCGTCCCTGGGGCCGGTTTGCGATCGTATCCGGGGCGGCCCGGCGGCCCGTCGCCCCTAGTCAGCAATCGCCTACCGACTCGTTCGTCTTCTAGCAAGCCTATTAATAAATGTTCAACGGCGATAAAATTATCTTGCCAAGTCTGTCTGGCAGACTCAGCAGCATCTAACATCACTTCTAAGCCGCGGCCGAGGTATAGTTGGTCAGCGTTGGCAACTCTGGGCTGTCGTTTGGCAAAAGCATCTAACTGCTGCGCCAAGCGGGGGACATCGACTCCAGCTTTGCTGAGAATGCTGTTGCCCAAGCCTTGCTGTTCTAGAATGGCGATCGCTAAATGTTCAACCTCTAGCTGCTGATTGGCAAAGCGGCGGGCTACATCCTGGGATTTGACAATGGCTTCCCAGGCTTGATCTGTAAATTTGCTAGGGTCTGTTGGCTGCACGTTGGTTCCTCGCAATCAAGGGGATTCCTGTTGTTATCCGTTAATATATCGTCTCACAACCATCATAATCTTTAAACTCGATTGTGAATCTATGAGTGCGGTTAACAAGAGCGGAAGTTGCAACATAATTGACCTCTTGCAATACCTGCAAGCCCGCAATCCCGGCGATTTTTTGTGCGGTACGACCGGAACGGGCGATCGAACTTATGAAAATATAGTGGTTCTCCATTCCCTACAATACTGTACGAACACAGCACTGCCGTGTCATATTATATCTTGGTTCGTAGTGAGGACTTTAGTCCGCATCCATTCAGAGGACTAAAGTCCTCACTACCAACCTCTTTATTGCTCTACTAAAATTTTATCTCTTGCCCTAACATTTTTTGATTGACTGACATCTATGCTATTTCCAACTTACCAATTTCTAGTATTTTTCCTAATTATTTTTAGCACGATCCTCTCTTTGAAGCCCAAAGTCGATTTATATAAAATTGTCTTGCTAGTTTCCAGTTTATTATTTTATTCCTTTTGGAGTTTCGACTTTCTCTGGCTCCTAGTTTTAGGTACAGTCTACAATTATATCATTCTCCGGGCTGTTTGCAACGGGAAATATAAAAAACTTGCTTTCGTCTCCGGCATAATTTTCAACATTGCCAATCTCGGCATCTTTAAATATTGCAACTTCTTTGTAACTTCGTTATTTGAGGTACTGAACCAGCTACACATTCCCGCTAGCTTTCAAGTTTTGCAAATAATCGCCCCCGTCGGCGTATCGTTCTACACATTTAGAATGATTTCGCATTTAATCGACTGCTACCAGCACAAAATCCCCTGTCCGAAATTTGTAGACTACGCCACATACATTACCTACTTTCCCCAAATTGCCTCCGGGCCAATCTCGCGGCCTCGCGAATTTTACACGCAGCTAAATTCACCAAAAAAATACGACTATCAAATCGAAGAAGTTATCGTTTTGATTTTGTCTGGACTCTTCAAAAAATATACTTTATCGAGCTTTTTGTTTAACTTCACTCAACTGCCCTTCAAAGTCCCCCAGCAGTACAGCAGCATCGATTTAATCCTCGCCGCAATTTCCTATTCTTGTTTGATTTATGTAGATTTCAGCGGCTACTCGGATTTAGCTAACGGCATCTCTTGCTTGCTGGGTTTCAAACCCATTCCTAACTTTAATATGCCATACCGATCGCTGGGCTTGCAAGAATTTTGGAAAAGGTGGCACATCAGTCTTTCCGAGTGGTTGAGGGATTACGTTTACTTTCCCTTAGGTGGCAATAAATACGGCAAGTTGCGGAAGTACGTAAATTTACTGATGACAATGGCGATCGGCGGATTTTGGCACGGCGCAGGTTTAAACTTTATTGTCTGGGGAGCAATTCACGGTTTAGGATTGATTGTCAACCATTTATGTAAAGATATCCCCCAAGCTATCCACCTCAAATTAGACTATGCCTTTCCTAGATTTGCGCGATTTTGCAGTTGGCTGTTAACATTTAGCTTTGTGACTTGTAGCTGGGTATTTTTCGGCACTCCCAACTGGGAAACTGCGATCGGGTTTTTTCAGGGAATTTTTCGTTTTTCGTTTGCAACTTTTCAATTCAACTTTTGGCAATTGTATTTAGTAATTGCCGTCATTGGCGCGATCAACTTGTGGGGCGAGATCATTTCCAAGGTATTGCAAACCGTATTTTCCTTAAAAAACCTTTTCTTTCGGGTTGTCTTAGTTTCGCTGTTCGTGTATGCTATCTTGATGTTGGGCCCGAGTACCGTCCCGCCTTTTATTTACTTTAATTTCTAAGAACATGAGAGACAGAGAAATTTTGCTGATTGTCACTTCTGTAATTCTCACTTTAATATTTTCCAACTTATCCTTATTTCTCAAAAGCTTTTCTTCAACTCCTTTCGCCAGTCCCGAAATTAAACAAGCAGCGCGCCTGATCGAAATAGACGGCTTCAGGAAATCCGAACAAGATTTTTGGAGCAAAATTAAAGATATTAACTTCGATAGCCTCCCCAAAAAATCCGCAACTTCTCCAGTCCCAACCGCAACAAAATCGGCACTTGTCCCCCAAAAACCTGCTAAAAAACCCACTCCAGCTAAACCAAAACTAACCGTACCTTATCGCAAATTTTTATTTATTGGCGATTCAGTAATGTTCGACTTAGGAACTCAACTCCAGTATACTCTCAAAGAAAAATACAATATTACCGATACAAAACTTGACTACAAAGTATCGAGCGGATTAAATCGGATAGATTATTATGACTGGTATGCCAGAACCAGCGAAATCATCCAGGATTATCGACCGGATGTAGTCATAATTTTGTTCGGAGGCAACGATCCTCAAGATATCATTGATTCTCAAGGAAAATACCGGGCAATCCTGACCCCAGAATGGCAAAAAGCTTATCAAGCAAGAGTAGATAAATATGCCAAGTTACTTGACTCCTCCTCGGTGAGAAAAGTGTATTGGATAGGTCAATCCACAACTAACAAATCTTGGTATTTCAAAGCTTTTCCCATCATGAACGATATCTATAAAAATGCGAGCAAATCTTCACCAAAAATTGAATTTATTTCTACTTGGGAGACTTTTGCAGAAGCTGGCAAATTTGTTCCGGTAGTTGCTGATAAATCGGGCAAGCGAGGCTATGTAAAAATTAATGACGGCGTGCATTTTACCTCCCACGGAGCTCAAATTATCAGCGACTTAATCGTTGACAAAATGGCGAAGGACAAAATCTTAAAAGCTCCGAAAAAGAAACCTGCATAGTAGGTTGATTTGACCCAAAAAACCCCCACATACAAATTTGACATTTTACCAATTAATGCAAAATTATATATTTAGTCCAGGACGTACATTTGCGTTGCTCAACCCGGTTACTGCGGAAAATATCGGGTTGAGTAACGAGAAATCTACTCGTGAAATTGGGTTTCTAGCTGTGCGTCCACTGCGTCCAGGACTAATATTGACAAAAAGCAGCAGTAGATGTAAAGTGGCATTCAACATCGGACAACGGCGTTAAGATCTAGCAATTGTCATGGCGACAAATTATGACAAGCAATCTCTGGAAACTCGATCGCACTACCATCCCTGAGTCAATGGAGTGCAGCGGCACAGCGCTGACCTTCACTCTAACTAAGTATAGTCAACCTTGGCAAAGAATAAACACAGTTGACTCAATCGTGCAACAGTGCGGAACCGAGCCTTTTGCGGAAGTTTTGGGCGTACCGAAAAGCGGGATATTAGGGAAAGATATACCGGAATCCGCCAGAAAACCGCATCCGAATTTGCTGTTTCGCGCTTTGGCAATTCAGGCATTGGGCAAGGTGCGAGAGGGTCTGATACCAAGTGTGAATTTTCCTCTATCAAGTGATTATAGGGAAAATCTGCTGGCGGTGTTGGAACAGGAAGCGCGAGGGGGAGCGACTCCTTTAATTCAGTGGTCTGCGGCTGTTAGTATGCAGTCAATTTGGTTGGATGAAGCAGGGCAAGGACAAGGCAAGGAATCTGCTGTCAATGTCACAATCAATGCAGCGGAAATTGAGCGGCAGGTTGTAGAAGAGCAAATTAAACTGTTAGCCAGCCACAAATTTGCTGTGGAGCACAGCAGCAGAAATGACAGCGGTAAGGAATATGAGAATTGTCGAGATTTTTGGGTGTACGGCCCTAGCTGGCTGGTGCCCGGTGTGCCAATGGATTGCGAGGAATATCTGTTTTGGCTCGATCGCGTATTTGCTGCGATCGCACTTAGGGGCGATGGGTACAAATTTAAGACCGAAAACGATGCAGCGGTAACAAACTTTTTGGAAGTAGCCCAAAAAAATTTTAATGACTTGGAATTTTCCCAAATACTTGCCAAAATTTTTGAGTTCCTGCACCACCCGGAAGCGACAGTAAAAAATCTCTCGGCAATTATTTTAGAACCTTACAAAGATCGGCTAGAC
This sequence comes from Microcoleus sp. ARI1-B5, assembly GCF_036705795.1. NCBI lineage: Bacteria > Bacillati > Cyanobacteriota > Cyanophyceae > Oscillatoriales > Microcoleaceae > Microcoleus > Microcoleus sp. ARI1-B5. The sequence goes on from NZ_JAUBVK010000014.1 coordinate 122,909, forward strand.
CGAAAATCGGCGCAAATTATGACAGCGCTCGTATATAAATTTCAGGTAAAAAATCAGCCCTTAGAATCTCTGACTATTCCCGAAATTGAGGAGTGCAAAGCATCACTCTCTCAAGGCCAAATGGAAATTGACGAGGTGTATTCTGAGGCTTTGTCGCTGTGCGGCGATGATGTCGAAATGGCAAATTTATTGTCAGCTAAACAGAGAGAATACCAAAATAGTGTAGGCGAGCATATCAACAATCTTAGCAAGTTAGTTAAGTCGATCGTAGATTGCCAGAGCTTGTTAGATGCGAATAGGGAACTTTTGTATTTGACAGTAGAGCGGCTGCAAGAATGGGATTACACCCTAGGCAATAAACTGGCTGCTCACCGCAAGAAACTCCAAAACTTGAGTGTTGACAAAAGTACCTCGGAACAGTGCATAAACCTCGACAACGATCTGAATTTTATCAGAGATTCTGTGCAGTATACTTTGTATGAAGTTACATCAAAAATTAACAGCCGAATTAGAGATTTAGAACTTTCGGCGTCCAAAAATAACAAGACTGCAACAGAGATGTTTAAGTGGACGTGGGTATTGTTAGGGGTGTGGTTTTCAATAGGGCTGCTTTTGTATTTATCCGATGCAGTGATTAACTCGATATTGACTGTCAACTACTACCAAAGTGAATTTCTAGTCTATTGGACTGTGTTCTTTATTGTGATGGTGGTATTTTTGTTAGTATTAGCTATATTCTTTGCGACGCTCGCTGCCTTAGACAAGCGCCGAGAATCTAAATTAATTCCTAAATTTGATAGTTTAAGCCAAATAGGCAACAGTTTTTCTATTTTGTGGCAAAAGAGTTACTTGCAGCAGTTTGTACCGTCGGTGCGATCGAATTAAAAGTGTTGAAAACCCCCTCGCATCCCCTCAGTAAGGTGCGTCAGAGCCCGAGTTTCAACGTCGTAACTCAAAAAGTTTGTTGGTGACGCACCCTACCACGACTAAGATGCAGTCGCCGCAGCTACTTTCTGACTGCTGCTACCTTGATTTCCCAGTTGGATTAATTCAACTTTATATCCATCAGGATCTTGCACAAAAGCAATGACTGTTGAACCGTGCTTCATCGGGCCGGGTTCGCGAGTAACTTGACCGCCGCGGGCTTTAATTTCTTCGCAAGTACCGTAAATGTCATCAACGCCGATCGCAATATGACCGTAAGCATCCCCCAAATTGTACTCTGCGACGCCCCAGTTGTATGTTAATTCCAAAACTGTAGTATCCGATTCATCGCCGTAGCCAACAAAAGCCAGAGTAAATTTACCGTCTGGATAGTCCTTTTTCCGCAGCAATTTCATACCCAGAACCTCGGTATAAAATTTGAGGGACTCTTCCAGGTTGCCGACTCGGAGCATCGTGTGTAGTAGTTGCATTTAGCTCACTCCAAATTTTTTAAGCTTTCTCAATTTTAGCGAGTTCTCGCTGGAAAAAACCGCGACGGGAAAATTGACCGGGTTTTAGCTCGATACGCGATTGTTAAAACTGTTTATGCCCCGGAGATCCCCTTAAATCCCCCTTCCCAAGGGGAGTAGGGGTTGACGCAAGACAATTCTCTTGTCCCCCCTTGTGTTAAGGGGGGCTAGGGGGGATCTCCGGGCTTAACTGAACCGTATTGAGGCTTAGCTTGCTTTTTACTAAACAAAAACCACCACAGTTCTAAACCAATTAATGTCAATCCGCCTGCTGTTACACCAATTTTTAAACTTAGCGGCTGTTCAATCTGCCGAAATTGAGTTGTTGAATTTGCCGGATGGGTTGATATTTGATTTGCTCGAACTCCCGATGCAATTCCGAGGATAATTCCTAAACCTGCGAGACTTCCTAAAACTTGACGCTGGCTAAACATTGCTCAAATTCCTCCTAATTTATGCAAGAGATTTGGCTTTAAAATTCCGCAAGCGCAAAGCATTAGTCACTACCGAAAGAGAACTGAAAGCCATTGCTGCACCAGCGATAATCGGATTTAGCAGCCAGCCAAAAATTGGGTACAAAACGCCCGCTGCGATCGGTATTCCAGCGATGTTGTAAATAAAGGCAAAAAACAGATTTTCGCGGATGTTCCGCATGGTGGCGCCCGAAAGTTGAATTGCTGTAACTATCCCTTGCAAATCGCCGGAAATTAAGGTGATGTCGCTGGCTGCGATCGCCACATCGGTGCCGGTACCGATCGCAATTCCCACATCCGAAGCGGCCAAAGCAGGTGCATCGTTAATCCCGTCTCCCACCATCGCCACAATTTTTCCTTCCCCTTGCAGCGCTTGGATTTGAGCGGCTTTTTGGTCGGGTCTAACTTCGGCAAAAACGCGAGTAATTCCTACGGATCGGGCGATCGACTCCGCAGTCGATCGATTGTCCCCAGTCAGCATCGCCACCTCCAAACCGAGTTTTTGCAGCGCCTTCACCGCCCGCGCCGACGACGGTTTCAGGGCATCGGCAATGCCCAGAATTGCCTCAATTTTGCCCTCTACAGCCATCCAAACCACCGTTTTGCTCGCAGCTTCCAAAGCGCGCGCGCGCAGCTCCAGATATTCAGTATCGCAGCCCAATTCCTGCATCCATCTCAGGGTTCCCAGGGCGATCGGCTTTCCCCCTAAAACCCCTCGCACGCCGCTCCCCGCCACAGCCTCAAAATCCTTAACATCAGTCAACTTCACCTCTTGAGATTGAGCGTACCTCACAACAGCTTCCCCCAAAGGATGCTCGGAATTCCGCTCTACAGATGCCGCCAATTGCAGCAACTTTAACTCATTGCTGTCCGCCGTTCCTTTAATTGTCACAAAATCAGTTACAGTCGGCTTACCCTCAGTGAGAGTTCCCGTTTTATCTAACACAATAATTTGAATTTTCTGAGCCAATTCTAAACTCTCTGCTCCTTTAATTAAAATGCCATTTTCTGCACCTTTTCCAGTTCCCACCATCACAGCAGTCGGAGTCGCCAAACCCAAAGCGCAGGGACAAGCAATAATCAGCACTTCCACCATTGTCACGGTCGCCAAAGTGAAGTTACCCGTCGCGTTAAACCAAATAATAAAAGTAGCTAAAGCCACGGCAATTACTGCGGGAACAAACCAACCTGTTACTTGGTCTGCTAACTTTTGAATCGGGGCTTTTGAACCTTGGGCGTCCTGCACCATCTTGACAATTTGAGCTAAAAATGTATTTTTTCCGACTCTGGTCGCGCGAAACTTGAAGCTGCCAGTTTTGTTAATTGTCGCTCCGATAACTTCGTCGCCAAGCTGCTTTTTGACAGGCAAACTTTCCCCCGTAACCATTGCTTCGTCTACCGTGGAAGCACCTTCAATTACCTCTCCGTCTACGGGGATTTGCTCGCCCGGGCGCACCTGCACGATGTCGCCAATTGCCACTTGCGCGATCGGCAATTCCAACTCTTCCCCGTTGCGAATTATGCGAGCAGTTTTTGCTTGCAAACCCATGAGTTTGCGAACAGCTTCCGAAGTCTCTCCCTTCGCCCGATTTTCTAGGGTTTTCCCCAACAGAATTAAGGCGACAACGCTGGCTGCAACTTCGTAGTAAACGCTAGGAGTCAAACCTTGGGAAGTGAAGAAACCGGGGAAAAATGTCACAAATACAGAATAAAAGTAAGCAGCACTCGTACCCAAAGCAATCAGGGTATCCATTGTGGCGACGCGCCGTTTAAAGGATTTCCAAGCTCCCAAATAAAAAGATTGGCCGCACCAAAATTGTACGGGTGATGTCAGCACTAATTGCAGCCAAAAATTGTGCAGCCATGCGGGAATGAATGGCAGGTGCCAGCCTGTCATGGCCCCAATTGCACCCACAAGGAGTAGAATGCTTATGCTGCCTGCTGTCCAAAGTTTGCGCTGCAAGTTGTGAGATGCTGATTTGCGATCGGCTTTTTCTGCATCATCCTCTGCCATTTCTTGCAGGGGCAAAGCTTCGTATCCCGCCGCATCAACAGCTTCTTGAATGATTGCTAAGTTGGTTTCCTTTGAGTCGTATTGAATGGTTGCTTGTTCCATCCCAAAATTGACATGACACTCACTTACGCCGGGGACAGATTGAATTGCTTGTTCGATAGAGGAAGCACAAGCTGCACAACTCATGCCACGCAATTTAAGTGTGAGATTGTCCATAAATGCCCTCCTAAATTAGACAATTTCCTTGCAACTACCACAGGTCAACTGTCAACTGTCAACTGTCAACTGTCAACTGTCAACTGTCAACTGACTGGATAGCCAGCAGATGCGATCGCTTTTCTAACTTCACTTTCCGGCTTAGCGGTTTGAATCGCGACCAATTTTGTCTTGAGATCCGCCTCAACAGCAGCGGCTGAGTCAATGGCTTGGACTGCTTTTGCGATCGTATTAGCACAAGCGGAACAAGCCATTTTGGGAACTTTTAGCTGTAAAGTCATAATTGGAACCTCAGCAGAAACTACTCTGCTCAATCAATGAATTAACTTTATTATAAAGTCTCCAGTTAGCAGGAGAGTCAAGTAGATTTTAGATTTTAGATTTTAGATTTTAGATTTTTGTAAATTTCATCCTAATTTCATCTCTACGTGACAAGCTGATTATTAAGTGGCCACTTTAAGGATATAAAATCTATGAAACCAATTTCATTAAAAACAGGCTTTGCAGCGCTGACATTAACCTGCACAGCCGCTTTAAGCAGCGGAGTGCTAGCAGCTTGTTCAAAAGCTCCTACAAGCCAAACTCAATCACCAAATATTACCGCAGCAACCCAAACAAATAACAAGCAAGACCCGGCGCCAAGCGGCATGGGTGGCATGAATCATGGCATGAATCACAGTATGTCAATGGATTTAGGCCCGGCTGATGCCGACTACGATTTGCGATTTATTGATGGGATGACAGTACACCATCAAGGTGCTGTAAACATGGCAAAAGATGTGCTCAACAAATCCAAACGCCCTGAAATGAAAAAACTAGCTAATAACATTATTGCTGCTCAAAACCGCGAAATCAATCAAATGAAACAGTGGCGCAAAACTTGGTACGCCAAAGCCGACAGTACGCCAATGGCTTATCACGCTCAAATGGGCCACATGATGCCAATGACTCCCGAACAAATGCAAAGCATGATGATGAGCATGGATTTAGGCGCTGCTGACGCTGAATTTGACCTGCGATTTCTCAATGCGATGATTCCCCACCACGAAGGAGCGTTAGTGATGGCTGAAGATGCTTCTGTGAAGTCGAAGCGGCCGGAAATGAAGAAATTATCTCAAGAGATTCTGACTTCGCAAAAGCAAGAAATTGAGCAAATGAAACAGTGGCGCCAAGCTTGGTACAAAAAGTAGTGAGGGGGCGGATAAATTAATTGCAATATCTGTAGATACTGTCTTGAAATTTTCAGGGTAGCTAGAGTATAATTGAGGTCAAACGGTTTTGGCACCTTAAAATCCCAAAAGCCTTTGAACTCCAATTATTTGAACTCTACTCCTTGACAGTTCCAGACAGTATATACAATCCGATCGATCGCAATTCTATGAAACGAGCAGTATTTCTCGACCGCGATGGCGTTCTCAATATCGAAGTCGGCTACATCCACAAAGTAGAAGATTTGCATTTAATCCCCGGAATAGCCCAAGCTGTACGCCGTTTAAATGACCAACAAATATTTTGCTGTTTGGTTTCCAATCAATCGGGCCCAGCGAGGGGTTATAATCCGATTAGCCACATAGAAGCTTTGCACAAACGCCTGTGTCAGTTATTAGAAAATGAAGCCGGAGCAAAGTTAGATGCTCTTTATTACTGTCCTTATTTAAGCGCAGCCCAAGGCGGAACAAACCCCGAATTTACGCGGTATTCGACTTGGCGAAAACCAAATACGGGGATGTTGGTAGCGGCGGCTTGGGAACACGATTTGGATTTGCCGAATAGTTTTATGGTGGGGGACAAAGCGACTGATGTTGATATGGCTCACAATGCCGGCTGTACTGGCATTTTGGTGCAGACTGGTTACGGAGAAAGCGTGTTGAGCGGGGAGTATCAGCACCATACTAAACCGGATTTTATTGCAGCAAATTTAGTGACGGCGGTTGAGTGGATTTTGCAACACTTTGATGATTAGCTGATGTTTCAAGCCTGGAATAAAAAACCTATTTGTAGGGTGCGCCGCGGCGCACCTTACCCATATTACACGCATAGCTACCGACAAAAAAAGCAGAAATTTTTTCTCGATTTACTAGACTATAATTGCTTGAAATTATCTGCGTTGCATCTGTGCTGCACCTGCCTGACATCTGCGTTCGATATATCGCTCAAAGATTCATGCAATAAGTCTACTGAGTTTTAAAGGAAAGGGCTACGTAAGGAAGCGCGACTGTAAAGGTAGTACCAACGCCGATTTGGCTTTCGCAGGCGATCGCACCTCCTTGCACATCCACAGCTTTTTTAACAATCGTCAATCCCAAACCGTTACCTTTAATCTTTGCAGTATTCTTGCAGCGGTAGAACATTTCAAATATTTTCCCTGCTTCGGTTTCTGGGATGCCCATACCTTCGTCTCGGATGCGGATAATTAGTAAAGGAGAGTTAATATTTGTAAATTGGGAAGTGGGAAACAAACACTGAGGAGACAAGCAGAATATAGCTTCTTTGTCTCCCTCCCCTGCTTGACTGTATTCCAATTCTAAGGTGACTTGCCCGCCGTTTGGAGAATATTTGATGGCGTTGACGATTAAGTTAGAAATAATGCAGTGCAGCAATTGTCGATCTAACATCGCGCTGGTAACGCCTGACGGGATTAATGTTAGTTTGTGCTTGGCTTCATTTCCTAACTGCAATTGAGCTAGCAAATCTTGACAAAATTCGACTAAATTTATCGGTAATGGATGGCATTTGAGTTGGCCTGCTTCAGCTCGCCCCATGAACAGCATATCGTCGATTAGCTGGTTCATCTTTTGGGTAGCTGAGTGCACTAGGCGCAAGGTTTTGACTTGCGATTCGTCACTGCTGCGAGTTCGATCGAGATTCAGGAGCTCGGCAGAGATTAAAATCGTGTTGAGCGGGTTGCGCAATTCGTGAGCAGCCATTGAAATATACTGGTTTTGGCGCTGCGATTTTTCTTCCACCGACTCTCTGGCTGCTTCCGAAGCTTTGAGAGCGGCTCGCATCTTGGCTTCGATTTCGTGCCTGTGCAGGGCAATCTCGATCGCCACCCGCAAATCATTTTGTTGAAATGGTTTGATAATGTAACCGAATGGGTCTGTTAGTTTCGCTCTTTGCATCGTTTTATCGTCGGCATAAGCTGTTAAAAATACTGTTGGTACATCTATCTTGGCTCGGATTTTTTCGGCTGCTGTTACGCCGTCCATGTCACCTTTAAGCACGATATCCATTAGAACTAAATCCGGCGGATTTTCGGCGACTTTTTCTAGAGCTTCTTCCCCAGAAGCAACTGTAGCTGTTACTGCATAACCCAGTTTTTTTAATCGGCCTGCTATGTCCTGGGCTACAATAAATTCATCTTCAACAACCAAAATTTTTCTAGGGTTCATTTTCTTTTCTTAAATGCGACGCCGATAATTTAACTCAATGAAAGTAATATGGTAACAAGTTCCGCACTCACTGTCAATCACAAGAGTTCCCTCTAATTGCTGAGTCAACATTCGCACTAATCGCAATCCTAATGTTTCGGTAGTTTCCACATCAAAGTCCGCCGGAAATCCGCTGCCGTTGTCTTGAATACTTAAATAAAATTGGTGAGCATTTATTTCCTGAAAATTAATGTTAATTTCACCTTCTAAACTTTGGTTAAAGGCATATTTTAAGGAATTAGAAACCAGTTCGTTAATAATTAAGCCGCAAGGGATTGCTGTTTCTATGTTTAAATATATGGCGTCAATATTGAGATTGAATTGGATGGAAGTGTTGCCGCAACCAAAAGATTGATACAAATTAGCAACCAAGTTTTCGACGTAGGGGAGGAGATCGATGCGATCGATATTTTCCGATTGATAAAGTTGCTCGTGAATCAGAGCCATTGAATGGATGCGGGTTTGGCTTTCTTCAAATAAAGCTAGCGTCGGTTCGTCTTCAATGTATTGAGCTTGAAGTTGCAGCAAGCTGGAAACTACCTGCATATTATTTTTGACTCGGTGGTGAATTTCTTTCAGCAATACTTCTTTTTCGCGCAGTGCTGCTTGGATGCGGGCCGAAGTCAATTTGCGATCGCTAATATCTTCGCAAATACCCGCAAGCCGATAAATTTTGCCCGATTCGTCGTAAATGGGAAAAGCTCGATCGCACACCCAGCGAATTGTGCCATCTGGTCGAAAAATCCGATATTCGGTACTGGTGGACTCGCCCTGCAAAACTCGCCCAAATGCCTCTTGCAACAACAGGTGTTTATCTTCTGGATGCACCCACTCCATCCATCTTAAGGGATCGCCATACAATTCTTCGCGACTGTGCCCCCAGATTTGTTCGTAAGCTGGACTCACATACAATAGATCGGTCAATTCAGCAGAAATTAGCCAGAAGCAATCTTGAATATTTTCTGCTAACTGGCGGAAACGTTCTTCACTTTCGCGGATAGCTTTTTCTGCCTGTTTGCGCTCGCTGATATCTTCTGCAATGCCAACGACGCGGTAAACTTGACCTGCTTGATTTCTAATCGGAAAAGCCCGATCGCGAATCCAGCGAATTTCGCCGTCCGGTCTGACAATTCTATATTCTATCTCGTCTTCAGATACAACTTTTCTAGTGAGGGTAGCAATCACGCGAGCCCGATCTTCTGGATGGATAAACTCTGCACAAAAGTGCCCGCAAGCATACAAATCAGCGCAGCTTCTCCCCCAAATTTTTTCGTAACCCGGACTGATATAAATAATTTCCTGGGGCGGAACGCCTACCATCCAAAACACACTTTCAATGTTTTCTGCTAGCTGTCGGAACCTTTCTTCGCTTTCTTTCAGTGCTGCTTCTGCTTTTTTGCGATCGCTGATATCTTCTATGACTGCTATGTTGTAAACTGCTCCGCTCAACGGTTCTTCGACTAGGGAAACAGTGATATTTACCCAAACTAAAGAACCGTCTCGACGCACCAAGCGTTTTTCTATGTTGAAACAGTCAAATTCCCTAGCAAACAACCTGTTATTTTTCGCCAAGCCGGGAGCTATATCTTCACAATAACTGACATCCATCCAAGTTCGGCACAGCAATTCTTCGGCAGTATATCCTAAAATATTGCAAAACTTTTGGTTGACTCGCAAATAGCGGCCAGTTTTGTCGCCGTGGGTAATGCCGACTGCGGCTTGTTCGACGGTTGCCCGAAAGCGTTCTTCGCTATCTCTGAGGGCGGCTTCTGCTTTTTTGCGATCGCTAATATCGCGCTGCACGCCAAAATGTCCGACGATTTGGCCGTGGGAATCGTAAATGCAAATATAGTCGCCTTCCACCCAAATAGGAGTCCCATCTAACTTGCGATTGTCATATTCGATGTGAATTCGGCCAGCATCAAATAATTGCCCGATCGCCTCTCTGCCATCACCCAAGTTGTGGGACAAGAAAGAGTTAAGCCTCAAGCCCATCAACTCTTCTCTAGTAGCTCCGTATTGAGCTATAAAAGCATCGTTTGCCTTCGTTACCCGCCCGCTAGCAAATACGTAATCCAAGACTTTTTCTTTGTCAGCGGTATCGTCCCAGCGTACTGGCTCCTCCAGCATCATAAAGAAAAAGCCATCTAAAGATTGAGAGAAAAACAATTCTAGCTGTTGCTGGCTTTCCCGCAAAAATTCTTCGGTGCGCCAGCGATCGATAATTTCTTCCCGCAATTGTTGGTTAGCTATTCTTAAATCTTCAGTGCGCTTTTGATATTTTATTTCTAGCTCATTCTTCAGTCGTTGCAGCGCGAATTCTGCCTGCTTTTTTTCGGTAATATCTTGAGTAACTACCATGCCTGCAAAAATTTCTGCCCGGTCGTTTTTGACGGGAGCAACTGTTGTAGAATAAATGCGCTCGCGGTATTTATATTCAAAATTATTCTCTTCTCCCGCTAAAGCTGCGCGATATTTGGTTTCAAAAAGTTGCAAATCTTCAGGTGGGGCTACTTCCCACAAGGTTTTGCCTTCCAACTGTTCTTTGGACAAACCAACTACTGCCAAACCTTGACCGTCAACCAGAGTATAGCGCAAATCAGGATCGAACAAAAATACCGAACCATTCGGATAATGTTTGATGAGAGTTCGGTACATTTCCTGGCTTTTTTCGAGAGATGCGATTAACTGAGTGCGATCGTCGTCGGTGATATCCCACTCAGTTGCCCGAGCCCAAGAGCCGGCATTCTCGACTGCTTTGAGTTGTGCTGCTAATTTCTGGCACAATTCTCTCTGCTGCTGCAAATCCTCTTCGAGTTGCCGAATTTTTGCGCTTTGCTCTGCGACTAATGCTTCGCAGCTTTCGAGAGGTCGATCTATATCTGTAGGATAAATACACATAATGGCTCTATGTTTTGCAGTGCTGGATCGAGCTTTTTCAAGGCAATACTAACAAAGCTCAAGCCTTCAGTGCCAGCTTAATTAGTCAAAATCTTTCTTGACTTTTGCCGAAAGCCTTCTCTCTTTATTTAGGAACTCCCGCCGTCAAGACTTCATGACTGTCAACAGTCACCAAAACATCATCTTCAATTCTCACACCAATACCGCGCCATTTTTCAGGAACCTCCGGCTGTCCTTCAACGGGTTTAATATAAGGAGAAATATAAATCCCCGGTTCCACCGTCAGGACTTGTCCCGCTTGCAAAAGTTGCGGATTTTCGCCGTACTGATAAACACCGACATCGTGCACGTCCAATCCCAGCCAGTGACCAGTGCGGTGCATATAAAACGGCTTGTATTTCTCCTCTTTAATTATCTCTTCTATGTCGCCGACCAAAAGTTTTAAATCCATTAAACCTTCCACCAAAACCCGCACTGCTGTTTCGTGAATTTTGCTGTAAGGATTTCCGGGATATACTTGACGAATTGCCTGCGTTTGTGCTTGCAAAACTAAGTCGTAAATTATCTGTTGTTCGGCGGTGAATTTGCCGCTGACGGGAAAGGTGCGAGTAATATCGGCGTTGTAGTAGCCGCAAGCACAACCGGCATCTATTAGCAGCAAGTCGTTTTCCTGCATTTGGCGGTTGTTTTCGATGTAGTGGAGGACGCAGGCATTGTTACCGGATGCCACAATTGAAGGATAAGCGGGAGTGCCGCCATTCATGCCAAAAATATGTTCGATTTCTGCTTGAATTTCGTATTCGTACCTGCCGGGTTTGGCAAATTCTAGGGCGCGATTGTGGGCTGTCACTGAGATATTAGCTGCTTGGCGCATTAATGCTAATTCTGTTTCGCTTTTTACCAGCCGCATCGGGTGTAAAATGATGTTGGAATCTTCGATCGCTGTGGGGCCTGTACCGCGTTTGGGGTAAGTGCGCATCAAGCTTTGCCAGTGATTGAGCACTGTTTGGTCGAAAGTTCGATCGCGCCCGAAGTGATAGTATATGCGATCGGCTTTTTCTAAATATTTCGGTAGTTTTTCGGCAAGTTCGGCGATGGGAAACGCTTCATGGGCGCCGTACAACTCCTTAGCGCCTTCAACTCCAGCGCGATAACCGTGCCAAGTTTCTTTTTCCAAGTCTTTTGGCTGCACAAACAAAACAAATTTGTGTTCTTCGTGGTGCGGCGCGAGCACTGCTACCGCCTCCGCTTCGTTGAAACCAGTTAAATAGAAAAAATCGCTATCTTGTCGGTAGGCGTATTCAACATCGTTGTGCATGACGGCTGCGGGCGCGCTGCGAAATATTGCCGTCCCGGTGCCAATTTTTGCCATTAACTGTTCGCGTCTTTGCCGGTATTCGCTGGGGTTGGTCATCCGATTTTAGATTTTAGATTTTAGATTTTAGATTGAGCCCTAAGTCTCGATCGACATTTTATGCTTATTCGATCGCCAATTTACAAGTATAGCAACCGCCACATCTGGCGCGGACACAAATAACCTCATCAATAGCTCCCTGAAACCGCTAGCATAAACGGTTTGATTAGGGTACTATGTAACTGTCACAGGTCACAGGTCAACTGTCAACTGCTATATAGTCAACCAGCCGAGACAAAGACGATTTGAGATTAAAGACTTGAATAATTAAAGACTTGAAGCTTAAGTCTCGATCGACATTTTAGGCTTATTCGATCGCCAATTTACAACTATAGTCAACCATCCGAGACAAAGATGAGTTGCGATCGACTAAAGTCCATCTCGGATCGAAATTCGACCAATTTTCGCCATCTTCGCTAACCCTGACAGTTCTAAACTCTCGCTGCTTGCAGTTAACTTCCATCTGCGCCAGCAATTTCTCGTTACTAAACTGCTGAGTTCCTAAAACAGTTCTGACGGAATAAGAAGGAGCACCGGGAAAATTGGATTTACTTAATTTTACGCTGCTGGGGTCGATGCAAATATCTACAAAACATCTTAATTTTTCTGCGCGGGCGCTCAAAGTATTGAGGGGAATAAAAATCAAACTAGCTATTAAAACTATTGACAAGTTCTTAGTTGTGTGCTTGTAAAATCTAGTTTTCATCTGCCTTAATTTGCGTTCATCTGCGGTTATTATATCAAAAATCCACTCGGCGGTTGAAACCGCTTCTTGTCAAACAAAACCCGCCTGCGCGGGTTGAATTTCTTCAATTAACTCGGCGGTTGAAACCGCTTCTTGTCAAACTTTCGTCCGCCTGCGCGGACTGAATTCATGCAACCCGCGCAGGCGGGTTTTGTCTGTGTAGCAGCGAATAGAATTCGCCCGCTTTTATTCGCTTTTATTCGCCCTGACTTTTTAAAGCTGAGGAACGTATTGTTCTTTTTCAGGAACAAAAGTGTATTCAGAGACGATCAGCCGCAACTCTTCGCCGTCGATGGTTTCTTTTTCGATCAGCAAATCGACTAAACGATCGACCACGGTACGATTTTCGCGAATAATTCGGCGGGCATCTTCGTAGCAGCGATCGACAATTTCCCGGACTTGTCCGTCAATCCGAGAGGCAATTTCTTCGGAATATTCCGATCGCGCCGTGTAGTCGCGACCGAGGAAAATTTCGCTTTGCTGAGCTTCCAGGGCGATCGGGCCCAAAGTAGACATCCCGTAGCGAGTCACCATTTGTCGGGCCATGCCGCTGACTTGCTGCAAGTCGTTGCCGGCACCGGTGGTTACTTCAGCATCGCCGAAAACTACTTCTTCGGCTGCGCGGCCGCCCAAAGCACCGCTAATCCGGGCTAGGATTTGCGATCGAGAAATCAAGCCTTGGTCTTCGCTGGGCATGAACCAAGTCAAGCCGCGGGCTTGTCCGCGAGGAACTAAGGTAACTTTTTGTACGGGATCGTGGGCTTGAATGACAGTACCGACGATCGCGTGGCCGATTTCGTGGTAAGCAATCAAGCGCTTGCTCTTGCTGTCCACCAGCGGTGTGCCTTCCATACCTGCGACGACGCGATCGACTGCATCGTCAACTTCGAGCATCGTAATCGCTTCTTTGCGGCGTCTTGCTGTTAAAATAGCAGCTTCGTTGAGCAAGTTAGCCAAATCAGCACCGGTAAAACCGGGAGTGCGGCGGGCGATCGCGTCCAAAGAAATCTCCTCAGACAGCTTTTTGTTGCGCGCGTGAACTTCAAGAATGGACAAGCGGCCTTTGATATCCGGTGTATCAACCGTCACTTGGCGGTCGAAGCGACCCGGGCGCAGCAAAGCGGAGTCGAGCACGTCGGGGCGGTTCGTGGCAGCAATGATGATAATGCCAGTATTGCCTTCAAAACCGTCCATTTCGGTCAGCAACTGGTTCAGGGTTTGTTCCCGTTCGTCGTTACCGCCGCCGATACCTGCGCCGCGCTGGCGGCCCACTGCATCGATTTCATCGATAAAAATGATACAAGGAGCATTTTCTTTAGCTTTCTTGAACAAGTCGCGGACGCGGGATGCGCCGACACCGACGAACATTTCCACAAATTCTGAACCGGAGATGCTGAAGAAAGGTACGCCGGCTTCGCCTGCGATCGCTTTTGCCAGCAGGGTTTTGCCGGTTCCGGGAGGGCCCACTAGCAGCACGCCTTTGGGAATCTTCGCGCCGACTGCGGTGAAGCGTTCGGGTTTTTTGAGGAATGTTACGACTTCTTGAAGTTCTTCTTTGGCTTCTTCCACGCCTGCTACGTCGTCGAACAGTACGCCTGTTTTAGCTTCCATTTGAAAGCGTGCTTTGGATTTGCCAAAATTCATGGCTTGGCCAGGGCCCCCCGGCACGTTGCCGCCGCGGCGGAAAAGGAAAAACAGTCCTGCTACTAATAAGAGGGGAAATACTAGATTGCCTAAAACTCCCCAGATAGCGCCGTCGTTGCGCAGGGGGTGAGTGTCGAAGCTGATTTTGGAGTCTCTGAGTCGAGAAACCAGTTCTGGGGCATTTGAGGGCAAGTCCACGCGCCACCGCTGCACGTGATTGTCCAGTTCCGGATCGATTGCTTCGACAATCGCTGTGCGGCCTCCGTCGTAAAGGTCAACGCTGGTGACTCGATCGGCGTTTAAGTAATCTAAGAATCTACCGTAGCTCAGGCGGGTGCTGGCGGTGTTCTTGGTCATTTCAGCAGGGGATGGGGCGAAGGCTCCCTGCCACAAGAAAAAGCCGATGACTAGGGCGGGTAAAGTCCAAAGTAGTATAGTTCGCCAAGAAATTTTCATAAATGCGGGTGCCTTGAATTGGGGACAGATCGGGTAAGCTCGCGGTGTCGGAGGAGTGCCACAAAAGTTTACACTCAGAATCTTAACTAAATTTAACTTAACAATGCACGATCGGGCAATAGGGCGTATTGTCGCGATCGAGAATAAAACCGACAATCAAGCATCCAGGGTATCTGGCCCCCGTCCGAGCGGCCGCTCTTGTCGCCTGTTTAATCTAAAATCTAAAATCTAAAATCTAAAATCCATGTTTGGGCGATCGTCCCGAATATAATGTTTGGTGCTGATTTCAATACCGATCTAGGTAGAGTTAAAAGAATCGCCTCAAAACCCACTGTCTTTAAGCGCGGCAGTGTCCAGGGATAAGGCATGATAATGGTGAGGCTCAGTGAGGTAACACATTTCAATGACAACTAGACAGCTTGTTCCTAATTCGGCTATGCTGACGCAGCAGACTAAGATCGCGAATCACAAATCGATTATTAGTGCTGATTTGGGTCGTACAGCAACTAAAGCTTGCGTGAGTCGCAACCCGAGCAGCGTTGTGTTCATCCCTGCCAACGTGGCTAATATGTCCGTGGAAAAGGTGCGGGGCGGCAGCTTTGAGTCGAAAGCAACAGACCCTCTGTTGGATATGTGGCTGGAGTACCAGGGCAAAGGGTACGCTATAGGCCAACTGGCAGCAGACTTTGGCGCTAATCTCGGCGGCGCCGACCAGTCGAAAGTAGTGGATGCTTTGGTTAAGGTTTTTTCCTGTGCTGGATATTTCCAGATGAAGGGCGAAATAGCAGTAGTGCTGGGTTTGCCTTTTTATTCGCAGGAGCAGTTTGAGAAGGAAAAGGAAGAGATTATCAGCCAACTGCGCTCTCCCCACGTTTTGGTGTACCGCGGCGAGCGTTTGGAAATTGACATCCGCCACGTTTGGGTGATGCCGGAAGGATTCGGCAGCCTGATTTGGTGCGAGGCTCAAGACAACAAGGAGTTTTCGCCGAATTTACCGGAACTGTCGGTGGCTGTTGTCGATATCGGACACCAAACTACTGATTTGTTAATGGTCGATCGTTTCCGGTTCGCCCGGGCAGCTTCTAAGAGCGATTCCTTCGCCATGAACAAATTCTACGAACAAGTTGCCTCAAAGATTCCGGGGGCAGACCCTCAATCCCTGTCTTTACTAGAAGCGGTGAATAAACCGGAGGGCCAGCGTTTCTACCGTCCTAGAGGAGCGACTAAGCCGACTAATTTAGATCCGATTATTAAGGATTTGCGGGAAGCTTTCGCTAACGAACTGTCCGAACGTTTGGTGCAGTGGCTGCCGGAACGGGTGACGGATGTGGTTCTGACTGGCGGCGGCGGCGAGTTTTTCTGGGAGGTGCTGCAACCTTTGCTTAAAGACGCCAATCTTAAGGCTCACTTGGCTCAGCCTTCTCGGAAAGCTAATGCTTTGGGACAGTTTATTTATGCTGAGGCTCAGCTAGCCACGATAAAGTAACGCATTAAGGCTTGAACCCTATGGCACTGTGGGCAAAAAATAAGGCGAATTTCTCGGTGGCGTTTACAGAAGATGCTGCGGATCAAACTTTGCTGGCGGCTATTGAAAAAGAGTTGGCTTTCACCAAGTATCAGACTTTCAGCAATCTCTGCAAGCAAGCTTTGTGGCAGTTTTTGTCTGTATCTGAGTCTGCTAGCTCTACTGATAGCTTTCAGAGGTTGGAACAGCGTATTGCTGAACTTGCGGTCAGATTTGCTGAGTTCGAGCGCAATGTTTCTGCTGAGGAATTAAGCCGTTTGGAAGGACTGGAACATCACCTGAGTCAACTGGGCGCGCAGTTGGATCAGTTGCAGGGGAGTGTTAACAGTAAGTTTGCTCAAGTTTCTTTTGCCCAAGTTTCAAAAGTAGTAGAGCCTGACCCGATTGAGTCTAATTCTGTGGCGGATGATAATGTAGTTTCTGATGCTGAGGTTGCTCCTCGTCGGGATTCCGATCCTTTATTGGAGCGTTTAAGTTCTTTGTTACCCCAAGATTTCTAGAATGAGGTAGAGCAAGGCTAAAAAGCCTTGAGATGTGATGTTAGGGGGCCGCTGTTGGCAGCGGGTACTGAATAAATAAACAAAGCCGATCGCTCTTTTACAAAAAAGGGCGATCGCTTTGTTATGGAAGAAGTCATTAGTCATTAGTCATTAGTTATTAGTCATTAGTCAGTAGTCAGTAGTCATTAGTCATTGGTCATTAGTCATTAGTCATTAGTCATCAGTCATTGGTCATTAGTCATTAGGAAGAAGGCAAAGTTCTCAATTACCTATTTCCCAATTCCCAATTACCTTTTTCCCAATTCCCAATTCCCAATTCCCAATTCCCAATTACCTTTTTCCCAATTCCCAATTCCCTATTTGGCCGATGCCCGATGACCTGTTTGGCCCATGACCTGTTTGGCCCATGACCTGTTTGGCCTGTTTGGCCTGTTTGGCCTGTTTGCCCCATGACCTGTTTGGCCTGTTTGGCCGATGCCCTGTTTGGCCCATGACCTGTTTGGCCCATGACCTGTTTGGCCTGTTTGGCCTGTTTGGCCTGTTTGGCCCATCCCTCCGCTTCGCTCCGCCCAATTCCCAATTCCCAATTACCAATTACCAATTACCTTTTTCCCAATTACCTCGATATTATTCGATCAATCCTAATTTTTGCAAGCGCGAACGAATGGCACTAGGCTGTCGCTCAAATCTCTGAGCCAATTCGCCAATTTGTTGACCGCTAGCATATTCTTTCTGCAAATTCTCGTCTTCCTCCCGACTCCACTTTACGTAAGCTCTGGGATATTTATGGCGAATTTTCTCATTCTGGGTTTTAGCTCGATCGGCATTTTTTCGATCGGCATTCAAGCCCGAACCCAACTGTTGGTTAATTTCCCCGCCGCGACTAGCTACAGCCTCCTGTACCCGGCTGGGAATGACCGCAATTTCTTGAGAAAGCTGAGCCAAAGCATTGTCTACTTGTTGCTGGAGTTCTGTTAGCTGGCGCTGCTGCAAATTCCCCCACTGCGGCAGTTCGTTGATAAACTCCTGCAAGTCCAGAATTACTGTTGTCAAATTTTCGACTTGTTGCAGCTCCGGCCGCTGTTTGAATTGGCGGCTGGTGAGTTCGATCTCGCTTTGAATCATTTTAATAGTTTTTTCTAAAATTATTAGTCGCTGGCGCAGGTTCTCAATTGCTGAAATTAGAGAGTGTGCATTTTCTCCCTGCGCAACATTGAGATTTTCGCGAGATGTTTGGGCAAGAGCTGTATCTAAAGCATTTACAGCAATTTGCAATTGCTCGATCGCCCCATCGCTAGCAGCGGCTTGTTGGTTTACGCGATCGAACGCTGCCGCCGTACTTGTTTTAACTTGCCCGCGCAACTTCTGCCGGTTTACAAAATTCAACACCAGCGAAATCACTACAGGCACTTCGACATAAATGCTCTGGTGCAAAACCAAACTAGCAGCCAATCCCAAAGCCGAGGCAGCCAGAAAAAACAATTCAGCAGTTTCTAACAAATTGATCGACTTGGGATTTGGGATTTTGGTTGGTGAATTAGATGATGACATAGGTTAATACGATTTTAGATTTTAGATTTTAGATTTTCGATTGAACAATGGGGAATGACTGATTTCACGGTTGGGAGCAGGGGTCTAAAGTTGCATTATTTTTTTAAACTGGTATAAGTGTGTGAGTAAAAATAAAGTGTGAGCGCTTTGGGCCCATAATTTAGCACTGGTGAACAACAAATTAAATTTTTTATTGACAGCCATCTAGTTACATATATTATATTTGCAAAATTAGTCGAGCTAAAGTGAAATAAATCAAGACCCCGAGGACATCAACTGCGGTGGTAATAAAAGGAGCAGACATTAAAGCGGGGTCTAAACCCAAAGAACGAAAGAGAAACGGCAGAGCTGAACCGGCAATAGAAGCTAAAATTGCGATCGCCAACAAACTCACCCCCACCGCGATTGCCACGGCTAAATTCCCTTGCAGAGTGTAAGCCCAGCCCGTCGCTACCGTCCCCAATATAGCTCCTAGCAGCGCTCCTGCCATCCCCTCGCGGACAATTACTTGAAACGGGCCCATTGCTGTAATTTCGTCAGTGTTCAAACCGCGAATTACCACAGTTGAGGACTGAGCCCCGACATTCCCTCCAGTACCCGTCAGCAGCGGAATAAAGGCGGCTAGGGCAACTACTTGGTGCAAAATATCTTCTTGAGCTCTAATAATTGCCCCGGTGACAGTATTGGTTAAAAGCAGAACAAACAGCCACACCACCCTTTTGCGGGCAACGGTAATTAAATCGGTCTGAAAATAATTGTCGCCGCCGGACTGGACGCCGCCTAAGGTATAAATATCTTTATCAGCTTCTTGTTCTAAAATGTCGATCGCGTCGTCAACTGTAATGATCCCCACAAGGCGCTGTTCGCGGTCTACAACGGGCACGGCTAAAAAATCGTAACGCTGGATCAGCCTAGCTACTTCTTCTCGATCGGTTCCTGTTTGCACAGAAACTACCTCGCGGGTCATAATTTCGCCGACAGTTTTGTCGAGGGGAGAAGTGACTAAATCCCCCAAGGATAAAATGCCGCTCAGCCGTCTGGCCGCATCGGTGACGTAAAGAGAATAAATTGTTTCGGTAGTTTTAGCCAAAGAGCGAATTCTATCTAAAGCTTGGGCGACGGTAAAGCTTTCTTTGAGAGAAATGTATTCTGGGGTCATGATCCGGCCGGCGGTACTGGCTTCGTAACCCAAGAGTTGGGCCGTAGCTTCGCGTTCCGTTGGGCTCAATTGACCCAAGAGGCGGCGGACTAAGATTGCCGGCAGTTCGTCAAACAGTTTAGCTCGATCGTCCGGGGACATTTTGTCTACAATATCTAGGACTTCTTGGCGTTTGAATTTTTCGCAGAGCGACTGCTGAACGCTGGAGTCGAGATATTCGTAAACTGCGATCGCTTCGTCTTTGGAAAGCAACCGAAAAGCTATTACTTGCATAGTTTCTGGCAGGCCTTCGATAGCTTCAGCGATGTCTGCTTCCTGCACCGGCTGCAAAATCGCTTTTGCTCCTTGAAAGTCTCCTTGTTCCAACAAAGCCTTTAACTGCGATCGAACTAATTCCCGCAGTTCTTTTCGCGCGTAGGTGGGTAGAGAAGACGATTGATAATTGCTTTCTGTCACTGATGACCCTCCTAAACCTGTGCTGCGCGCCGAACTGAATCCAGTTTAGAGCCTATTGACGCCACTGGTTGCAGCGATCGGACTTGCCCTGACAAGATCCGCACCTTACACCTATTCATAGGGCACGCACGCAGCACCTTACCCGATTTGGGATCAAATACATTTATTTTGATCGGCGATACTCATCGGTAGGAAAGGAGAATTGGGCCCGAACACTTTTTCCAACAGGTTCGTCGAACTTTGATTGCGAATAAAATTGTTGACTGTTTCTTTCCATTCAGTATCGCTTGCCGGCAGGATCATGCCGTAGGAAATGCAGGTTAAAGGCTGCTCCGGTATCAGAGAATATTGGCTTTGAGTTAAACCCTGTCTCAGCGCTTCTCCCACTAACAGCATTCCATCGCTGGCGAAGGCATCGATTTTTCCTGATGCCGCATCTGTTACACCCGACTGTCGGCCCGCGATACCTTCATAAATTTGCTGGTTGGCTAGTTGATATCTGCCTGCAATGAATTGTTGCGTAACAGAACCGCTCAGCACGCCAATTGTCGCGTCTTGCAGGAATCCCGAAGGATTGACTCTCAGTTTATTTTCCGGCTTGACTAACAAATAGGTGCCGCTGTATAAAAAGGGCAGCGAATAGGCAATCCCGCTGGGGGGATTTTTGAGGATTGTATTGGGCCCGCATTCTAAGTGAGCGCGCTTGCTGGTGACGCTGCGGAAGCGCCCTTTTTCGGCTGATTCGTTGAGGTCTGTTTCTACTTTTTCTAAGCGGACGGAGCGATTTAATTTCTTTTCTAAGTCAGCCCTGAAAAGTTCTAAGCCTTCGATGCAAACTCCTTGCCACTTTTCGCCTTCTAAGTAGCCGAAGGGAGCGGCGTCTTTTCTAATGCCGACTTTGAGAATGCCGGTTTGCCGAATTTCTTGCAGTGCTGTCTGGGCTGAGGCAACTGAAGGTAAAGCAGCCGGAAACACTATCGAAAATATGGCTGTAAATGCTGCGATTTTTAAGTTTTTGTTCGTGGCTGAGTTCATTAGTTGGGAATCCAAATATATATTTCACTGGTTATTAATATAATACGCAAAAAACCAATATTGTCAATATCTTTTGGTGGTTGAATTTGGGGCATTATTTTGTAGGGGTTTGGAACTTGTCTGCATCTGCATTGTTTTTTTTATGTTTCACTGCCTTGTATAAGTAGCTATAAACCCGGTTTCTACGAGTTTTCGCAAGCGCAACGAGAAATCTGGGAAGAAACCGGGTTTCTGAGGTCAAAGGTGTTGTCTGCTTTAATTAAGTTGCCATATCTGAGAATTAGGAGCGGCTTTTGATAAGCTTTGATATAGCGCTTATCAACTTTCTCTTCTGTACTCCCCAGTTGTCTTACCAATTCCCAATTCCCAATTCCCAATTCCCAATTCCCAATTCCCAATCTTTACCTCACCCACTTGAGAATTGCTACAGCTATATTGCTGTTTTCTTTCACCACCCGAATTAAACCAACAACTGATATTTTTCTTGGGCCAAACGGTAAAGCGGACGCCACACCAAACGGTTAGTCAATACTACCAACAGCGACATCACAGAAGTAGCCGCTAACAGCAAAGGAAAATTCCCCGAGGCCGTTGCTTCAGAAATCGTCTCGCCCAAACCGCTGGTTTTAATTATTTCACCTTTAAACTGCACGTATTCGCTGACAATACTCGCATTCCAAGCTCCGCCCACCGCCGTAATAATTCCTGTGATTAAATAAGGAAAAATTCCGGGCAGGATTAAAGTTTTCCAGCGCCCAATTAGGGAAAGTTTGTAAACTCGCGCGGCTTCAAACAACTCCGAAGGTATCGATTGAGCGCCGGCAATAACATTAAACAGCAAATACCACATTGTACCCAACATCATCAGCGCCACAGAACCAATTTGCAAGCCGCCTCCAGCGTGAATTAAAGCTAGCAGCAATACGGGGAATAAAGCCGTTGCCGGTACAGAAGCGGCTATTTGTACTAAGGGCTGCAAAATCTGAGCTAAACGCGGATTTCGACCGATCGCCACTCCGACAGGTACAGTCCACAACAGCGATAAAAATAGGGCGCAAATGACTCGCAAAGCTGTGAAAAATGCACCTCCCACGACTTTTTGCCACTCAGACAAACTCAGCAACCGCAGCAGCAGCACTGCTTCCCATGTTCCCCAAAGCACGATCGCGGCAAACCCGCTGACAAATATCCAATTTATCCAATTTCCGATGCGGCTTTGTTGGCGAGGATTTGTTGGTAAATTAGCAGGTGCAAAACCTCTGGCCAAACCGCGATCGAAACTGTCACCTACGGGCGAAATGCGCGACTTCAACACCCGCAGCGTCGCCGATCGCCTTAAAAAATCCAACACCTTTGACTGCGGTACATTGGTCGCTTCTACGGCTTGATATTTAAACTTTTCCACCCAAGCAATCAAAGGCTGCCAGATCAAAAAGTCGATCGCGACAATCACACCAATTAATACTGCTAAACCCCAGCCGATCGCCCCAAAATTGCCTTCATTGGCTGCCTTGCCCAAATAGGAACCGAGCCCGGGCAAATGAAAATTTTTAGCGCCCAATGTAAAAGATTCGATCGCAATCAAAAAGAACCAGCCGCCCGCCACTGACATGACGCTGTTCCACACCAGCCCGATCGCACCGGCAGGCAATTCTAACGTCCAGAACTGCTGCCAAGCATTGAGCCGATAAACTTGAGCAGCTTCCTTAAGTTCTTGCGGAATGCCGGAAAGCGACTGGTAGAAACTAAAGGTCATATTCCAAGTCATCCCAGTAAATATTAAGATAATCGATGCGAGTTCTACGCCGATTCTTTGACCGGGAAATAACGTAATTAGCGCTAAAACTACTCCGGGCAAAAAAGACAAAACCGGAATCGACTGCAAAATGTCTAATAAGGGAATTAAAATTTTTGCTGCCACGGGAAAGCGGTAAGCTGAATAAGCATAAACTAGGGTAAATAGCAATGACAACAAATAGGCTGCTGTCATGCGTAAAAGAGTCTGGGCTGTATAGGCTGGCAAGACATTTAGCGTGGTCTCAATTTTAAAGTTTGGGTTGTAGTCGCTGTTGAATTGAGAAGCTGTTTGGACAATTACTAAGATTAGAGCGAAGATTGCTAGAATCAGCAAGCCGTCTTGCCAAGTCCAAGCCGATCTTTCTAATGTTTTATTGGCGGGTGTTAGAGGTCTTGTCATAAGAACGGAGAGGGGGAGAGGGGGAGAGTGGGAGAATTTCCCAATCAATTACGAATTACCCATAACTAATGACTGCTGTCAACTGAATACTGAATACTGTCAATTGAATACTGTCAATTGAATACTGTCAACTATCAACTGTCAACTGTCAACTGTCAACTGTCAACGGATCTTTAGCTTCGGATTCTAGGAAGATTTCGCCCCCTGGTGCGTCGTAGCTGTACAACTCGGCATAGCGACCCCAATCAATCGCAGTTTTCAATTGCCGCATGGCTTCTTGGGGGCTAAAGTGGGCTTCGAGAATGTCCAAAATCAACTCTTCAGAAATGCGGTGATTTCGCTTAGACTGAAGCATTCGAGAAATTTGCTGTACGAGGCGAATGTTGCCCAGAATTTGGGTGCGAACAATTTGTTTGCGCTGGTCAATTCCGCCGTCAATGAATTGAATTCCAACTGGTGTTAACAGCAGGTCGCCTTCTTGAATTACCAGGAATTCCATTAATTTCGCGGCTTCGACGATCGGCAAAATGTCGTCTACCTCTAACATTAATTCTTGACCGAGGCGGTAGAGGTCTTTCTCCTTGCGGTCTTCTAAGAGTTCCAACAAACCTGCGATCGCACCGGTGCGCACCTGCGGCAGAGATTGGTATTTAGCACTGGGCGCGGGCTCAGGTTGAGACACCGTAGTGGCATTTGCAGTAGGTGCAGCCAGGGTTTCGCAGCTTAACTCTGGATTCGTCAGAATTTTGTACACTTGGTCTACGAGGGATTGGAATTCTGCTGTTTTGCGATCGCGGTAGTGCGGCAAAGTCACCGTCAGTTCGGCGCGAATTCGTCCGGGATTGCGGCCGAGGACTACAATGCGATCGGCTAAAATTACCGCTTCCTCAATCCCGTGAGTTACGATTAACACAGCTTTAGTCGGAATCTTTTTTTCCAGCCACAAATCTAATAACTCAAACCGCAAGTTTTCTGCCGTCAGCACATCTAAAGCTGAAAACGGTTCATCCATGCAAAGCAATTCGGGTTCTACCGCCAAAGCTCTAGCAAATCCCACCCGCTGCCGCATTCCGCCGGAAAGTTCTTTCGGATAAGCATTTTCAAATCCATCCAAACCGATAATGTCAATCATGCGCAAGGCTTTTTGCCGGCGCGGTTCTGGCAATTCTCCTTTAGCTTTTAAGCCTAATTCTACATTTTCTAGTACCGTCAGCCAGGGATAGAGGGCAAAGTTTTGAAATACAATTGCTATCCCGGGATTTAAGCCGACTAAGGGACGATTGTGGTAGAGAACTTGACCGTCGCTGGGCGGGATTAGTCCGGCTATCATCCGCATTAATGTTGATTTTCCGGAACCGGAAGGACCGAGCAAAGCTACTATTTCGCCCGCTCGCAGTTCTAAATTAATTGGCTCTAAAATAGATATTTTTTGACCGTTGGGCTGCTGGTAAGCCTTGCTAACGCCTTCTAAGGTAATGAGGCACTCTGTTGCTGTTTGAACTACCACAACTAAACCCCCTCGCTTGTTGTTTAACTTTAGTTATTAGTCATTAGTCATGAGTTATTAGTCATGAGTTATTAGTCATTAGTCATTAGTCATTAGTCAACAGTCATCAGTCAAAAAAAATGTATAACTGATAACTGACAGCTAATAACTGACAAGTTACTGCCGACTATTTGGTCGATCGCCCGCGACGGGCGATCGCCTTGGAACCAGGAATAAGACTGGAATAGCAGCTCGTGGGAGCGCAACTGAAAATACAACCAGCCCGGAAACCAGAGCGATCGTACAAAATTCCCATCGCCAAACTGCCCAGAAACCATGATAGGCCATAGCCTGTATTAAATATCCCATAGGCTGAATGTCTTTTGTCTGAAGGCACGAGTCCGGCTAGAGCGGCTTTCAAAATCGAAACTCGTCAAATCCTCTCGGCTTAAAGGCTTCTCGCCCTCGAACATCACAGACAATCTTTGGCGCTGTAGCCCCTGGGTGGGACAGCAGTACGTCGCGGGCCCGAGTGCATATGCTTTCTTTGTCTGTGCGATCGGCGATCGTCAATGGGGCGGCTGCTTGTCAGGTTCCTGTTAGCGGCTGTATTGATGAATAAGTAGATGACGCGGGAAAATATATAAGTAGTCATTGCGAGCGAAACGAAGTGAAGTAAAGCAATCGCAGAGATTGTGACACCAATACACATTCTGTTACACAGCAGTGTTTCTTTCCGCCTACCTACTTATACCGATCGTTGTAATTTTCCAATACTGTCGAGTTTTGTCGCTGACATAGCCTGCGAACAAGCGCAATCCGCAGCCAATTAACTCGCCCCAACGGCAATAGCTAATACCATTTTAGATTTTATATTGAAGAATTGAAGAATTGAGAATGACTTGTGGCATAAGGGTTTGAAGTTGGCCTAATGTTGCCTTCTTGTTTTTTTGACTGGTATTCTTTGCACAAACCGATTTTATCTATTTTCCTAAGCGAGCTAGAATACTGCCTAACTGAACGGCGATTACTCCTAGTATGGCACTGCCAGCCCAGTAAAAAGCTGCAAAGCTGTAAAAGCGATCGCGCAACAAGACATTCGTCTCTAAACCGTAAGTTGAAAAAGTAGTATAAGCCCCCAAAAAGCCCGTTGCCACCATTAACCGCACTTCCGTCGGAACAGCCGGCACCCGTTCCAAAGCCAGGGTGATAAAAAATCCCATAGCCAAGCAACCGGTGATGTTAATAAAAAAAGTTCCGTAGGGAAAAGCCGTGCCGAAACGGTTGGCAAACCACAAGGTGATATAATACCGGCTCAAAGCGCCGGCAACGGCACCTAAACTAATTGCGATCGGAGGGCGCAGATTCGGGTCTTGCAGCATCAAACGATTTGAGATTTGAGATTTGAGATTTATACCACAGATTGTGCGAAATAGTTAAATATTTTTGATTTTTTTTATATTGTAAGAAGGGCGATCGCTCAATACGCTTGGGTTAAAACTGTTTATCCCCCGGAGATCCCTTGCAGCATCCCCCGGATAGTCGGGGGACTTTAAGAACTCTCTTGTCCCCCCCTTTTTAAGGGTAGGGCTGTTTCATTCTTGAGTAAAAAGGAGCAAATAGAACTAAGATCAAGACTAAGTGCAAAAAGAGAGGATATACTTCAGATTATGGCTCCAAGAGCTAATCGCCTCCGTCAAAGAATCATATCCATGAATCCGTAACAGGGTTAAGACCCAAGTTTTCAGCAAAGATAGGTTAATCGGAGCCATCCCAGCTTTCTGAGGACTAGAATCTTCTTCATAGACCACATCTTTAACCCAATGGAGACGATTCTCAATCTGCCAATGTTGCCGAATTCCTAACTCTAACTGTCGAGAATTAGGAGCCAAGGAACTGAAATAGTAACCAATTCGATGATAGGGGATATCTCCACGAGTTCCCCGTCGCTCGACTTTAATTACACAACCAACTTGAGACCATTGCGGGTCAAGGTTTGGTGGGGGAGCAAATACTTCGACTATTCTTTGACTCTGGCGGTTTCTGGTTCGTTCTTGGCTGTGGTAAGTTTTAACGGGATTTGGCTGTGATGTTTGTTGTTGAATTTGTTGATAGAGTTTCGGTTGGTTGGCTTTAACTTTAATTAGGTAATCATTGCCACTGTTGACAATCTCATCGACGGTTTTTTTTGACAGTGGAGAGCATCTAATGTGAAGACTACCCCTTTTAAATCCAGTATTTCCAGCAATTCTAGAACTGTGGTAATTTCACTGGTCTTTTTGTTTTCCATCACTTTCACCCCCAGGACTATCCCTCGCTGATGACTAAATACAGAAACCACATTAATAAAGTTTTGTTCGCAGATAGCATAATCAGTCACAGTATTTTTCAATCCCTTACCATCAATGCTTAACCATTGATGACTAGGCATCTGTCCATACTGACTTGCCCATTGGTTGAAGGTTTTTTCCAGTTCTTCATAGTCTAATCCCACCAGGACTCTTCTAATTGTTGAGTAGGATGGTAATCGGGCTTGAGGAATTGAGAGCAATTTGATTAATTCCCGACGATGACGTTCCACAAATCTGCCGAGTCCTCTATAGCCCCAATCACCACTGATAATTCCCATGATGACGATTAGTAGCACTAACCACAAAGGATGACGGCATCCTGAAGACTGGCGAAAGTCGGGGATTTGTTTGAGATAGTCAATTAGACTGTTATCCAAGTTTTTAGGGTACATCAAGATTAATATTGACTTGTTTCGCTATATTTGTCGATTATACTCCTATTTACTCAAGAATGAAACAGCCCTACCTTTTTAAGGGGGGCGCCGGGGGGATCAGCCTTAACAATCGCGTATTCGATTAGACAAGCAGTTGGAAATCCTGTGCAGTTATCAGGTTAGCTTGCACTCCAATTAAATTTGCCAACACCAGATTACCAGAGCGAACTAAAGTCGCATTACTCTCTTGAGTAATCGTCAACTGTTCAAACCGCAAACCGCCGGATAATCCTATCAAGTCCTGCCCCTTTGTAAAGTCGGCAATAATGTCAATTCCCTGACCGTTACCTAACACAAAAGTATCCTTTCCTTGACCCCCAATTAGACTGTCACCGCCCAAATCACCAGTCAAAATATCGTCACCGATGCCGCCGGTCAGAGTGTCGTCTCCATCTCCTCCAGTCAGGATATCATTTCCTTCGCAACCGTCTAACAGATCGTTATCTTTGCCGCCAAACAAGAAATCATCACCTTTGCCGCCGCACAGCGTATCGCTGCCAGCCTGTCCGAACAGAGAATCATTCCCTTTGCCGCCGAAAATTATATCGTTGCCTTTGCCTCCAAACAAGGAATCATTGCCTTTGCCGCCGTCGGTAAAATCATCACCTTTGCCGGCGTTAATTAAATCGTCAGAGTCGCCACCGTGGAGCAAATCATTCCCCTGATTTCCGAAAATTGTATCAGCACCTTCGCTGCCAACTACAATGTCATTCCCTTTGCCGCCAAACAGCAAGTCATCCCCTTGGAGACCATCTATAAAATCATTGCCTTCATTGCCGTTGAGAGTGTCGCTGCTGTTGCCGCCAAAGAGGTTGTCATTGCCTTCATTGCCGTTGAAGAAGTTAGGAATGTTAGTGCCAAAAAAGGCGTCAGCTAAAGGTGTGCCCCTTCTGACCCCACTGCCGCTAGCGATCGTATTTTCGACAGCATTCGGGCGATCGAAGTTGGGGTAGGGGATGCGATCGCAAATGCACTCATCGTCAGGCGTTTCAGGGCTGGTAGCGATTTCAGTGCTGGTAGCTATTTCAGTGCTATCAGGCATTTCAGTGCTGGTAGTGATTTCAGTGCTATCAGGCATTTCAGTGCTATCAGGCATTTCAGCGCTATCACTGGTTGGTGTTGCCGTCGCCGTCGGCGTGGTGACAGCAGTTGGCGTTGGCAGACGCCGGGGAACAGGTGCAACGGTAGTATTATTGCCGGTGCCGGTGTCCTCGGAGGTAGGTGCCAGAGAATCGACGATCGGGTCTTTGAGAGCCTTCGTCTCGACAACGGGACGGACTGTAGGGTCATTTACCTGCACCTTCACCATCCGATCCAGAATCGCCTCTTTGGTGTTTAGAGCGAGGAAATCTTCAACCTTGATAGTACCCGCTGCCAGTTTCGGCAGTCCCACCGCAATTTGACCCACAGACACCGCCTGCAAGCGAGTAATTTCAAGGGCAATATCCTTAATAGGACGACCGCTAGCAACGAGATCCTTGACGATTTGATTGCCCAAAGCCACGATCTGAGCGGCGGCTGATGCCACACTTTTAAGTTGGGCTACGTTGATTGTGGAATCCGATTCGGCAGCTTTGGTAATTGAGTCTTCAATGAACGCCTGTATTGTTTCTGTTTTTGCTAAATCGACAGGCACTCCACCCTTTAAGGAAAGCGAGATTGCAGCAATCGGCGCACTAGCCAATTGAGCCAGCGCCACATCACTCACCCCATCAATAAATTTGGCAGTTTGAACAATGGTATTTTGTACCTGAATTGCCGCCGCATACAACGCTAAACCATTGGGATCGTTATTTGCTACCGCCTCTAAGGGGTTAAACGTTGCCAAATCAACATTCGTAGGTAGTCCTAACGCAGCTTTAACCTTGGTTTGGGCTTCAGTGACATCCATTCCTTCCTGTGCCAGTTGCGCCACCATCGTTGTCAGCGGTGTCACCATTTTGGAACCGTGCACAGAACTTAATGGCGTATCCAAAGTCAAGCCAGTGGAGATATCTTGACCGCTGATTAAAACGACCTTACCTTCTGTAGGGTCAAGCTGGCCATTTTTATTGGTATCAAACTTCTCAACATCCGCCTGAAGTTGGAAACTGCCATCAGGGAACGTCATTGAGTAAGACTCACTCTCATCTTGGATGTTGTTGAAATTCGCATCAAAGAACACCCACGCGCCGGTGATGTAACCATCTTGAGCCGTAGCCGGTTTGGCACCAGCTCGGAAGTCATAGAGAGGAAAAGATGCGAGTTTTTTAGTTTGTTTAGAACTCACGAGAGTCTCGTAATAAGCATTAAAATAGGCTTCAATACCGCCTTGCAGATTTATGACATCTGACGGACTTTTAAAAATCAGCGCCAGATCGCTAGCCCGCAGCTTTCCATCGGGAGTCGCGCTAGGTTCCATTAAATTCAATTTAGCAGTGCCTTTAATTCCCCCCTCAACTCCTGCTTCTGCGACCAAAGCATCAAGTTCAGCAAAAGCACCAATGGTTGCTTCAAGGATCAGTTCGGGAACATTATCCCCCGTCCCATCAGCATTGGCATTCGTACTCATGTAGAAGCCATCAAGTAAGTCTGAATCTCGCTTCGTTTCTGCCCATTTTCTCATTCCGTAGGTGTCATATCCGATGGGAATGCTGCGAAGGTTAGCTGTTAAACTACCTCGAAGACCTCCTTCAAGCACTCCAAACACTCGGAAACCAGCTTTAATCTCTGCCCCCAATTCCAGGGCAGGTAATTTGTAGGTCATTAGGGGAACATCTTCCCCTGCTAATAACTTGCCAGCACTTTCAGCTTTGGTCAAAATTGGCAAGTCAAAATTCTCGAAAGCCCCTGCTAACTTACTGGCAATTTCTGCTTTTTTGTCGGAACTTCCCTTTTTCTTATCAACCTGACTTTTAACACCTTCACCAGCAACCTGTATTTGCTTTTTCATTTCATTTTCGGTTGCTGCTTTTTGAAGTTGCTTGCTTTGTTCCTTCGCTTTTTGATATGCTTCAATTTTTTTCTTGAGCTGACCAGAATCATCAGCAAATTGATAGAAATCATTAGGAGATTGAGTTGCCTTAACATCGGAATAAAATTCGTAAGGCTTAAGGTCAATTGCAAGATTTCCATCTTCTTTCAACGAGTCTTCCATCAGCCTTGTAAGGCTGTCTATTTCTTTGACACCCTCAATAAATGGAATATATTTCTGTGCCGATACTGGCGCAAATGTTTTGATGAGATCCAGGGGAGTGACTTTACCATCTTTGTCTGCATCTAGCGCCCCAACTAAACCAACTTCGCCAAAAATTTTAGTGTCGGTATCCAAAAAGTCTAAGATGGGTCGAATGGGTGCAAGTATCCGTGAAATGTTGCCAAAAATGGGCTTGCCAAAGGAGGAAATAAAATTTCCCAGATCCAGTTTAATGTTATTGAGTGTGAAGAAACTAGGGGTGTTGTCTTGGGTTAATTTGCCGTTAACATAATTAACTGTTGGCAAATCGCTGTAAAGGTTAAAATTTAGAGATGGTAGTCCAGCTTTCAACAAAACGTTACCATCTAAGTTCAGGGTTCCGTCTGCACTGAGAACCGAGTTATAAAGTGGTTGAGATGTATCTTTTGTCCCAAATGAATTGTATAAGTTGCTGGCAATTTCAGAGGGCATCAGTCCAAAACCATCTGCGTCGGTTCCTGACTTATCAAAATCTCTCAAAGAGATTTCTAATTTTGCCTGAGATTGACTTTGTTTTTCATTGGTGGATTTTGCAATAAAATCAACGGGCAGAAATCCACTGCTGCTGTTTCTAAAGAGGGAGTCATCTTTTACTTTTTCGTCAATGCTGGTGCTTAAACCTGTTTTTTCTGTATTGATATACCATCCCAACTCAGGCTTATAAGCAAGAGCCATAGAAATATCGTAATTTACAGTTGTTTGACCGGTTGAATTATCAAGACCCAACTTCACCCCGTTTTCATTGAATTTAATTTTCTCAAAAAGGTTAAATCCTTTGCTGTCAATGCTGCTGTTAAAACTTTCTTGACCCTGAATCTTCAACTGTAAGCTATTGTCGGTTCCTATAAAGCTGGTGCTATCAAGAGAAAATCCTGTCGTCGGTAATGCTGAGGAAAGTGCTAGTTGCAGTTGAGTGCCGGTTATTTGAGAATTTTTATTCAACACCTCCGTCAAACTTTGACCTAATTTAGAAAGTCTGCTTTCTATTTTTTCGGTGGGGAGTTGACCAAAAAATGGTAGTTTTACATTCTTACCAGTATCAACCGCATAAACAGCTAACATATCAAAAGCAAGTTTAGCTATCTCTGCTCGTGTCAATTTATTCTCAATAATAGTTGCTTCAGCAAAGCTATTTCCAACGGTAGCATTGGTTGCCCCACGCAATACAACTTTAAAGCGTTCGTCAGTGTCAGCTTTTTTGTCAGGGTTGACTTTAACTCGAATAGTTTTTTGAGTTTCTCCGGGAGCAAATGTTAAAGTTTCAGCAGGAGTTATGGGTTGGTAATCTTTATCTACAACTGTTGCTGTACCATCTTCTGTGCGATAGCGAACAGTAATCGGAAGTGTGCTAGCACTATCTAGTTTAACGTTAAAAACTGCTTCGTTAGTTGCACCAGTCTCTCCCTCTAAAACAGAAGTTGGAGCGATGTAAATTTTTTGTTTTGTTCCATTAGGATAGCTTACTGTTGAATCATTAAAATCATCAATGACTGCGACGGCCTCCCCGACAGTAATCTTGCCATTGGTCGTCGCACTATTGAGAACAACGCTAAAGGTTTCGTCTCCTTCTTCTTTGCTATCCCCAAAAACCGGAACATTAATTGTTTTTTTGCTCTCATTTGGCTTGAATGTAACGGTTTTGTTAGTGAGTGGTGAATAGTCCCTTTCACCACTCTTTGCACTGCCATCTTTGGTACTATAAGTAACTGTTACTTCTTCATTAATGGGTTTAGAAAGAGTGACTTCAAATTGAGCAGGGTTCGACGCTCCCCCATCTTCGTCAACAATAGTATCGCTAATAGATACTAGAGGTCGATCGTCGTCAATAATTGTAGCAGTACCAGTCGATTTGCTGCTGAGAGCAGCATTTTTAGGGTTGCTGAGAATGACGCTAAAGGTTTCATCTTCTTCAAGCTTCGTGTCCCCAATAATTGGCAAGGTAATTGTTTTCTTAATTTCTCCAGGTGCAAAGGTAATTGTATTGTCTCTTCCCGTACCATAATAATCATTGGAATGGACATCCGTTTTCGCTGTGCCATCTTGCGTTGTGTACTCCACTGTAACGGGAACAGGGAGAGGTGCTGTTAGGCTTACTGTAAAAGTAGCATCGGTTTTTCCGCTGTTACCCTCAATTACCCCAACATCATCAATTGACAGATTTATTTGGTCACGAATGGTAATGGTTCCAGTTCCTTTGCCAATTGTGCCATTCATGGGAAGCCCCGTAGGCTGGTTGAGAATCACAGAGAAAACTTCATCAGATTCAGTCTTGTTATCCTTGACAATGGGAACCGAAATATTTTTAACCGTTTCCCCTGGCATGAATGAGATAATCTTGCTTTGAGTTGAATCTTCTTTAAGATAGTCTTCCCCTGCTTTGGCCGTGCCATCTTCGGTTCTGTATGAAACGTAAACTTTTTCACTGCTGGGGCTAGAAAGTTTCACCTCAACATCTGCTTGTGGAAGTCCATTAACGATACGACCTGCTGCTTCAGAAGCATTGGCATCGCTAATAGAAATCGTGGGTTTGACATCATCATTGATGAGGGTAGCTTTACCAGTGTTTTTTACGATTTGGCCACCCACCGCCTCGCTGAGAGTAACTTGAAAAGTATCGTCTTTTTCAAAGAAAGAGTCTCCATTGACTGGAACTATAATCGTTTTGCTAGTTTCTCCAGGCTGGAATGTTAAAGCTGTTCGCTGAATAGCTTTATAATCTACAAAATTATCAACAGGCTCACTTGTGTATGGTACATAATGAGATGTTTCATAATAGACAGTTACCGGCGCACCTGCTGCTTGAGAAAGTGTAACTGTAAAAGTGGCTTTACTGGAAAAAGTGTTATTATTACCGTCGCCGTTTCCTTCCTCTAAACGAATATCATCGATAGAAATATTAGGTTCTATGTCATCATCTTGAATCCTGAAGCCTTGCGTATAGTTCTCAGAGGTAACGATAACGTTATTGTCTACGGCACTAATAACAACATATCCCCACTCATCCTTTTCTTTTTTTCCATCACCCACAACAGATACAGTGATATCTTTTTTTGTTTCTCCTGGATTAAACGTTACTACTGTTGGCGAAATTTGAACGTAGTCCTTATCTGCCACTGTTGCTGTGCCATCAACAGTTTTATAACTAACTTTTATGGGTACGTTACTGAGACGGTCTAGGTAGATAGGAATAGTGACGGTAGACGTGCCACTATTTCCTTCTTGAGTGTTCACAATCTGATTGTAGACAAGGATACTCGCCCGAGGCGCTCCGTCATCACTGTTGATTATTGCGATGCCCCTGGCTTTCTTAATTACCGCATTTTTAGGATCGGTTAGGTTGACTGTAAATATCTCTGTATTTGGCTCATAAACACTGTCATTTACAATTGGGACTGAAATAGTCTTTACTTGTTCTCCTGGTGCAAATGTAAGGGTGCTTTTTGTAAGCGCTGTGTAATCTCCATCTGCAACTTTTGCGGAGACATCAAAAGTTTGGTATGAAACAGTGATAGGTTCGCTATTTGCTGATGACAGCGAAACTGTAAATGTTGCATTGGTGGCGGATTCGTCTACCTCAATATCCGTAATAGAAATAGCTGAAACGGTTTTGAAGTTCCAAGTGGTTGCCCCAGTAATTCCAGCGTAGTTATTGCCAGCTAAGTCTTTAATCGCACCGTTGGCAATTTCTACATAGTAATCAGTGCCATCAACTAAGTCATTGACCGGATTAATCGTGACGCTAGAACCGCTAACTGTGACATTAGCCGCAGTCACATTAATAGTTTCAACAATTGAGTTATCTGAGACTTTCTTGATGACAATATTGCCGATGCCTTTTTGTACGGCTTCACTCAAGGTGACAACTAAATTCGCACCCACAGCCACACTGGTGGCATTATCTGCGGGGGTGAAAGTGGCTGTCGGCGCTGTGGTGTCAACGGCGGCAGCCGTGGTGAAATTCCAAGCTGTTGCCCCTGTAGTGCCGGCATAATTGTTGCCCGCTAAGTCTTTAATTGCACCGGCGGCAATTTCAACGTAGTATGGAGTGTTTGCTGCCAAGTCAGCAGTCGGATTAACTGTAACAGTAGAGCCGCTAACTGTGACATTACCCGCCGTCACATTAATAGTTTCAACAACTGAGTTGTCGGAGACTTTCTTGATGACAATATTGCCAGTGCCTTTTTGGACGGCTTCACTCAAGGTGACGACTAAATTAGCAGCAACTGCAATATTGGTGGCGTTGTCGGCGGGGGTGAAACTGGCGGCTGTGGGTGGT
This sequence comes from Microcoleus sp. ARI1-B5, assembly GCF_036705795.1. Lineage (NCBI taxonomy): Bacteria > Bacillati > Cyanobacteriota > Cyanophyceae > Oscillatoriales > Microcoleaceae > Microcoleus > Microcoleus sp. ARI1-B5. The sequence goes on from NZ_JAUBVK010000014.1 coordinate 157,841, forward strand.
GTTGTGTCAGCGGCGACAGCAGTGGTGAAATTCCAAGCAGTTGCCCCTGTAATCCCAGCATAATTATTACCTGCTAAGTCTTTAATTGCACCGCTGGCAATTTCAACGTAGTAACCAGTACCTGCTACCAAGTCAGCAGTCGGATTAATGGTGACAGTAGAGCCGCTAACGGTGACATTAGCCGCAGTCACATTAATAGTTTCGACAATTGAGTTATCCGAGACTTTCTTGATAACCAGATTGCCGGTACCTTTTTGTACAGCTTCACTCAAGGTGACGACTAAATTCGCACCCACAGCCACACTGGTGGCTTCATCTGCGGGGGTGAAAGTTGTGGCGGTAGGGGCTGTGGTATCCGGTGCGGCAGCCGTGGTGAAATTCCAAGCAGTTGCGCCTGTAATCCCAGCATAGTTGTTACCAGCTAAGTCTTTAATTGCACCGGCAGCAATTTCAACGTAGTATGGAGTGTTTGCTAGCAAGTCAGCAGTCGGATTAACGGTGACAGTAGAGCCGCTGACGGTGACATTAGCCGCCGTCACATTAATAGTTTCGACAATTGAGTTGTCCGAGACTTTCTTGATAACCAGATTGCCGGTGCCTTTTTGGACAGCTTCACTCAAGGTGACGACTAAATTAGCACCCACAGCCACGCTGGTGGCGTTATCAACTGGGGTGAAAGTTGTGGCGGTAGGGGCTGTGGTATCCGGTGCGGCAGCCGTGGTGAAATTCCAAGCAGTTGCGCCTGT